>JBFWYV010000180.1:0-10395 GCA_050186055.1 Hyphomicrobiaceae bacterium | reverse complement strand
GCCGCATGGACAACGACGAGGCGAATTTTCAGCCGCTCATCCCGGCCTATACGACGGTCGATATGCAGCTCGGCGGCAAGTTCGACCGGCTCGACTGGTCGGTGGGCGTGGCCAATCTGTTCGACGTGGACTATTACGACTATGCGGTCGCGAGCGCATTCACGCCGGGCGCCTACAATGCCTATCCGCTTCCCGGCCGCACCTTCATGATCAAGGCAGGCGTGACCTGGTGATGTGCCGGATGACGTACGCGTTGCAACGCAGGCGCCTCCATATGACGGAGAGTTCCCGCGGTCATTGTGCCGGGACAATAGGCAAAACGCCTCGATCCGGCCTCGCCGCGTGCATCAGAACCACATATCCCTGACGCATCTGCCGTCCTGCCCGAGGTCGTCGAAGCTTTCGAGTCCGTCGAAATGCTCGATCGGGATGCCGGCAACCGTATTCGGCTCCGCAAGCCTCAGATTGACGGCGATGCGCCGGCGCCCGTGCTCATCAGGCCCGCGGCCGCGCCAATGCGAGACGCATCCGCATTCCGCACAGAAATGGAACTCGATACCGGCGCCGCGCACATATGCCTTGGTCTGGCCCGAGGTCTTGATCCCCTCACCTTCGTAGTCATAGGCCCAGAGTACGCCATAGCGCCGGCACACCGTGCAGTTGCAGGACGTGGCGGACCCAGGTGTGCCTTCGAAGCGCCAGCGCGCCGCGCCGCAATGGCAAGATCCTTCGATCACGGCGAGGCTCCAAGCTGGGTTGCGATCCACCATGTCGTGCCGCCTGCATCGCGGACCCCGCCGCGCTTGTCCGGGTCGTCCTTCTGTGCGGGGACTTGCACGGATTCGGCGCCGGCCGCGACCGCGCGGGCGTAGGTCGCGTCTACGTCGGGGACATAAACGTGCACGTGGGCGGGCACAGCCGGCCAACCCTCGGCCGGATCGGCAAGCATCACGACGGTATCGCCGATCCTGGCCTCGGCGTGTCTGAGCCTCCCGCCCTCGCCGGGAATCTGGCGAAGCGGCTCGGCATCGAACGCCTGCACCAGGAAGTCCATGGTAGCTTTTGCGCCATCGACGATCAGATAGGGCGCGGCGGATGTGTATCCGTGAGGCTTGTAGTCCATCTGCTTGTCCTTTCTCTTCCGATCCGGAGACCGGCGCGCGGCCAAGGTCGCCAGCACTTTCTCCACGAACGCGCCCTTGGCGGCCCTGTAGGTCTCCATCTCCACGCCGACATAACGCCGCTTCAGCGTATTGTATTCATCGACAAGCGCCGAAGACTTCAGCAGCGCCTCGACGAAGCGGTGAAATTCGTCCAGCGGCCCGTCCACGGCCACAAGCTGGATGCCGAGATGGGGATGGCAGCCGGCATCCTCGAACGCCGAGAAGGCATCGGTGCGGACCGAGCCTTCGTTGCGTGCGAATCTCGATGCCAGCAGCGCATCGGCCGCGTCGAAGTCCGCCGCAGGAACACGAACGACGACGTCGAGATCGCCTTTCGTAAGGCAACCGGGCACGGCCGTCGCGCCGATGTGACGTATGTCTGCCGAGCGTGGCAATACGGCGGCCAGCGATATGCTCACGACGTCGAACAGCCGCTCAGCGTCTGCACGGGCGCGCTCCGGATCGGCAAGCGTCAATGGCGGTTCGGTCATGCAGCACTCGTTCCGTATCGCACCTCAGAGCAATCACATAACGGCGGCGATCGGATGGCACGGCCCCGACCGCGCCGGTCATGACCCAGCCTGTGCCGCCGCTATGCCTGATGCAGTGGAGCGGGGGAGCGGTCGCATGCCCGCAGCATCGCCTTGGCGAGCCGCGACTGCAGCTCGCAGCGAATTGCGCTGCAGGCCTCATCGTCCCAAAGGTTGACGAATTCGTCGGGGTCGGCCGCCAAATCGTATAGCTCGCCCCAGTCATGGCCTTCGAATACGGACAGGCGCCAGCGGTCCGTGACAAGCGTTCGCTCGCGCGGCTTGTTGCCGAGGCCTTCGACGTGGCGCTGGTTCTCATCTTCGACCAGAACATCGCTGCGATGAGGCGCAGCCGCATCATCGAGGCAGTGCAGGAAGCTGCGGCCCTGCAGACCGTTGAACGGTTGCAGCCCTGCCCGATCGAGGATCGTGGCGGGCAGATCGATGGTCTGCGACAGCGCCTGCGTGGTTTTCCCGGTCCGACCGCCTTCCGACCAGATGAAAGGCACGCGCAGCAGCTCGTCGTAGTGGGCCAGGCCCTTGAGCAGCAAGCGGTGATCTCCCAGATGCTCGCCGTGGTCGCTGGTGAAGATGACGACGGTATTCTCGCTCAGTCCATGCCGCTCGAGCGCACGCACGATGCGGCCGACACAATCGTCGATTAGTGCAATCGCCCCGCATGTCAGAGCCCGGGCCTCAAGCGCTTCCTTGCGGCCGATGCCGTGCGCCATGATGTGATCGGTGATGGGCTCGCCGCGCCGATGCGCATCGAGCAGCGCGCGAACATGCGGCGGCGGCGTCCACGTGTTGGTTTCGAAAGCTCGCGGCACCGGCATGTCCTCTGGCCTGTACATATCCCAGTACCGACCAGGAGGCGTGAAGGGATGGTGCGGCTCCAGGAACGACGCCTGGAGGAAGAACGGACGGTCGCCGCCTGCAATGCTTGCCAGCCATGCCTCAGCCCGATCAGCAACAAAGGTAGAGGCATATAGCTCGACGGGAACGGCCGTACGCCAAGCCTGCGGTACCGTGCAGGTGTTGCCGGGAAGCTGATTCTCAGGGCCGAAAAGCCGATCGGGGTCGTTGCAGCGCTCCAGCAGCCACTGCCGATACGTTCCGCTCGGCTTCGTCCCGTTCATCTTGTGCAGCTCGACGTGATCGAAACCGTAGAACGGCGTGTCGACCTTGGCATCCGGCTGTTGCCAGTGCGCAGGCAACTCCTGGTCGTAGGCGCCGTCCGCATAGAGATTCTTGCGCGCCTCGGCGAACTCCGGCGGCGGCGCGCGATGTGACGCCGCAACGGGCTCGTCACGCGTGCGGGGCGGGCGGCCGGTCTGGGTCTGCAGATGGCTCTTTCCGATCAGCGCAGTCCGGTAGCCGGCAGCCCGCAGCAGCTCGACGAACGTCGTCGCGTTGCGCGACAGCGGGATACCGTTGTGACGCACGCCGTTGACCGACGGCATGCGGCCGGTCATCAGCGCCGCCCGGTTCGGCATGCATACGGGGGTCGTGACATAGAACCGATCGAAGCGAACGCCGGCCGTTGCAAGCGCATCGATATTCGGCGTCTTCAGCACCGGGTGCCCGTAGCAGCCGAGGTGATCGCGTCGATGCTGATCGGTGATGATCAGAAGGAAGTTCGGCGAACGCAAGTCCGGAAATCTCCCCTACTTCGCCGACATCAGGTTCGTCAGCAACTGCTTGACCGCCGGGTCCTGCTTCACCTCTGCACTCAGCAGGGCCAGCTCTTTCTCCGCTGCCGCGCCGTCGATGTAGTCGTAGTCGAAGCCGGCGGATTTCATTGCCGCCTGCTTGGCCTGGCCGGAGCCAAGCGCGGCGATGATCGCCTTGCGCAGCGACCGGACGATCTTCTCGTCGGTCTTGGGCGGAAGTTGAAAGCCGAACTGCACGTTGAACGTGCCGATCACGATCTTGTAGGCCTTGAAATCGGTCGAGCTCAGCTTCGCCGGCGCGAGCGCGCGGATGGCCTCGACGGCTGTCGGGATATCCGGCAGCAACCGATGGCGCACGAACTCGCCGTTGTCCTTCAACATGCCACGCTGGAGGACGCCCGAAAGCCCCATCGTGGATTTCATATCTTTGGCTTTGGCGAGGTAGATCGTAATGCCCATGTCGGATGCATTCACCTCGCCGCGTTGCAGCGCGAGGATCGTATCGGCCTGGCCGCGATAGCCCGCGACGAGCTTGTGGGGTACGCCGGCCATTCCATAAAACAGCTTGGTCAGCACGGTTGCGGAGGAATTCGGGCCGGTAATGGCGTGCACGATCTGCTTGGCCGGCGTTGCGATATCCTTTGCCTCCTTGATTCCGAGATCGGTCCGGGCGACCAGAATCTGCGTCTGCGGCAGCGCCGCCAGCCACCGCATTCTGGTTGGATCGAATTTGACGCGCGGCAGCCCGACGATGCCGGAGGTGCCGATGCCGGTCAGGAAGCCGATCGTGAGACCGTCGGGCTTGACCTGATTGTAAAAGTAGTTGGCGGCGACCAGGCCGCCCGCGCCGGGCTTGTTTTCGACGACGATCTTCGGCTTGCCCGGAATATGCGCTTCGATGGCCGGAACCAGGCTGCGCAACAGGATGTCGGTGGAGCCGCCGGCCGGGAAGTTGATTATGATGTTGATCGTCTTGCCCTCGAAGCTCACGTCCTGCGCCTGTACGGGCGAGACGACGAGCAGTCCGGCGATTGCTGCGAGTATCGAGCGGTTCATTTGTTCCTCCCTGGTTCGCGGCGCCGACCTTCGGCAACATCCTTCGGCGCTGCTGCGGCCGTTCGCTCTACCCTTGTCCCGGCCGCCGCTTTCAGGCAACATTCGCGCGACGTTGGTGCCACCTGGTGGCATTCCGGAAGTCCAGATGCGATGTCGTCCGGCGACCTCAAACATACGCGTGCCGTTCACCGAGCCCTGGATATCCTCGAACGTCTGGGAGAGAATGGTGCGAGCAGTCTGCATGCGCTGCATTTGTCGACCGGGCTGTCGAAGAGCACGCTCAGGCGGCTGCTGGTGACGCTTGCCGAACGCGGCTATATTCGCCGCGGCCTGACGGACCGCATGTATCGCTCGAATATCGCCACGCCGCTGACGCTCAAGCAGAAGGAGGCGCCACGGATGGCGCGTCTGCTCGACGCCGCCCGCCCTCACATGATCGTGCTCACGCGCTCGGTCGGCTGGCCGGTCGGGCTCCACTACTACATCGCGGGCAGAATGCGCATCATCGAGACCACGCACGGCATGAGCCCGTTCGGGAACAACCCCGGCATGCCGATCGATTCCGAACTGAACATATTCGCATCGGCCAGCGGCCTTGCCTGGCTTGCGGCCAATGACGATGCGACCGTCCTGGAGGTTGTCGAGACGCTGGCCGACGGCGATCTCTGGTCTCTCTCCCGGTATGGAATTTCGCCGCGGCGGTTGGTGCGGGAGCTCGCCGTCATACGAAGGCGCGGATGGGCAAAGCGACGGGCGCAGCAGGGAATCGCCGACAATCGCGTCGGCGCCGCGATTGCGCTTCACGAAGGGCAGCAGCCCGTCGGCGCGCTGACCCTGACATGGCAGCGCGAGGCCATGACCGATGCGGAGTTCGCCGTCAAACATCTTGGCGCTCTTACCGCGGCGGCCGTTGCGATCGATTCGGCTCTGTGATTGAAATGACCAGAGCCAACGACCTCGATCGGCTCCGTGCCCACCATTGCGTTGCAGTCCTGCAACGCAGCAGCGCACGATGTGCGAAGCTTCCTCACCACTTCGTCGTGCCCGCCCGCGGCATGCAAATCTCAGCAATATCAACATGTAAGTCTACTGACGGAGTATAGTTTCTGGCGCCGCCGCGACCGTCACGTTTAGAACGCATCCAAATCATTGGTATTGCGTGCTTTTTATGAATGGGATAACGCCCTGATGATACGTTGCGCTGTCATGGACAGTCGTGATCCTATCGATCATGTTGAGGCGTTCGATGGCCGATAGCATCCACAGTTTGCTTGCAGACTTGTTCCGCCGCTACCACACGGATGTCGTCCGGTATGCGTCGCGTCTGGTCGGTGACAGGGAGAATGGCGAGGAGGTGGTGCAGAACGCCTACCTGCGCCTGGCAGGGCGGTCCGCCCAGGCCGCCACGATCGAGCACCCAAAGGCCTACCTGTTCACGGCGGCGCGCAACGCCGCCGTCGATTTTACGGCCCGGCAGGCGACCGAATGGTCGTATCGCGTGGACGTCGAGGAGTTGTCGGCGCTTGCGCTGACCGAAGATCCGACCTCCGCACTGCATCGCCGGCAGCGCATTGCCCGGCTGGCGGTGCTGCTGAACGAGCTTCCCCCCGCCTGTCAAAAAGCCTTCGTCATGAACAAGATCGAAGGCCGGACGCACGCGGAGATCGCGCGATCTCTCGGCATTTCCACCAGCATGGTCCACAAGCACGTGGTGCGGGCGCTGCTCCACTGTCGCGACCTGATGCGCGACGACGACGCCAACTGAAAACTTTCCTCCATCCATTGAGGGTTTTGCGCTGCGAACCCGTCTATAGAGACGGGAGGCACGCGTGTGATTCTATCGCTTCCGAAGCACGCCCGGGACACCGGCATCGAGGTATGGCGATCTTCGGAACCCGGACATTGGCTGTGAGCAACGATCGGGCTCTGACCCTGTGACACACGACGGACCGAGACCGGGCCATCCGCCCAGGGCGCTGTCAGACGAGGCCCTGGAGTGGATCGTTCGTCTCCACTCTGGCGAGGCGCGCAAGCAGGACCGGGCAGCCTTTGCGGCATGGCGCGCGCAGAGCGCCGAGCATGAGGCGGCCGCGGCGGAAGCCGAGTCGCTCTGGAGCGATGCCTCCGATCTGCACTGGGATCCCGAGGCGGGCTTGATCCGTCCTGGCCGGCGGACGAAGCCCGGCATTTCCCGTCGCGCGGTGCTGGGCGGGATCGCCGGGGTCGGTGCCGGCACGGCGGGCGCCCTGTGGGCCAGCGGAGCGCTCCGGCCGTTGATGGCGGACTATTCGACCGCCGTGGGCGAAATCCGCGCGTTCGATCTGCTCGACGGCACGCGCGTCACGCTCAATGCCATGTCGGCGCTGAACCTGGACTTCTCGCCGGCTGTCCGGCGCGTGCTGCTGGACGAAGGACAGGCTTATTTCGAGGTCGCCCCGAACGCGACGCGACCTTTCGAGGTCAAGGCACGCGGCACGATGGTGTCGGCGCTCGGAACAGCCTTCGATGTCGACTGCAACCTGGCGGACGGCCGGGTCAGCGTCTGCGCGACGGAGCACTCCGTTCGCGTGCAGTCTACGGCCGGCTCGCCGTCGAACGGCATCGTCCTCTCGCAAGGGCACAAGGTCGTCGTCACCCGCAGCGGTCGGCTCGGTCCCGTCGTCGAGCAGGATTCTAACGCGGCGCTCGCCTGGAAAACCGGAATGCTGATCGCCGAGGGCATGGAGCTGCAGGATGTCATCGCGGCGCTTCGTGCCCATCACAAGGGCTGGATCGTCATTCAGGACGCCAGCGTGAAAACCCTCCGCGTCAATGCCGTGCTCGACCTCCGCACGCCGAACGAGTCGATCGATGCTCTGGCCGCCGGCCTGCCGATCCGCATCCGCCGTTTGTCCAACTATTTCACAGTGATCTCAGAGGCATAGGTCGATGTTGAAAATTTCTTCGGGCAATTGTTGAGGATTTTCTTCAAGAATCCGGTCTTAGCCAGTGAGGGACGATTTCAGCGCACTGGCCATGATCCCTCGTCGGAAGATCGAAGACAGGGGATCACATGTCGAGAGTGTGTGGGGCGTATCGATCACTGCGTGCGTTATTGCTGGCGACGACCGCTGTCGTCATTCTGACGGAAATGCCGCGCGCCCAGGCCCAGCAGCCTGCGGCCGTCCAGGGGACCGCCGTCAATTTCAATATTCCGGCTCAATCGCTGACCTCGGCGCTGACGGCCTTCGCGCGGCAGTCGGGTGTGCGGCTCGCCTATCCTGCGTCCTTGACGGCCGGCAAGTCCGCTCCGGCGTTGAACGGCCAGTTCACGCGCAGTGCCGCGTTGAGCCGGCTGCTCAGCGGCAGCGGGCTCGTCTTCAGCTTCACCGCAACGAACACGGCGACGATCAGCGATCCCAGTGCCGGCAATGCTGCGACCGCCACCGTCGACGGCGCGATTGCACTCGACACGATCGACGTGCAAGGGGGGAGCAACGCTGCTTCCGGCTCTGGCTATCAAGGAACACCAGATTGGGTCTACGAAACGCCAAGCAGCATAAGCGTCATTTCTAGCGAGGCGATAAAGAGCAATCCTACGCGCAGTGCACGCGATCTGTTTGCGAGCGTTCCGGGCGTGCTCGCGACGTCCGACACTTCACAAAATCAAGGTATCAACGTCAGCATCCGCGGTCTCCAAGACCAGACGCGGATCAATATGATGATTGACGGCGCTCGGCAAAACTTCCAGCGCAACGGCCACGGCTCAACCGGCTACACCTACGTCGATACCGCGCTTATTCGTGAGGTTGATATTGAGAAGAGTGGCACCTCGGGCATGGGTGGCGCCGCATCCTTGGGTGGGTATGTCAACTTCCGCACGATCATAGCCGATGATCTTATTGCCCCTGGCAAGTCGTTCGGTGGTGAATTGGACGTCACCCGAGGCACCAATGAATACGACTTTTCAGGATCGGCATCTGTCGCGGCACGATTGTCGGACAGATTCTCGATTCTCGGCGGCATTAGTCGCAAGCGGCTTGGAGAGTACGAGATCGGCAAGCATGGCCGCGATAAGATTGAAAGCGGAAGCGAGCTAGAAAAGCCGATCATGACAGGCTCGGAGACTTGGTCCAGCTTGCTCAAAGCGGAAATCAAGCCGACCGATGATACTAACGTGACGCTAAGTTGGCTGCGCTATAAATCTGAGTTCAGCCAAGGGTCTGATACACTCACCCAAAGCGATCTGCAGGATATCACAAACGATACACTCGTCGCGAGCTTCGGCTGGAAGCCAGCGAACGAACTGATCGATATGAAGGGACGGCTTTGGTTCAATCACGTCCAGGATAAGGAAAGCCGCACACAGCGAACCGCTAGCATGCGCGCGGTGGCGGTTGATTATTCTCTTGGCACGTTCGGTGGGAGTCTGGAAAACACCAGTCGGTTCAATCTCCTGCCGACACCGTTAGCCCTCAACTATGGCTTTGAGGCATTCAGAGACGATGGAAAAACGGTCGCAAGGGGGGCTGACATAACCTCCGATCCGGATCAAGCTTGGTGGTATCAGGGAGCAAATCCCGGGGGTAGGCGAGATATCGTAAGCGGGTTCGTAAATGCTACTATAGATCCAACTGATTGGCTCAGCATATCCGGGGGCGTTCGATACGATTACTATCGCGTAAGCGCATCGACTGCGATATTCGGCGAACGGGTAGCCAAGCAGGTCGAAGTTGTTATTCCCGGCACCTGCATACCCGTGCCGTTCCCCCCATTCGAAATCTGCGGCTCTGATCGAACGGAAACCCAGACCGTATTTTCGTATCCAGTTTACGAACAAGATGTGCAGCGCTCTGGCGGAGCAATGACTCCAACAGCGAAGATAGCGGTAACCCCTACGAAGGGACTGCAGCTCTTCGGCACCTACTCACAAAGCTACCGGCCACCAACGCTGATGGAAGCAGCCCTTGGAGGAACACATGTTGGGGGATTCGGCCAGAGGTTTGCTCCCAACCCATGGATCGATCCTGAACAGGCCAGGACTTGGGAAGCTGGGATCAACCTAAGTTTCGATGGCGTGTTTCGACCCGATGACAAGTTCCGCATGAAGGCGGTCGGCTTTTACCGTGAAGTGAAAGACTACATCGCCGTAGGTACCATCGACCTGACACCGAGCGGCACGCCCGTTTCATATGGAGCCCATGTGAACCTCGATGGCACAACGCCCATGAAGGGCGTTGAGGTCGATGCGAACTACGATACTGGAAGCTTCTATATCGGCGGCGCATTTAGCTTTTTGAATGCCGACTATGCCTCCACATACACTTACAACGGCGCATCGTATGACGCCGAATCGAACATCCTCTTCGTTCCACCAGAAATCAAATACTCACTGGATGGCGGAGTCCGACTCTTCGATCAAAAGCTTACGGTTGGAGGGCGCATGACTTATGTGGGTGCCGCCGACAAGCATATCGGGCTCATGCCGGTTCTGCTTGGTCCTTATCAAACCGGCAACTACAGATTGTTTGATCTGTATGGCTCGTTCGCATTCAACGACGCGAAAAAACTCCGTTTCGCCGTCAATAACATCACCGACGTTGCCTATGTGCCAGCGCTTGGACTTGGCACTCTTCCTGCCCCCGGCCGAACGGCGACGCTCTCGCTTCAACTCAAATTCTGATGCCAGCGGAATAGCCGACCGGACATGCTGAGTTCAGGAAATATCGGGTCCGGTTGAATTCCAAGCGTTCTATGTCCCTCCCGGATCGCCGGCTTTCGCCGTGGTCGGCGTCAGGGTCATCGAGGCTGCAACCGCGCCGCCGATCGAGGTCGCGGCGGCGACTGCGCAGCCGACTTCGTAACCCGACGCGAAAGACGCGACGCCCGCGGCCAGCGCCACGCCGGCAAGCTGCGCAATCCGGCTCGCCGTGTTGTTGACGCCGGAGGCGAGCCCTTCGTCCGTCTGGGCCACGCTCGACATGACGGACGCGG
>JBFWYV010000179.1:0-10412 GCA_050186055.1 Hyphomicrobiaceae bacterium | reverse complement strand
CCATGAACCATGCGGTCTTGTAGGAGACCTTGAGGGTGCGGTGAAGCTGGTGGGCTGAATAGCCCTTCTTGCTGGCGCACATCAGGTAGAAGGCCATCAGCCACTTGTTCAGCGGCACATGGCTCTGCTCAAGCACGGTGCCGACCGTGACGGTGAACTGACCTTGGCAGGCGTTGCAGAAGTAGAGGCCCTTACGGTGGGACTTCTTCTTGCCCTCGACAGCGACAATGCCCTCGACGGAACCGCAATGGGGGCAAACCGGACCTTCCGGCCAGCGCATGTTCTCTAGGTAGGCGCGGGCGGCATCGGCGTCGGTGAAAATGGGATCAGTGAGGTTATCCATGGCTCAGTATCCTTGTGATCTGAAGCCAATGTACGCGATAACCTAACTTTTGTAAAGTACATAATACCCCAAAACCCGGGCACGAAGAAGCGCCCGGGTCCAAAATTTTGAATCGCGTGAACGGCTTAGCGCCTCCGAGCCTGGTCGGCCCGGACGCCCGCTTCGTCTTACCTGAACAGCGACAGGATGTTCTGAGTCGAGGAGTTGGCGATCGACAGCGACTGGATGCCGAGCTGCTGCTGCACCTGTAACGCCTGCAAGCGGGTCGACTCCTTGTTCATATCGGCGTCGACGAGAGCCGCAATGCCGCGGTCCATGGCGCTCATCAGGTTCGACACGAACGTATTCTGAATGTCGATACGCTTCTTGGAAGCACCAAGATTGGTGGCCGCGGTCGTCATTTCCGTCAGCGCGGCATCGACGGCCTGCAGATAGTCCGCGATATCGCTGTCTGAAGCAGTCGAGATATCGATCTCGGCTGGCGCAACAGTTGCGTTGGCGGTATCGAAGTTGGCGATCACGATCGTGCCCGCCGCGCCGATCGAGCCGCGCGCTACGGTAGCCGTATCCGAATCAGCGATCGACAGACGCGCCGACCCCAGGATTCCGAGCCCGTCCGCTGTTGCCGTGCCGCTGTCGGCCACGCCACCGGCGCCGTCGGTGTTGGCATTGAACAGGAAAGCCGCGCTGACATCGACCGACAGCGTCGTAACGGTCACCTGCTGGCCGTTGATTCCTGACGTACGGCTGAATGATGCGACGATGCTTTCCGACGCGCTGTAGGCGGTGCCGCCGGTATCGACGGACAGCCAGTTCTCGCCTGCAAACGACGCCGACTCCGCGATCGAACGGAGCTGGTTCTGAAGCTCGTCGATTTCCGTCTGCACCTTGGCGCGGTCGACGCCGGGCTGCTGCGCGGCAACGAGCTTGTCCTTCATGTCGGAGACGACTTCGATCGCGCTGTTCATTGCCGTGTAAGCAACGTCGACCGTGGCGGCGCCGAGCCCGAGGGCGTCGGCAACCGTCGAAAGCGCCTTGTTGTCGGACCGCATGGTCGTCGCCATCGACCAGTAGGCGGCATTATCCTCAGCACCAGCCACGCGGAAGCCGGTCGAGATCCGCTTCTGCGTCTCGAGCATGTTCTTGTTGGTGTTGGAAAGCGACTCAAGCGCAGTCAGCGCCGCGAAGTTGGTATTTATGGAGTTCATGTGTATGCCCCAGATCTAGCTCAATATGTACTGTTGGGACACACCGGATCGGCCGGTACAGCGAATTGGCATGATGCCCTTGAGTCATACTCAAGATCGCTGTGACGAAGCCGTGTACGACAGAAAGTTCTAACCGCTCGTTAAGATGCGGATACCACCTCCGCTTGGAAGGCGGCGCGGCGCCGATGCAATGGCCACCCTATCCGAATGATCTGATCAGCCCACCGACAAGTATGTTCCAGCCATCAATCAGCACGAAGAACAGGATCTTGAATGGCAGCGATATTGTCGTCGGTGGAAGCATCATCATGCCCATCGACATCACCAGCGTCGCAACCACCAGGTCAATGACCAGAAACGGCAATAGGATCAGGAAACCGATCTCGAATCCCCGTCTGAGCTCGGAGATCATAAAGGCCGGCACCAGGATCCGCAAATCTCCCGCATCTGCGGCCACCGTCGTCGATTGCGACCGCCTTTGGGTCAAGTCCTCAAACAGCCGAAGGTCCTTCTCCCTGACGTTTGCCCGCATGAACTCGCGCAACGGCTTTGTGATGCGCTGGTACGCCTCCTGCTCATCGATCTGATTTTCCATGAGCGGCTTCATGCCGTCGGCCCACATCCGATCGAACGTCGGCGCCATGACGAATGCAGTCATGAACAGGGCCAGGCTGACCAGCACGATATTGGACGGTGTCGAAGGCAACCCCAGCCCCGAACGCAGGAAGGAAAGCGCAATGATCAATCTGGTGAAGCATGTCACCGTCACCAGGATGCCGGGCGCAACCGACAAAATGGTGATCAATGCGACCAACTGAATGATCCGCCCGCTCGTCGTACCCTGAGCATCCGGGATCAACTCTCGAAGATTGATCGACTGCGCATCCACAGCGCCGGAAAACAACAGCAGGAAGAATGCCGCAAGCAGGAGGCGCTTCATTCAACCACCAGCGATGTGAGTATGAACCGGCGGGCGCGGCCTTTCGAGCGCAGCCGGACGAGTTCCGATATGTCGTCTCGAAGGAACTCCAACCCGGCCGACGACTCGATCTGCTTCAACGAGGTCGTCCGCAAGAAGCCGGCGAGATCTTCGACCATGTACGCCAGCAGCACCGTCTTATCGCTTCCAGGCGGCGCGGAAAAAGCGACGGAACCCTCCATCCGAAGCCATTTGTCGCCCTTGCCCGAGACGTTGACGATCACCGGTGCGAGAGGAACGATGAATTCCTCAAGCCCGTTTTCGGTTCGCGCCGCTTTCTCGTCTTTCGCCGCAGAATGGGCCTTTTTGGCCTGCCCGGCACCGTGAGCGGCAACCACGTGTGCTTCACCCTTGCTCTCCGGACCGCCCCCCTTCGGCAACATCGCCAAAGCAAACGCAGCACCGGCGCCCATCCCGATGACGACTGTCAGGACAAGGGCTATGAGGAAGCCTTTGCCCCCTCCGTCCGCCTCGGCCTTCGAATCGCCCGCCATCCTACCCCCATACCCCCAGTTGCCGTACCGTCAGAACGGAAACACGAGATCGACGATCTGCTGTCCCCAGGCCGGTTGCTGCACCTCCATGCTGCGTCCGCGCCCGCCATACGACATCCGCACTTCGGCGATCCGATCGTGCGGTATCGTATTGTCGGCCTTGATATCGGTGATGCTCACCACGCCGGTAAACGTCAGAACGCGTAGCTCGTAGTTGACCCGAATCTCCTGCGAGCCCTGGATCAGCAGGCTGCCGTTCGGAAGCACCTCGGTGACGACCGCCGCCACTCTGAGATCAATGTTCTCCGAACGCGCGATTTCGCCCTTTCCATCCGTCGATGTGTTGGACTTGATGGCGGTATCGACCTTGGCGCTGCCGGCTGATACGAACGCGCTCCAATCGATATCATGGCTCATGTCGAGCCCGAATCCTCTCGTCGCATCGCGCGATCGCTTCGATTTGTTGTCGAGCGAAGCTTTATCCTTCATCGAGATCGTGACAGTGAGAATGTCGCCGACGTGACGCGCCCGTGGATCCCTGAAAAGATCGGCGGCCCTGTCGCGCCACAGCGAACCGGTGGAGATCGGCTGCGCAGCCACCGCGGCCGCGTATCCGCGCTTCAGCTCAGCAGTCGGATCATGCGCCGGCCGGGCGATACCCGAGCCGACTGGACTGAGCACCGGCTCGCGGCCGATTTCCGACGGCCGCGCCGCACATCCGGCAGCAAGCGCCGCCAGCATCGCGCAAATGCAGATCCGCGCCGGCGCAATCCAGCGCAGATGGAGGCTCGCGAAGTGCCGGGCGAATAAGACATCAACTGCGATCACCGCTTTTCTCCGGCATCTGAGTTATTGGCAGATGCCGCCAGGACGGTGGTCAGCATAGCCGCCTTGTCTGGCGGCATTTCGTTGAGAATCGCGCTGGCAACGCGTGGAGCGAGCTTGCTGAGGATGGCGGCGGCGATAGCTGCATCCAGCCGTATGAGCTGCGCCGACGCCGCTTCGGGCCGCATCACTGCAATGATGCCGACCAGATGCTCCGTGGCCTTGTTGGAAAACGCCTCGCGCCTTGCAATCCACTCTTTAAGTTCCGCGCTTCTCTGCTCGAGGCGCACAAGGCGCACATCGATCTCTTGCGCCAGAGCCTTGAGCTGCGCGGCTTGAAATGCGTAGCGCGCTTCCGCTGCCTGATCCCGAACGGATATGCAGAATTGCTCTGCCAGACTTCCCGCCCGCTCTTGTTCCCGCAGCGGTCCCGATTTGGTCGCGGTATTGCTGACGATCTCCATCGGTTTGGGCGGCGCCGTATTTTTTTTGGTCCCCGAAGCTCCCAGAGCGTAGGTCGCAGTGAGCAATGCGATGCACGGCACCGCAGCCAGCGCGCAACATCTCGCACGCCACGATTGCGCTCCGGCCTCCGATGTCGCCAACCGGCTCATTGCACAACCAATTCAGCTTGCAAGGCGCCCGCTGACTTGATCGCCTGGAGAATGGCAATGATTCCCGATGGTTTCAGCCCCATTCTGTTCAGTCCGGTGACGAGCGTCTGCAGGTCGACGCCTTCGACCATTGCAAAATTTCCGTTGCTTTGCTGCGCAACAACCGACGTGTCGTTGGTAACGACAGTCTTACCCTTTGAGAAGGGCGCAGGCTGAGAAACCGAAGGCGTCTCCGTAACTCGGACCGTCAGGTTCCCGTGCGTGACGGCAACCCTGCTGACCTTCACGTTTCTGCTGATGACGATGGTGCCGGTGCGTTCATCGACGATGATGCGCGCAGGCGTGTCAGGCTCCACCTGAAGCTGACCGATCTCTGCAAGAAAACGCGACGGAGAGCTCCCCCGCGGAACCTCAATGGCAACAGAGCTGGGACCGTTCTCGCGTGCAAAGCGCGCTCTGAAACGGCGCAGCGTATAGGCATTCACGGCATCCACCACCGCAATCGCGGTCGAAAAGTCCGGATTGTTGAGCTCCAGGTGCATGATGCGATCCGCCTGCTGCGGACGCGGCCACGCCCGCTCCACAAGCGCGCCGCCGGAGATTCGTCCGGCGGTCGGTACGCCCAAAGTGACGCGTTCGTTCTGACCTCGCGCCTCGAAGCCGGAGATCATGACCGATCCCTGCGCCACCGCGTAGATTTGCTCGTCCGCAGCCTGCAGCGGCGTCATGATCAGCGTACCTCCGGCCAGAGACGAAGCATCCCCGAGAGAGGTGACTGTCACATCGATCCGGTTGCCCGGGACCGCAAACGCCGGCAATTCGGCGGTAACCAGCACCGCTGCGATGTTGCGCGTTCGCGCATTCATCCCGCGAATATTGACTCCCATGCGTTCCAGCATGGAGGTAACTGATTGCTCGGTAAAAGGCGCGCTCCGCAGGCTGTCGCCGGTCCCTTTGAGGCCGGCGACAAGCCCATATCCGACGAGTTGGTTCGACCTCACACCCCGGACCGACGTGATGTCCTTGATCCGCACATCCGCGGCTGCGAGGCCGGTACTCACCACCGTCAGGACTATCGAGAGCAGTAGCCTCCACATGCCCTAGCCCCCTTCAACCGCTACGCGGCCGTTGGGTTTGACGACGCCGGTGACCACGACGCCGGTATCGATGTTCCGTACCCGCACTGGCTCGCCGATCACGCCCGGCTGGATGGCCAGACCGGCACCGAAAATGCTGAGCCCGCCGCTGGTAAATTCCAGCATGACGCGTTCGCCCTCCTTGAAGACATAGTCCTCACGAAGAGCGTTGATCGGAATGGCGGCGCCGGCCCTGATCACGCGCTTGGCGACCTTTCCGACGACCTGATCCTTCGCGGTGAAATAGGTTCTCAAGGCGACCGAGTTGGCAACGAGGTCACGCTCGACGACAAGCTCATCGGTGAGCTTGTCTCCCGCATTGATCGTCACGCTTGGTACCGGGAATGAATAGGTTGCACGGTCACCAGCCGTGACCGGCGATGCAGCAACAAGCACCGCGAGCCCAAAAATGCCGAGACGACTTGCAGTTCCCATGCGCCTGATCCCCCGCCCCGTCATGGGCTGGACAACACCCAACTGCAGCGCTGATGCGCGCCACCCACCAGACACCCGCACTCAGGAAGCGCCGCGAAAAAGCCTTCTGCATCGCAGCACCTAGCGCAGCCCCTTGCTGACGATGCTCATGATTTCATCAGCAGCCTGTATGACCTTCGAATTCATCTCGTAGGCGCGCTGCGCCGAGATCAATTCAGTGATCTCTTTGACCGCGTCCACATTCGATCCCTCGAGATAACCCTGCTTGATCGTTCCGAAACCGTCCGTCCCCGGAACCCCGACCGTAGCCACGCCCGAAGCAGCCGTTTCCCGATAAAGGTTACCGCCCAACGGCGCCAGACCGACCTCGTTGACGAACGTCACCATCGAGAATTGCCCCAGCAGCCGAGGCTCCACCTCACCATCGATCTGAGCGTAAACCTGTCCCGCGTCGTTGATCACGATCGACTTCGCCTCGGGCGGAACAGTCATTGCAGGCTGCACGACAAGGCCGTCCGGCGTAACGATTTGCCCTACGGCATTCTTGTTGAAGGCACCGGCCCGCGTGTAAAGCGTCTCCCCGTCCGGACCGGTAATCCGAAAGAACCCTCGCCCATTGATGGCGACATCCAGCGAATTTCCCGTCTGCGTGAGCGCGCCCTGCAAATGCAGATTGCGGATCGCCGTCGAACGCACGCCGAGCCCAACGCGAACCCCCTCAGGAACGACCTCCGCCCCCGCCGCAGCCGGCGTGCCTGCCGCCCGCTCCACCTGATAGAGCAGATCTGCGAATTCCGCGCGCGAGCGCTTGAAACTCGTCGTGTTGATGTTTGCGACGTTATTGGCAATGACTTCGACATTGAGCTGCTGAGCCGTCATGCCGGTAGCAGCGATTGCAAGGGCGCGCATTCAGATGTTCCCGTTTATTGCAAAGCCTCAGATCGCCATTCGGCTGATTTCGAGATAAGCAGCGACAATCTTGTCGCGCACGGCAATCGAGGCCTGCAGCTTCTGCTCCGCCGCCATCACCTGCTCGACAACGTCCTGCATCGACGCCTTGCCATTGATGCCGGCCATCGACACTGCCTCGGCCTGCCGCAACTGCTTTGCGACATCAGCGATCGCATTGCTGAGCACGCTGGTGAAGTCCGCAGCCCCCACCGCACCGCCTTCAGCCGGCGCAGCAGGACCACGCGCCCGCGCCGGACCTTCGACCTGGGCGATGCCAGGCGATACAATCCTGGTAATCGGATCGATCATTACCTGCCCTTCAACAGATCAATGAGATCGCCCGCCATCTCACGCACTTGCCGGACGACCTGCAGGTTGGCTTCGTATGAGCGGTGAGCCTCACGCATGTCCGCAAGCTCGACCAGCGGATTGACGTTCGGCAATTTGACATTGCCGTCGGCGTCCGCCGCCGGATGGCCCGGATCATGCTCGATCCTGAACGGCGCCTCGTCGCGGCCGATGGAATCCACACGAACGACAGCAGCGCCGCTCGCGCGATCAATCTCCTCTTTGAAGCTCAGCGTTTTGCGCACATAGGGATCGCCGCCAGCCGTGGTCGCCGTGGAATTGGCATTGGCAAGATTTTCGGAGACGACGCGAATGCGGGTGGACTGCACCCTCAAAGCCGAAACCGACGTGACGAGGGCGGAATGAAGGTCGTTCGCCATCACCTACCCCTTCACGCTGGCGAGCAGGAAGCGATGGAACGTACCGAGAATGCTTGTCACCGCAGACTGCTGCGACCTCGCCTCGCCGAGGCTCGCCATCTCGCTCTCCAGGCTGACGCTGTTTCCCGAATGCTTGGTTACCCCTGAAGCCCGCGGCACCAGTTCGTAGGAGCCCCCGACGGCACCCCCTGCACCCAAATGCCCCGGCTCCGTTCGATCCATCTGCACAGCAGCAACCTTGAGCGCCGCATCGAATGAGGCGACGTCGCGAGGCTGGTACCCGGGCGTGTCGGCATTCGCCACATTGGTGGCAAGAGCCGAGACGCGGGCTGCAAGCCAGCGGCCCCGCTCATGACCGATCGCAAAAAGCGCCAGATCCTGCATGAAGATAGCCCTCGATTCCCGAAAAGAGTAGCCGCCGGGACTTGTCTGAGACTGGAGCAATCGCGGCACAGACCGATCCCCTGCGCGGCGCACAGACTTGATCGTGGCCCTATTGCATCAGTCTGGCATCTCGCAGCGCCCGCTCGAGAAGAGCAATCTGACCGGACTCGGACAATTCAGACTGGTCGAAGCGGACGAAATCGACTTCGACCTGCGCCTCGACGGCCCGCAGCGTGAGCCGGTAGTACACCTCTATGCCATTCCGCCGAAATTCCATCGCCAACTGCACGGCGGGCGGCGCATCCCAGTGCACTACGACGGCGGCATGATCTCCGAACGTCATCGAATTCGACTTGAACAGATCTTCGCAGTCGGCCTGCAGAACGCTCCGCAGCGTGTCGTAGCGCTCGAGCTGGATAAGGGCGATCAAATCCGCCGCATCATATTTGCGGAACTCTGTCGAAAGGTCCGCGACATGAGAGGCAAGCGCTCTCTCGCAGCCGATCGTCAGCTCTTCGGAATGTCTCCGCATCAATGACCTCCTTGACGCGCACCTTGCATCGACATCAGCATCAGGATGATCTCGGCAACCGCCCGATAGAATTCAGGCGGTATCGGCCGGTCGGTGCTGACCGACTCATAAAGCGAACGGGCCAGCGCCCGGTCCTCGATCACGGGAATATCGTGGCTTTCCGCGATCTCGCGTATTTTCAGGGCGACAAAGTCCACGCCTTTGGCAACGACGATGGGCGCCGCCGACTCGCCCTTGACGTAGCGCATGGCGACTGCGTAGTGCGTCGGGTTTGCAACAACCACCGTCGCGCGCGGAACCGCAGCCATCATTCGCCGCCGCGCCCTGTCGCGCGCCAGCGAGCGTTGGCGCGCACGCACGATCGGATCGCCCTCGGCCTGCTTGTGTTCCTCTTTGAGGTCTTGCCGGCTCATGCGCAGGTCGATCTGCCATTTCAATCGCGCCCAGACGAGATCGACTCCAGCCAGCAGGCCGACACATATCCCGATCGAAACAAACAGCCCCGCAATTTCCGAGATCAACGTCTGCGGCAGCTCGAACTGGTTCATCAGCATGTAGCTGATGACACGCTGGGGACCGTCCTGGACAATGAAGACGACCGCAACACAGATGATGATGAATTTGATAAGGGCCTTCAGGAACTCCACCTGCCCGCGAACGCCCATTATGCGCTCGAAGCCCTTGGTTATCGATATCCTGGAGTAGTCCGGCTTGATCCGCTCCAACACCAGACGCGGCTTGTTCTGCAGAATGGAGCTCAGCACACCGACGACGATCAATCCGATCGCGACGGGCCAGAACGACACCAAAGTGATCCAGCCCACAAGCCCGGCCAGGCCGATGACGTCCTCGCTGGTCTCAAGCCTGAAGTCGGAGGGCCGGTCAAGGAACATCCCGAGTCCCGGCGCAAACCGGTTGGCAACGAATGGCGCAACGTACGGCAGCGAAAAGCCGACCGCGAGCAGCAACCCGACGTTCCCGACCTCGCGCGAGAACGGCGTATTCCCCTTCTGGAGCGCCTCCTCCACACGACGCGGCGTGGCTTCCTCTGTTTTTGAGTCCTTGTCTTCCTTTTCCGCCATGCGGACCCTTCAGCGATGGAGCAAAGATCCCCGGCTTAACGAGCCGACGCAATTTGGAATGACGATCGATCTACGGATGGCGGCGCTGGATCATGCCCGCTGCCGCAAATCAAGCTGCATGAGGCCATTCAAGCCGCACCCAACGGAGGAGCATTCACGGCAATTCCGTCGGCAGCTTGCTTGCAGTCTCAGGCGTCTCCGCCGCGAACCACCTCGCGAACCGAAATGGCGAAACGCTCGTTCTCCTCCTGCAGGACGACGACCTCCCCACGCGCGACCACTCTGTCATTGACGACGATATCGACCATGTCACCCACCTTCCGGTCCAGGGGAATGATCGAACCGCGCGTGAGCCCCATCAGCTTGGAGACCGGCATTCGGGTCGCACCCAGAACAATGCGCACGGCGACGGGAATGCGCATGACAGCCTCCTGCCCACGCGCGCCCCAATCGTCCTTGACCGCCGGCGGTGACGCCGGCTCCGCCACATCGCGAAAACCTTCAGGGAACACCGCACTCTCGCCTTTTGGATCGTAGCCCTGCGTCATGTTGGACATGCCTTTCAAGGTCGTAACCGCGAGCCCCATCAAGCCGCCTTGGCTTTGACCGGGACCGCCGCGCCGCCATCGAGCGTTTGCTGCTCAAGCTCATCCACCGACGGCCTGTCTGCAGTGGAAATAGCCTTGCGGCCGTGCTCGATA
>JBFWYV010000178.1:0-10415 GCA_050186055.1 Hyphomicrobiaceae bacterium | reverse complement strand
GCGGCGTCAAATGCCCGGAGCAGGGACCGAAGCTGCTCGCCCCTGCCAACCAAATCGCCATTCGACGGCAGTCTCGCGCCGCAGCTCTCGAGTTCGGGTGTGACGAGCCAAAGTCCGGAAGCCCCATTATCTTCGAGAGGCACTTGCCGCGGTTTCAGCTTGAAACCTGTTTCAACAAGGCGCCTTGTCGCCGCGCTGACGACAACGGCGCCAGCTTCGCAATTCGCCAGCATTTCTACGGCGTGACCTGTTGCCGATGTGATCAGAGGAGGTCCGCCGGCTAGATCTGCTTGCCGGGTCACAAGCGCAATGGCGCAATCGATGGCACACCTCGGGACGAGGGGGCCGAAGGCGGCTGTGACGAGTTCAAGCGCAGCGCTCGTGGCGAGGAGTGCATCGTCCTCGTGCGCAGCGGGCCAGCCCCAGGCGGCAAGCATCACGTCAAGTCCCGTACTCAGCAGTTTGCCGCCGTAGCGGGACAGCACATCGGTGACATGGTCTGTACGCCACGCAAGGTCGGCGGCGAGATGCTCGGGATCGTTATCGTCATCAATCTCCGGCGCTGGCGAGAACCTGACCGCCAGGAGCATGACCTGACGGCGCTCTGCGGGGCCGATACGGCCGGCGATCCAGTCCAGGACAAAGTCCCGGTCGGCTATGTCGCTATTGTGGTCCGACGGCCCTGCCGACGCCCCTTGGGGCCGTTTCATCCGGGCAGTTCGTTTGCCCCGCGCAGGCTTCCGGCTCCCGGAGTGCCGCTTGGCGCGTACAAGTGGTCGAGTCGAAGCCATGCAAACGACTCCGCGTATAAAATCAGTCCACGGTATAATATTGGCGAGGCGGATTTCTATATCGTTAAGCTCCACCCATAGCGAACCGGGTCGAGTCCGGATTTGTGGCTGGAGCGAGAGACGGCCGACGTCGATCCAATTTCAGCCCACTTGCCCGGCTGCGCCTCTGCTATAGGTTAGGGACATGATGCCGTCGGGAGGGGAGGAGGCGCATCCAATGACCGTAGATATTGACCGGAACGAACTTTCCCTCGGCGTCGTCGGTGCCGGTACGATGGGACGCGGCATTGCACAGGTTGCCGCGGAGAGAGGCATCACGACGCTTCTCTTCGACGCCAAGCCGGGAGCTGCGTCCGATGCGCTGAAGTTCATTGCACGCATGATCGACCGACAGGCCGAGAAAGGGACGCTGTCGGCGGAAACCGCCGCGGCAGCCAAGGCGCGCGTGCGCGAGGCCAGCTCGGTCGAGGAGGTCGCAGCGGCGGACATCGTCATCGAAGCCGTGGTCGAAGATCTCGCGGTCAAGCGGCAGTTGTTTGCGGCGCTGGAAGCCGCAGCCCGTCCCGAGACGATACTGCTGACGAACACGTCCTCGCTGCCTGTGACCGCGATTGCCAGCGTGTGCCGCCGGCGTGAGCGTGTCGCGGGCATGCACTTCTTCAATCCGGTGCCGCTGATGAAGCTCGTTGAAGTCATCCCCGGCCTGGCGACGGCTGCGGATGTTACCCGCGGCCTCGTCAGGCTGGCCCGGCGCATGGGACGGGAGCCAGTGGTCTCGACGGACAGTCCCGGTTTTATCGTCAATCATGTCGGGCGCGCCTATGCGCCGGAGGCTGCGCGGCTGGTGGCGGAACGTATCGCCGACTATGAGGAGATCGATCGCGTCATGACCGGCGCGCCCGGCTTCCGGCTCGGCCCGTTCGCGCTGCTGGACCTGATCGGTTCCGATATTTCGGTCGGCGTGATGGAGAGCATCTGGGCGCAGTATTTTGCCGAGCCGATGTATGCGCCCAATCCGGAACTGAAGCTCAGGGTGCTCGGAGGTCTCTATGGCCAGAAGTCAGGCGAGGGCTGGTACGCCTATCGGGACGGCAGGCGAAGCGAGCCGCCGATTGCGCCGACGCCGGACGCGCGGCCAAAATCGGTTTGGGTGATGCCGTCAACGGAACCGCAGATGGCGGCCGAGTTGACGGCATATCTGGCGACGACAGGCTGTCCCATCGATACGTCCGCGCATCCGGGCGCGGAATCGCTCATCCTGCTGACCCCGCTCGGCTGGGATCTCACGACTGCGGCCTGCGATCTGGAATTCGATGCGCGCCGCATGGCCGGCGTGGACATGCTGTTCGGTCTCAATGGTCCGCGCACCGTTATGGTGACGCCCGCCATCGATCCAGCCATGCGGGACGCCGCGCACGGCCTGATGGGGGTGGACGGCACGCCCGTCGTGGTCATCAACGACAGTCCGGGGTTCATCGCCCAGCGTATCGTTGCGCACATCGTCAACGTTGCCTGCCAGGTGGCGGCACGCGGGATCGCGACACCACAGGACATCGACAAGGGCACGAAGCTGGGGCTCGGCTATCCGCTGGGCCCGCTGGAGTGGGGCGACAAGCTCGGTCCGGGATTGATCCTGCATATCCTGGAGCGGCTGGAAGCGTTCTATCGCGATCCACGCTATCGGCCTTCGCCGTGGCTCAAGCGGCGGGCGATGCTGGGCCTGTCGCTGCTGACGCCGGACGGCCGAACGATGTCGTAGCGGTTCCGAGGCTCCACCGCCGTATTCAACCCGGCATGGAGAATGACGAATGACTGTCACCGAACCCGAGCCGATGTCGCGAGCCGCCGCGGTCGCCTACGCGGTCGGTCTGCCGCTGGCATTGCTTGCGCTCGTTTTCGGGCCCGTCGGCCGTCTCGACTGGTTGCCTGGATGGGTCTTCATCGCCTTCCTCGTCGTCGCCTTCGGTGCATCGGCCCTGGTGGTGTGGCGGGTCAATCCCGTCATCTATCAGGCCCGCAGCCGCTTCCAGCCCGGTACGAAGCGATGGGACATGATCCTGCTTTGGCTGATGCTTCCCGCCATGGTCGCAGAGATCCCGCTCGCCACCTTGGATGCCGCGAGACTGGCATGGTCGGCCATGCCGCTCCCGGTCGTGGTCCTGGGCTATGTCCTGCTCGGCGCCGGTATCGCGCTGACCACCTGGGCGCAAGCCGTGAACCGCTTCTTCGAACCAGGCGTTCGTCTCCAGCGCGAGCGCGGCCAGCACGTCATCAGCTCGGGGCCGTATGCGTTCGTCCGCCACCCGGGCTACGTCGGCGCGCTGATGATATTCGCCGGGATCGCGCTCGCGCTGGCGTCGTGGTGGGCGCTGATCCCGGCGGCCTCGGCGGGCGCGATCCTCATCCTCCGGACGAGCTGGGAGGATGCCCTGCTGCGCGCCGAGCTCGACGGCTATGCAGACTATGCCCGGCGCACCCGGTTCCGGCTGGTGCCGGGCCTCTGGTGAAGGTCCGCCGCGCAAGATGATCCACAGGGGACTCTTAAGTCATTGAAAGTATTGGTCGGAGCGGCGAGATTTGAACTCGCGACCCCCAGTCCCCCAGACTGGTGCGCTAACCAGGCTGCGCTACGCTCCGCCGTTGTCCCGCCGGACGCCATGAGCCGGTGCCGGGCTGAGAGGCGCATGGATACCCGTTGGCCGCCGGAAGCGCAAGCGCGGCGACGTGCAGGCGTTCTGCCATTGGACACGTGCCCGCGAGGTTGGCAGTA
Organism: Hyphomicrobiaceae bacterium; assembly: GCA_050186055.1. GTDB lineage: Bacteria > Pseudomonadota > Alphaproteobacteria > Rhizobiales > Hyphomicrobiaceae > CAMDPA01. Next base: position 6,854 of record JBFWYV010000178.1, on the reverse strand, counting down.
TCACGGCGCGACAGCCCACATCATGCGGCGCAGATGATCAGGGAGCCTCCCGCCATGAGCACGACTGCCTTGGACGATCAACTCGTTGCGACCAAGTTCGGGGTCGGCCAGCCCGTCCGGCGGGTGGAGGACCAGACGCTGGTGCGCGGCAAGGGCCAATATACCGACGACGTGAATCTGCCTGGACAGACCTACGCGGCCTTCGTGAGGTCCGACGTCGCGCACGGCCAGATCCTGTCGATCGATACGGCCGCAGCCGCCGGGATGCCCGGCGTGCTGGCGATCTATACGGGAACGGAGCTGGCAAAGGCCGGCTACGGCGGCATCGCGTGCCGGCTCCCGCTGAAGAATGCCGACGGGAGTCCATTGAGCGCGCCGATGCGTCCGGCGCTGCCGACCGACAAGGTGCGTTTCGTCGGCGATCCGATCGCGTGCGTGGTGGCGGAAACCCAGTCTCAGGCACAGGATGCGGCAGAAGCGGTGGTGGTCGATATCGATCCTCTGCCCGCGGTGACCGACATGCGTGCGGCTGCCGTGCCCGGTGCGCCGGCCGTCTGGGACGACGTGCCGAACAATGTCGTGTTCGACTTCGTGCACGGCGACACGGCCAAGGCCGATGCGGCATTTGCCGGCGCGCATCATGTCACGAGCCTGCGCCTTCAGCAGAGGCGTCTCGTGGTCAATGCGATGGAGCCACGCTCGGTGGTGGCGGAATGGGATGCCGGAACGGAACGGTTCACACTCTATGCGCCGACGCAGGGTGTGTTCGGCTCGCGTGCGACGGCGGCGGGCCTGATGATAGTTGCTGCCGACAAGATGCGCTTCGTTGCGGTCAATGTCGGCGGATCGTTCGGCATGAAGGGCGCGATATTCCCGGAGTACATCTGCGCGCTGCATGCCGCACGGGCGCTCGGACGGCCGGTGAAGTGGACCGATACGCGTTCCGGCTCCTACCTGGCCGACCATCATGGACGGGCGCAGGACTTCGATGCGTCGATCGCGCTGGATAAGGATGGGCGCATCCTGGCGGTGAAGCTCGAGGGCTACGGTGATCTCGGCGCCTATGTCACTGCGCTCGGCCCCCAGTTCGCCTCGCTCAACGTCACCAAGCATACGGCGAGCGTGTATCGCACGCCGGTGCTGGTCGTGCGCACCAAATGCGTGCTGACCAATACGGTGCCGATCACAGCCTATCGCGGGGCCGGGCGGCCCGAGGGCAACTACTATATGGAGCGGTTGCTCGATGCGGCCGCGCGTGAGATGAAGATTGATCCGGCCGAAATGCGCCGGCGCAATCACGTGCTGCCGGCCGAGATGCCGTGGCGATCGGCGTCCGGTTCGGTCTATGACTGCGGCGACTTCCCGGGAATGCTGGACAAGGCACTCGCCGCAGCGGACTGGGACGGCTACGAGGCGCGCGCCAGGAGCAGCGCGGCGCACGGGAAGCTGAGGGGGCGCGGCATCGGTCAGTTCCTCGAGGTGACGGCGCCGGTCAGATCGGAGCAGGGCTCGATCCGCTTCGAGTCCGACGGTACGGTCACCGTCATCACAGGCACGCACGATCACGGGCAAGGGCACGCGACGGCGTTCGGTCAGGTGGTTGCCGCGCGGCTCGGCGTGCCGTTCGAGCGCATCCGGGTGAAGCAGACCGACTCCGACCTGCTGATGGCAGGCGGCGGGACAGGCGGCTCGAAGTCGGCGATGGCGAGCGGCACGGCACTCTACGTGGCCGGGCAGCAGGTGCTGGAGAAGGCGAAGCTCGCGGCGGCGCATCTGCTGGAGGCGGCGCCGGCGGACATCGAGTTCAAATCCGGCCGGCTGAGCATCGTCGGCACCGACCGGTCGATGTCGGTGATGGAGGTGGCGGAGGCGTTGAAGACCGCGGCCGGCAGGCTTCCGGAGGGATGTCCGGAGACGATCGACGTCGACTACGTGCACGAGGACGCGCCGGCCACCTACCCGAACGGCTGCCATATCGCGGAGGTGGAGGTCGATCCCGACACCGGCAACGTCGATGTGGTCAAATATACGATGGCGGGCGACTTCGGGACCCTGATCAATCCGATGATCGTCGAAGGCCAGCTCCGCGGCGGGGTGGTGCAGGGTCTCGGCCAGTGCCTGATGGAGAAGGCGGTCTATGGCGAGGACGGCCAGCTCGTCACCGGGTCGCTGATGGACTATGCGCTGCCGCGTGCCGCCGACACGCCGCGCATGGAGTTCGTCAGCATCGCGGTGCCGACCGCGAGCAATCCGCTCGGGGTCAAGGGCTGCGGGGAAGCCGGAACATCCGGTGCGCTGCCGGCCATCGCCAACGCCGTTGCCGATGCGCTGGCGCCGCTCGGCATCGGTCATCTGGAGCTGCCGGCCACGCCGGAGGCGGTCTGGCAAGCGATCCGGAAGGCCAGCGGAAACTGAGCCGCCTGCGGACCGGCAGCAGGACGCCGGTTGCAGCGCTTTACGAGCAGGCACCGGTAGGCGTAAACACGGGGTGTAATGTCGAGGGCGAGTCGGCCCATGCAACCCAACCGGGGGGCGAGACTGCACGCGCTGCCTGACTTTTCGACGCTGTAGAGACGCTGAATCGTTGCAATTTCCAGACTGGCGAGATCACCCGTGATCGATGAATTCCACCGCATCAAGCGCCTGCCGCCTTATGTCTTCAGCGAGGTCAACCGGTTGAAGGCTACGGCCCGGGCCGCAGGTGCGGACATCATCGACTTGGGGATGGGCAACCCCGACATGGATACACCCAGGCACATCATCGACAAGCTGATCGAGACGGTGCAAAAGCCGCGCACGCACCGGTATTCGGCCTCCAAGGGCATTCCCGGACTGCGCAAGGCGCAGGCGGCGTACTACGCCCGCCGCTTCGGCGTGAAGCTCGATCCGGAAACGCAAATCGTCGCCACGCTCGGATCGAAGGAAGGGTTCGCCAACATGGCGCAGGCCATCACCGCCCCGGGCGACGTGGTGCTGGTGCCGAACCCCACCTATCCGATCCATGAGTTCGGCTTCATCATTTCGGGCGGCGCCATCCGCCATATCGAAGCTTCGAACGGGGACGCATTCCTGCGCGGCGTCGAGCGCGCCGTGAAGCACTCGATTCCGAAGCCGATCGCCGTCGTGCTCAGCTATCCTTCAAATCCTACGGCGATCACCGTCGATCTGGATTTCTACAAGGAAGCGGTCCAGATCGCGAAGCGGCTCGACCTGATCATCCTGTCCGACGTCGCCTACGCCGAGCTCTACTTCGACGACAATCCGCCGCCGTCGGTACTGCAGGTGCCGGGTGCGATGGACATCACGGTCGAGTTCACATCGCTGTCGAAGACCTACTCGATGCCGGGCTGGCGCATGGGCTTTGCGGTCGGCAACGAGCGGCTGATCGCGGCGCTGGCGCGGGTCAAGTCCTACCTCGACTATGGTGCGTTCACGCCGATCCAGGTGGCGGCCGCGGCCGCGCTGAACGGGCCGCAGGACTGCGTGGAGGAGATGCGCCGCGTCTACAAGCGCCGGCGTGACGTGCTGGTGAAGAGTTTCGGGCAGGCGGGCTGGGACGTGCCGCCGCCGCCGGCGACGATGTTCGCCTGGGCGCCGATTCCCGAGCAATTCAAGGCGATCGGTTCCGTCGAGTTTGCCAAGCTGCTGATCGAGAAGGCCGACCTGGCAGTGTCACCGGGGACCGGGTTCGGCGAGTATGGCGAGGGCTTCGTGCGCATCGCGCTGGTGGAGAACGAGCATCGGATCCGGCAGGCGGCCCGCAATCTGCGTCGGTTCCTGTCGCAGGCGCCGGAGACCATGCACAACGTGATCCCCATGTCGAGCGTGGCATCGCAGTCATCGGCATGAGTATCGAGCCGTCTCCGCTCAGAATCGGAATAGCCGGCCTCGGAACCGTCGGAGTTGGGGTCCTCACCAATCTTCAGGCGCATGGCGAGCGGCTGGCGATGGCGATGGGCCGCCGGATCGAGGTTACCGGAGTATCCGCGCGGTCCCGGTCAAAGGACCGCGGGGTATCGCTCGAAGGAATAACGTGGTTCGACAGCCCGGAGGAGCTTGCCGTCTCTCCCGCGATCGATGCCTTCGTCGAATTGATCGGCGGCTCGGATGGCCCCGCGCTTGGGGCCGTGTCGGCGGCGCTGGGCGTGGGCAAGAGCGTCGTCACCGCGAACAAGGCTCTGCTGGCGCGGCATGGGTTCGAGATCGCCAAACTGGCGGAGGAGAACGGCGCGGCGCTCGCCTTCGAGGCGTCGGTCGCCGGGGGCATCCCGGTCATCAAGACCGTCCGGGAATCGCTGATCGGCAACGAGATCCGGCGCGTCTACGGCATTCTCAACGGGACCTGCAACTTCATCCTTACGAAGATGGAGGACGAGGGACGGGACTTCGATGACGTGCTGGCGGAAGCGCAGCGGCTTGGATATGCGGAAGCCGATCCGTCTTTCGATATCGGTGGAAAGGACGCCGCCCACAAGCTGGCGATCCTGACCAGTCTTGCGTTCGGCACGCGCGTTGCGCTCGACCAGATCCATTGCGAAGGCATCGAACACATCACGACCGCCGATATCCAGGCCGCTGACGAGCTTGGCTATCGCATCAAGCTGCTGGGCGTGGCGCTGAAAACCGAGAGCGGCATCGAGGCGCGGGTCAGTCCGGCCATGGTGCCGAAGCACTCCGCGATCGCCGAGGTGTCGGGTGTCACCAACGCGGTGGAGATCGAATGCGACTACGTGGGCGATCTGCTGCTGGTCGGCCCAGGTGCCGGCGCCAATCCGACAGCATCGTCGGTCGTCGCGGACATCGTCGACGTCGCGCGGGGTGATTGCCTGCGGCCGTTTATCCTGCCCGCGTCGAAGCTCAAGCCGCATACGCGGGCGACGCTGGAGGCTCACCGGGGCGCGTATTACGTCCGGCTGGCGGTATACGACGAACCCGGAGCACTGGCGTCGATCGCCGGGCGGATGGGCGAACAGCGGGTGTCACTGGAAAGTATCGTGCAACGCCGGCCGAACGCGCCGGAACCGGCTGTCGGCGCTGCCGCCGAGATCATGCCGCTGGTGCTGATCACGCACGATACTGTTGAGGCTTCCATCCGAAAGGCATTGAAGCTGATCCAGCAGGACGGCAAGATCGCAAGCCGGCCACAACTGATCCGGATCGAGAAACTGTAACAGTCTGTATGCATTCTTGGACTCGATGGCGCACGCACATTGGATCATTCGGCAGGGGCCGGGCCGACATTGGAATTTCGCCAACCCCAGTCAGAAACACGCAAGGGGGCAGTGATGGCAGGCAACCGGGCGGTCGGCGGATTGGACCGCATTCTGGTGCTCGAGATCGCGCGGGTGACGGAAGTCGCCGCGATCGCCGCGGCGCGCTGGCGCGGAAAAGGCCAGAACAAGGCTGCGGACAAGGCCGCGGTCGATGCCATGCGCCAGGAGCTTGGACGGCTCGACATTGCGGGCCGCGTGGTCATCGGCGAAGGCGAGATGGACGAAGCGCCGATGCTCTACATCGGCGAGGAGGTCGGGACCCGCAACGGTCCGGAAGTGGACATCGCCGTCGATCCGCTGGAAGGCACCACGATCTGCGCCAAGGACATGCCCAATGCGCTCGCCGTGATTGCGATCTCGGAGCGGGGCGGGATGCTGCATGCGCCGGATATGTACATGGACAAGATCGCGATCGGTCCAGGCTATCCGGAAGGTCTTATCGATCTGGATGCAGGCCCCGCCGAGAACGTGCAGAAGCTGGCGCAGGCCAAGGGCGTCCCCGTCTCCGAGATCACCGCTTGCGTGCTGGACCGTCCGCGGCACGAGAAGCTGATCGAATCCCTGCGTAAAATCGGCGCCGGGCTCAGACTGATCCCGGATGGCGATATCGCCGGTGTGATCTGGACGGTCGATGCCGAGCAGACGGGCGTCGACATCTATCTCGGTTCAGGCGGCGCGCCGGAAGGCGTGCTGGCGGCTGCGGCGCTGCGCTGCACGGGAGGACAGATGCAGGGCCGGCTGCTGCCGATGAACGATGAGGAGCGCAAGCGGGCGATCAGCATGGGGGTGGCGGACATCAATCACAAGTACACCATGAGCGAGATGGTCTGTGATGATGTGATCTTTTCGGCCACAGGCGTTACCGCCGGCTCGCTGCTCGAAGGCGTCCGGTTCCGGGGCGACTTTGCGGAAACGGAGACCGTCGTCATGCGCTCGAAGACGGGAACGGTGCGCCGCATCAAGACGACGTTCCGCGATATCGGAACCAAGATGGCTGGGCTGTAGCCGGCATGCGGCTGTCTATGCGGGCTCGGCCAAGGGATTGGACGCTTCAAGATAAGTCGCGAGGTCGGCCAGGGCGCGTTCGGCGGTCGCGCGTTTCCGGGCCACGCCCTTTTCCTTGCCTTTGAGGCGCTTGCCGTCTGCTCCCTTGTCCGGCGTCGTGATAGGCGGGAACAACCCGAAGTTCACGTTCATCGGCTGGAAGGTCCGTGCGCCTGTAGTCGCTTCACCGGGGAGGTGACCACCGACGATGTGGCCGATGAGGGCGCCGAGCGCGGTCGTCGGCGGCGGGGACGCGAGTGCACGGCCCCTGCGTCCGGCGGCAGCGAAACGTCCGGCGAGAAGGCCGATGGCCGCGCTTTCGACGTATCCTTCGACACCAGTGATCTGTCCGGCAAAGCGCAACCGGAGGTCGGCTTTCAGGCGAAGGTCCGGCGTCAGGAGGCGGGGGCTGTCGATGAAGGTGTTGCGGTGGAGACCGCCGAGGCGCGCAAACTCGGCATTCTCAAGCCCGGGGATGGTCCGGAAGATGCGCACCTGCTCGCCATGCTTCAGCTTGGTCTGGAACCCGACCATGTT
>JBFWYV010000177.1:0-10444 GCA_050186055.1 Hyphomicrobiaceae bacterium | reverse complement strand
CGCCTCGATCTGGTCCGCGGCATCCTCGGCAAGGTAGGGATCGCCGGCAAACACCACTGCGATCGGTTCACCGACATAGCGCACGTGCGTGCTTGCAAGCACCGTCTGCCGATAGGGATCGAGGCCTGCGATCTTGGTCAGCCGAAAATCGATAGGCGGCACGGCAGCGACATCGGCAAAGGTCCACATCGACGCGACGCCCGGCATTGCGCGGGCGGCTTCGGTATCGATTGCGCGGATCACGCCGTGCGCAACCTGAGACCGCACGACCCGCATGTGGAGCTGACCCGGGAACGAGATATCGGCGGCGAACCGGCCCTGTCCGCGCACCAGCGGAGGATCCTCGAGGCGGCGGACGGAACGGCCTATGACAGTCACCTGCCCCCCCGCATCTCGACTGCGGCCGCCTTCACGGCCTTCAGGATATTCTGGTATCCCGTGCAGCGGCAGAGATTGGATGAAAGCACGTGCTCCAGTTCCGCGGGGGAGATGTCGGGCCTGGCTTCCAGCACACCGGCAGCAAGCATCAAGAAACCCGGGGTACAGAACCCGCACTGCAGGCCATGATGCTCGATGAACGCCTGCTGCAGGGGATGCAGTTCGTCGCCTTTCGCCAGCCCCTCGACGGTACGCACCTCCCGTGCATTGGCCTGCACGGCGAACATGAGGCAGGACCGCACCGGCTGGCCGTCGAGCAGGACCGTGCACGCACCGCATACGCCGTGCTCGCAGCCGATGTGCGTGCCCGTCAATCCGCAGTCGTCACGGATCGCATCGGCCAGCGTGCGGCGCGGCTCGACGGAAACGGCATGCGCAGTGCCGTTGACGTTCAGGCTGATGTCGATCTTCTCGCCGCTCATGCGCCGACCCTTTCTGGCCCGCCGACGCCGGCCGCGCGCAATGCTGCGCGAATCCGCTGTGGCGTGACCGGCATCTCGTAGAACTCTATCCCGAACGGCGACAAAGCATCGGACACGGCGTTGACGACCGCGGCCGGAGCGCCGATGGCGCCGCCCTCCCCGATACCCTTGGCTTCGGTGATGGTCGCGTCCGAATAGGTCTCGATGTGGTGCAGCTCGAAGCTCGGCAGCTCGGCGCAGGTCGGCGGAAGGAAATCGGCGAGGGTCGCCGTCAGGATATTCCCGCGTTCGTCGTAAACGATCTCCTCCAGCAACGCGTTGGCGATGCCTTGGGCGACGCCGCCGTGAATCTGGCCATCGACGATCATCGGATTGATCAGCCGGCCGGCGTCTTCCACCACCATGAAGCGGTCCAGCCTCACACCGCCGGTCTCGATGTCGACCTCCACGACGGCAACGTGGCAGGCATTGGAGAACGTGCCCGGCGGATCGTAGAATCCGGTCTCGGATAAACCGGCCTCGACCACGCCGTAGAGCAGATGCGCCTTGTGATAGGCCGTCCGCGCGATCTCAGGGATCGGAAGCGACTGATTGGTCGCCGTGGCCTTGGCGAACCCCTGCTCGATGCTGACGGCCTCGGGCGCGACCTTCATCAGGTGGGCTGCGATCCTGATCAGCTTGGTTCGCAGCTTGCGGGCGCCGACGAGGCAGGCTCCGCCGGCGATCACCAGCGACCGGCTGGCGAATGTGCCCCAGCCGTACGGCGTCTGGTCGGTGTCGCCGGCGGTGACCGTGACCTGCTGCGGCGCAACGCCGAGCTGATCAGCAATGATCTGCGCCAGCGTCGTCTTCAGACCCTGTCCGTGCGGGAACGCACCGATCCGCGCCGTCACGTTGCCGGACGGATCCATCGAAATGTCGACGATCTCATAGCCGGGCGTGATCTCCATGCCGCGCGCGGCAAAGGCGGGGGTGCCGTAGCCGGTGCGCTCGGAGAATGTCGAGAAGCCAACGCCGAGATAGCGTCCCTGCTTGCGCATCTCGGTCTGTCTGATGCGCAACTCGCCGAGCGGCAGCTCCCTGACGGCGATCTCCATCACCTCGCGATAGGTCCCCGGATCGAACACCAGGCCGGTCGCGGACGTATACGGAAAGCTGTCGATCAGGTTCCTGCGCCGGATATCGACCGGGTCGACTGCCAGCCGCCGCGCGGCTGTGTCCATCAGGCGTTCCATCGCGAACGTGATTACCGGACGCGACACCCCGCGGTAGGGCGCCATCGTGCACGTATTCGTTGCGACGCCGCGCGATACGCAGCCGTACTGCTGCACGTCATACGGGCCGGGCAGCTCGGCCATCCCCATCAGCGCCTCGACGCCGCAGGTAATCGGAAACCCCGAGTATGCACCCACATTGGACGCCATCTCGCCCTCGACCGCGACAAGCTTCGCGGAAGCGTCGAACGCACCCTTGAGCTTTATGCGCATATCGCGCGCGTGAAATGAGCTCGTCAGGTTCTCGCGCCGGTCTTCGATCCAGGATACCGACTTCTTCAGCATGCGGCAGACATAGGCTACCAATACATACTCCGCCGGCAGCATCATCTTCTGGCCGAACCCGCCGCCGACATCCGGCGCAACGACGTGGAGGTCGGCCTCGGGCATGCCGATCAGCTCGGCAACGGCCGTGCGGATGATGTGCGGCACCTGTGTCGAGCAGGTCAGCCTGATGCGTCCGGAGCGGGCATCGAACGACGCATGAGCTGCGCGGCCCTCCATCGGCGTCGCATTCTGGCGCCGGGAGGTAAGCTCGATCTCGACGACATGAGCTGCGCTGCCCATCACTTCGTCGAACCCCGGCGTCCTGATGCGGCCCTCCACCAGCACATTGTGCTGCGTCCCCTCGTGCACGAGCGGTGTGCCTGGCTTCAGCGCCTCCAGCACATCGACGACCGGAGTTGTTTCCTCGATGTCGATCTCGATGGCATCGACGACATCCTCCGCCATCGCCGGGGTCGGTGCGATCACGGCTGCTATCGGCTCGCCGACGAAGCGGACGACGCCGTCGGCCAGCACCGACTGGGAAACCGCGACGTAATCCGGCCGGTGCAGCATCGGCCGGATGCGCGCGATGCTCGCGAGGTCGGAGGCCGTCAGAATACGGACACCCTCGCCGAGATGCTTCGGCATCTCAATGCGCGCGATGCGCCCCGCGGCGACCGGGCTGCGCAGGAAGCGAAGCGCGACTTCTGCTTTCTGATCGCCGGTGAACCGGCCTTCGCCCCGCACCAGCGCGCGATCCTCGAGCCGACGGATCGAGCGGCCGACCCATGTGCCCGCATCGGCATGGTGATCCGCGCTCATGCCCGGCACTCCATGAGCGCACGCTTGACCATGGTCCGCACCAGGTCGCGACGATATTCGGGATCAGCCTGCATATCGCTCATGGGATCGACAGCCTCTGCGGCGGCTTCTCCGGCCTGGCGGCATGCGGCGTCATCCAGCGCGCGCCCGATCAGTGTCGCTTCAGCCTCGGGAATGCGACGGGGGCGTGGTTCTGCACCGCCGACACCAATGTGGGCCTCAGCGACCTTGCCGTTCTCGACACGCACGACCGCGAGGCACATCGACAGCGCATAATCACCCGCGCGGCGGCTGAACTCGCGGAAGCCGAAGCGCGTATCGGCACCAAGCAGCGGGAGACTTGCCTCCACGATCATCTCGTCGTCGGCGCGGTCGGTGACGAGGAAGCCCTGGAAATAGTCATCGGCCTTCACCACACGCCGGCCGCGATGGCTGACAAGCGTGATCTCGGCATCCAGCGTCACCGCGGTGGTGCACCATTCGGACGATGCGTCCGCATGTGCGAGGCTGCCGCAGAAGGTGCCGCGCATACGGATCGGCCAGTGCGCGATGCTCTGCACGACGGTCGTCAGCAGGCGGCCGAGCACGCCCGGTTCGACGGGCGCATGAAACGCTGCATGGCGTGTCCTGGCGCCGATCCTCAGCCTGCCGTCTTCCACCTGCGCATAGTCGAGCGCGTCGATGCCGTTGATATCGATGATATGGCCAGGCCGCGCCAGCCGGAACGCCATGACCGGAACCAGGCTCTGGCCGCCGGCCAGCACCTTGGCATCCGCACCATGCTCGGCGAGAGCGGCAACCGCGGCTTCGACGGTCTGCGGTGCGTGGTACTGAAATGGCGCTGGTTTCATGTGCTCTTCGCCCGCCTCGTCCGTCGCTGGCCTTGAACTATCAGCGGCATGCAGCGGAGTGTCAACGTGCCGCTACGGCGCGCCGGCCGGACCGCTTCGGCAACTTGCGGAACTTGCAGGAGACGGGATGTGCGGAAACGCCGGTCAGACCGTGCGCACGGCTTTGGCGACCTCGCCCATGGCCTCGATCGTCGTGTCTCCCATGTCCGGGAATGCCAGAACGCGGCAGGGACAGGATTCGAGTCCCTCGTAGCGCCAGGGGAAAGCACCGATCAGGCAGCGCTGCCCCAGAACAAGCTCGATATCGCCGCCGATATTCTCTGCATGAAGAAGGCCCTCCTGGAACGCCCAGTTGTGGAACGGGAAGATGTTGGCGCGGACGAGCCGCTTCGACAGCTTGTGCGTGTACTCGAACGTTCCGAAGAACTCCGCCGGCGGCTTGCCCATGACCTTTGCGAAGTCCTCCGCCAGATCGGGACGCATGTTGCGGATGGACGTGTTCATCGGATGATCGCAAGAGCCGGTGTCCATGGCGAACCAACGCACTTTTTTCTTCAGGAAGTAGTGCATCGTGTCGAGGTTCGGGCCCGGGTGATAACAGAAGTAGCGCACGAGATCCTGCTGCGGCTGGCCCTCGTAGTGCTTGTGCCAGCCGGTGTGCAGCACGACGATGTCCCCTTCGCAGATCTCCAGCTTCGCCCGCGTCAGCGCCTTCTCGATGATGTCGGGCGTGATCACGGTCCAGTCCGAGCAGTCAGGTGAAATGTCGAGGACGAGGCCGCGATTGAACAGGTAGTCCATCGGCAGCGAGGCCATGTCGCCCTTGCGGCCGTCGGTTGCGTGCATGCCGCCGTCGAAATGCGTGCCGACGTGGAGCGCCGTCTCGATGCGCTGCGCCACGATCATGTGGGTCTGCAGCGTCTGCGCGTAGTACATCTTGTTGCCGGCATAACCGACCCAGCCCGGCGTATGCACGCTCATGGCGTGCGAGAGATCGACGACTTTCATTGCTGCTCCCCTGCGCCTCGTCCTCGACTTATGCCCTCACTCTACTGATCGCCGGCGCAGAGCAACAGGCGTTTGCGATCAGGTGAAGAGCCAGCTCGAGACCCCGGCGCGCCGCGCCAGCGCCGACATCTCCACATCGAGCGCCCCCAGCGCCGGCAGCGAAAGATTGGCGGGGAGCCACGGGGCGCCGCCCTTGCGTGTCCGATAGGGGCGCATCAGCGAATTCCAGGCGGCAATGTCGGGAGGGCGCGAGGGAACGGCCAGCGGCGGGGCGCGCCGTAGCCCCTTCTGCCCTGCCATCCATTGGTGCGCAGCCTGCCAGACCTCAAGCGGCGCCGGAAGGTTGTGGCGCGACTTGAGCTGAATAATCGCGAGCACGCTGGGCTCATGCGGGTGCTGGCCGATCTCCAGTGTGGCGAGCCGCTGGCCGTTGCGCCTCCTGACGCTCCACAGGCGGCAGCGATCGCGCGCGATCCGGTCCGCGTACTGGTCGGCGCAATTGTGCATCCCTTGAGCTTCGTCAAGCAGGTCCTCGGCATTCATCAGAGGAGTGAACATCAAGCCCATGCACTCGCCGCGATCGAGCCAGCAATCCTGGATCACGCCGGGGCCTAGCTGCAGCGTCAGCCTGATGCGGTTCAGCCAGCTCTTGGCCGCGCACAATGCCGTCTCGAAACTGATCTCCGGGCGCCAGGGAACGATCATCAAGCCGTGCGCCGGCTTGAACGGCTGACCGGAGAACCACGCGTAGGCGGCCAGCACTGCGAACATGCGCCTGGGATCACCATCTCCCTCGTCGCCGAACAACGACTGGTTGGCGAGCCAGACCGCAAAGTCTTCATGGGCAGCCTCGGCCACGAACGAAATCGTCTTCAGCCAGAGTCCGCTCGCTGCCCGCGACGGCGGCATGCAGTTGACGATACGGCGGGCGAACGTGTCCGATTGCGGCAGGGGAGGTATTGCGCCGGCAAATGCCTCGGGTGGCAGCCGCCTCAGCCAGGCCGGCAACCCAAGCTCGGCGGCAACGTGCTTGAGCTGGGCGCCCTCCATGACGAGCTTCAGCGCCCGGTCGCGCTGCGCGCCGGCGATCGACGGATCGATTATGGCATGCAGCGCACCGGGAAAAATGACAGCGAGATCGACCACTCGGCTGCTGGAGCGCATGAGGCGCCGCGCCTCCTTGCGAACGTCGGCGTGGAACCGGCGGGCAAGCGCCTCAGGTTCGGTCGAACGCTGCTCGACCACAACGCCGCGCACACATTCCTTACGCCCCAACAGCGAGCGGGCAGCCATGTACGACGCCCTCCACAATGCGATGCTATAATGCGGTCCGTGCCGGTTCACATGCGCCAGCTCGGCGGCCGATCCGAAGTCTCGCGGCGCTTTGCGGCGCCTCTACGACGGCAGTGAGGCCGACCACGAGCCTCTGACATTCATATCGTTGCCGATACCAGTGAAAGCGAGATGCGCGTCGGCTGCAAGTGACATGTGTGCGCAGCCATGACGGGCCGGCGTCGGTCCGAAATCCGTTAATCGGTTTCTTCGAGGCGCTTGCGCGGCGTCCGCTCTGCTCCTATAGACACCGCTTTAATGAACGCACTTGAACCATCGCGACGTCTCGTTTTTCCGCACCGCCACCTCCTCTCCTGCGAGGGCCTGAGCGCGGAGGAGATCACGTCGCTGCTCGACCTGGCGGACCGCTGCGCCGAGCTCAATCGCCAGGTTGACAAGAAACGCGACATTTTGCGCGGTCGCACCCTCATCAATCTGTTTTTCGAGGCCTCCACACGCACCCAGGCGTCATTCGAGCTTGCCGCCAAGCGGCTCGGTGCCGACGTCCTCAACATGAACGTTGCCACCTCCTCCGTCCAGAAGGGGGAAACTCTGCTCGATACGGCGCAGACGCTGAACGCCATGCGGCCGGACATGATCGTGGTGCGCCATCACGCCGCGGGCGCCGTCGAGCTGCTGTCGCAGAAGGTCGACTGCTCGGTGATCAACGCCGGCGACGGTGCTCACCAGCATCCGACCCAGGCGCTGCTCGATGCGCTGACCATGCGCCGCGCCAAGGGTCGTATCGCCGGGCTCGTGGTCGCGATCTGCGGCGACATCGTGCATAGCCGCGTGGCCCGCTCCAACATCGACCTCCTCAACAAGCTGGGGGCGAAGGTAAGGCTGATCGCGCCGTCCACCCTGCTCCTGCCGAAGCCCGAGCATTTCGGCGTCGAGGTCTACACCCGCATGAGCGAAGGGCTGAAAGGCGCCGACGTGGTGATGATGCTGCGCATGCAGCGCGAGCGCATGCATGGCGCCTACGTGCCCTCGTCGCGCGAGTATTACCACTACTTCGGACTCGACGAAGAGAAGCTGAAGCATGCCAAGCCGGATGCGCTGGTGATGCATCCCGGTCCGATGAATCGCGGTGTCGAAATTGCCTCCACCGTCGCGGACGGCACCCGAAGCGTCATTCACGAGCAGGTCGAGATGGGCGTCGCCGTACGCATGGCGGTGCTCGAAGCGCTCGCCCGTCACCTGCCCAACGAGTAAGAGCGGCCATGCCAATACCTCCAGCCAATGCGCCGTCCCGGCCGACGGTGCTGATCAACGCGCGGCTTGTCGATCCGGCGTCGAACCGTGACGAGCCGGGCGGGGTCCTCGTCAAGGACGGGCTCATCACCGACCTGGGCCCGCATCTGCGCCGCAATGCCCCGGACGGCGCCGACGTGATCGACTGCAAGGGACACGTGCTGTGCCCGGGGCTGATCGACATGCAGGTGTTCACCGGAGAGCCCGGCTACGAGCATCGCGAGACGCTGCGCACGGCGGGGGAGGCGGCTGCCGCCGGCGGCGTCACGACGATGGTGGTGATGCCCGATACCAACCCGGTCATCGACGAGGTCGCCTTGGTCGACTTCATCCGGCGGCGCGGGCGCGACAACTGCGTCGTCAACGTGCTCATCGCCGCCGCCCTGACCAAGGGGCTGGACGGCAAGGAGATGGCCGAAATCGGCCTGCTGCGCCGCACCGGCGCCGTTGCCTTCACCAACGGCAAGCACTCGGTCGCCGACACCCGGGTGATGCGCAATGCGCTGCTTTATTCGCGCGATTTTGATGCGCTGATCATGCACTACACCGAGGATCCCTATCTCAGCGCCAATTCGGCGATGAACTCGGGAACGACGGCGGCGCGCCTGGGCCTTCCTGCAACCAGCAAGATTGCGGAAGTGATCATGCTGGAGCGCGATGTCCGGCTGGTCGAGATCACCGGCGGCCGCTACCACGCCTCGACCATCTCGTGCGCGGAGAGCCTCGCCGTCGTGCGTGCAGCGAAAGCCAGGGGTCTGCCGGTCACCTGCGGCGTCTCGATCAACCACCTGATCTTCAACGAGACCGACATCGGCTCCTACCGCACGTTCTTCAAAGTACGCCCGGCTCTGCGCGCCGAGGAAGATCGCGCGGCCATGGTCCGTGCGTTGGCAGCCGGCGACATCGACGTGGTCGTATCCAGTCACGACCCGCAGGACGCCGATGTGAAGCGCCGACCATTCGCCGAGGCCGAGCACGGAGCAATCGGGCTGGAGACGCTGCTGGCTGCCGCGCTCAGATTGCATCACACCGAGCGGATCGCCCTCAACGTCCTGCTGCGTCCGATGACGATCAACCCTGCCAAGCTGCTCGGACTGCCATCCGGACGGCTGGAGAAAGGTGCCCCTGCCGATCTCACCGTTTTCGATCTCACGGCCTACTGGGTCGTCGACCGCGCGCTGCTGAAGTCGCGCTCGAAGAACTCTCCCTTTGACGAGGGCACGCTCAACGGGCGCGTGATCCGGACCATGGTTGCGGGCCGCACGGTGTACCAGTACGGTTGAGCGGGGTACCTGCATGCGTTGCTTCGGCTGAATGATCCGTCACGCCTTGAGCTGATATTCGCGCATGCAGATTTGTCCGTCCTGTCATTTGGATATGGGTGTCATGACACTGCCGATCCTGCTCGCACTTGCCGGCGGCTACCTTCTGGGCTCAATTCCATTCGGCCTGCTGCTGACGCGAGCCGCCGGGCTGGGCGACATCCGTGCCGTCGGCTCCGGCAACATCGGCGCGACCAATGTCCTGCGCACAGGGAACAAGGCGCTGGCCGCCGCGACGCTGGTCCTGGACGCGCTGAAAGGGACCGCAGCCGTTCTCATTGCGCATGAGCTGGGCGGGACCTACGCCGGTTATGCGATCGTCTGCAGCCTTGCCGCCGGGCTCGGTGCTTTCCTCGGCCACCTGTTCCCGCTCTGGCTCGGCTTCAAGGGCGGCAAGGGTGTCGCCACCTACATCGGCGTATTGATCGGCCTGGAATGGCGGCTGGCAATTGCGTTCTGCTTCGTCTGGCTGCTGACGGCGGTAACGTCGCGCTATTCCTCGCTATCCGCACTGGCTGCGAGCATCCTGGTTCCGGCATTGGCGTTCTGCCTCGGCGACACACCGACCATGCTTGTCGCAGCGATCATGAGCGCGCTGCTGATATGGAAGCACCGTGGCAACATCCAACGCCTCCTGGGCGGTACGGAGCCCCGGATCGGCGCAAAGACTTGAGGCCCGGGTGAGCGAGCGCGACGCCAAAGACATCTTCGCCGCTGCTCCGCTGCCGGTAGCGCCGCTCGACGACGCCCAGCGTCTTGCCTGCCTGCGCCTGATCCGCTCCGAAAACGTGGGGCCGGCGACCTTTCGTGCGCTCATCAACCACTATGGCGGCGCCGGGCCGGCGCTCACAGCCTTGCCCGAAATGGCCAGGCGCAGCGGACGGGCGCGCCCGATCAGGATCTGCACGAAGGCCGAGGCCGAGGCCGAGTTGGAGGCCGTCGCGCGCGCTGGCGCGCAGGTGCTGTTCACGATCGAGCCGGGTTATCCGGCCCCGCTGGCGTTTGTCGACGGTGCACCGCCGATGCTCTACGCGAAAGGGCGAACCGGGCTTCTGAACCGGTCCGCGGTGGCCGTGGTGGGCTCTCGCAGCGCCTCCGCCGCCGGGCAGCAACTGGCGAGGACGATCGCCGGCGAGATCGGGACAGCAGGACATGCCGTGGTTTCCGGGCTGGCTCGCGGCATCGATACAGCCGCTCATAAGGGTGCCCTGTCGACCGGCACCATCGCCGTGCTCGCAGGCGGAGCCGACGTCGTCTATCCACGCGAGAATCAAGCGCTCTATGACGCGATTGTCGCCGAGGGATGCGTCATCGCCGAACAGCCGATCGGCTTTCAGGCCCGAGCCCAGGACTTTCCGAGGCGCAACAGGGTGATCTCCGGTGTCTCACGCGCCATCGTCGTCGTGGAGGCCGCGCGCCGCTCTGGATCGCTGATCACCGCGCGGCTGGCAGGC
>JBFWYV010000176.1:0-10480 GCA_050186055.1 Hyphomicrobiaceae bacterium | reverse complement strand
GACGTGCAGGTCGAAGCCACGTTCCCGGACGGGACCAAGCTCGTCACCGTGCATGAGCCGATCCGCGGCGTGAGGGCATCGCAATCAAAGCCCGGCGAGGTCATTCCCGCCGATGGCGAGATCGAGCTCAATGCCGGCCGCAGGACGGTGACGATCGAGGTCGCCAACAGCGGCGACCGGCCGATCCAGGTCGGCAGCCATTATCATTTCTTCGAGACCAATCCCGCATTGCAATTCGATCGCGCCAGAACCCGGGGGTTCCGCCTCGACATCGCGGCCGGCACGGCGGTGCGCTTCGAGCCGGGCCAGACGCGCACGGTGACGCTGGTGGAGATCACGGGCGGACGGACCGTGTACGGATTCCGTCAGCAGGTCATGGGCAAGCTTTGAGGCAGGAGCCGGCAATCCGATGAGCATCAAGCTTCCCCGCGCCGCCTATGCCGACATGTTCGGCCCGACAACGGGCGACAGAGTGCGTCTCGCCGACACGGCACTGATCGTCGAGGTCGAGAACGACTTCACGATCTACGGCGAAGAGGTGAAGTTCGGCGGCGGCAAGGTGATCCGCGACGGCATGGGCCAGTCGCAGGTTTCGCGTGCCGACGGTGCCGTCGACACCGTCATCACCAACGCGCTCGTAATCGATCACACCGGCATCTTCAAAGCCGACATCGGATTGAAGGACGGACTGATTGCCGGTATCGGCAAGGCCGGCAATCCGGACATCCAGCCCGGCGTCGGCATCATCATCGGTCCGGGTACGGAAGTGATCGCCGGCGAGGGCAAGATCATCACCGCCGGCGGCTTCGACAGCCACATCCATTTCATCTGCCCGCAGCAGATCGAGGAAGCGCTGATGTCCGGCGTGACGACCATGCTGGGCGGCGGCACCGGCCCCGCGACCGGCACCAACGCCACAACCTGCACGCCCGGGCCGTGGCACATCGAGCGCATGATCGAGGCTGCCGATGCATTCCCGATGAACCTCGCCTTTGCAGGCAAAGGCAATGCCGCACTTCCCGCTGGTCTGATCGAGCAGATCGAGGCCGGGGCCTGTGCGCTGAAGCTGCACGAGGACTGGGGCACCACGCCCGCGGCGATCGACAACTGCCTGGCGGTGGCGGACGATCATGACGTGCAGGTGATGATCCACACCGACACGCTGAACGAATCAGGCTTCATCGAGGATACCATCGCGGCCTTCAAGGGGCGCACCATTCACGCCTTCCATACCGAAGGTGCGGGCGGCGGGCACGCACCCGACATCATCAAGGTAGCAGGGCTCTCCAATGTGCTGCCATCGTCGACCAATCCGACGCGGCCTTTCACGGTCAATACGCTGGATGAGCATCTCGACATGCTCATGGTCTGCCATCACCTCGATAGTTCGATCCCGGAGGATCTTGCCTTCGCCGAAAGCCGCATCCGCCAGGAGACGATTGCCGCGGAGGACATCCTGCACGACCTCGGTGCGCTCTCGATGATGTCGTCCGACAGCCAGGCGATGGGACGGGTCGGCGAGGTGGTGATGCGCACATGGCAGACCGCCGACAAGATGAAACGCCAGCGCGGTGCATTGCCCGGCGACAACGGCAACGACAATTTTCGCGTGAAGCGCTATGTCGCGAAATACACGATCAACCCGGCCATCGCGCATGGCGTATCGCGCCACATCGGCTCGGTAGAGATCGGCAAGCTCGCCGATCTCGTCGTCTGGTCGCCCGCGTTCTTCGGCGTCAAGCCGGATCTGGTGATCAAAGGCGGCACCATTGCCGCCGCCGCAATGGGCGATCCCAACGCCTCGATCCCAACCCCGCAACCGGTGCACTACCGGGGCATGTTCGGGTCATTCGGCCGATCGATCGCATCGGGCTCACTCACCTTCGTCAGCAAGGCCGCGATTGCCGGCGGGCTTGGCGACCGGCTCGCGGTCGCGAAGAAACTGGTGGCGGTCGAGAACGTGCGCGGCGGCATCTCGAAGGCGAGCATGATCCACAACGATGCAACGCCGGTCATCGAGGTCGATCCGGAGACTTACCGGGTCACGGTCGACGGCGATCTGGCGACCTGCGAGCCGGCGCGCGAATTGCCGATGGCGCAGCGCTATTTCCTGTTCTGAGGTCCTTTGATGCTGCGCGCGACGACTACGACGTCGGAAAAGCTGGCGATTCCCTTCGACATCGTCGTGCTGACGCACGAGGAGCGGCATCTGCGCCGCAAAGTGCTCACGCTCCAGCACGGCGACGAGGTGCTTGTCGACCTACCGAAGGCGGTCGTCCTGGTGCATGGCGACAGGCTGGTGCTGGATGACGGCCGTAACATCGAGGTAATTGCAGCCGAAGAGCCGCTGATGGACGTGCGCGCGGCAGGCGGCAGTCTCACCGAGATCGCCTGGCACATCGGCAACCGGCATATCCCGGCGCAGATCGAGGCGGACCGCATCCTGCTCCAGCGCGATCACGTGCTGCGGGACATGCTGATCGGGCTCGGCGCGACGGTGGTGGACGTCTCCGAGCCGTTCGAGCCTGTTCGGGGCGCGTATCATCGGCATGGGACTGCGCTCGCGCACGGCCACCACAACCACGATCATGCTGCGACGGATCCTCCGTCATGAGCGGCGTTGCGGCTGATCCCGAAACAAGGCCGGTCCCGGACCGCGCGGATCGGCGCTTTCCGGTAGAACTCGGCCTGTGGCTCTCGCCATCGTTTCCGGTCGGCAGCTTCGCCTACAGCCATGGCCTGGAATGGGCTGTCGGCGATGGCCGTATCCATGGCCGCGCGACGGCAACGGCGTGGCTCTGCGACCTCCTGGAGCATGGCAGTCCGCGTAACGATGCCATCGTGCTCACGGCTGCGTGGCGGGCCGTCTGCAACGATTGCCGCGCGGCGCTACGGGAGGCAAACGATCTGGCGCTGGCTCTGGCTGGCACACGCGAACGCCGGCTGGAGACCGTAACGCAGGGCGGCGCGTTCATGGCGGCGATGTCGGCCGCGTGGAACGACGGCCGCATCACGCATGCCGCCGGCATGATCGACGGAGAAATCGCTTATCCCGTGGCCGTCGGCCTGGCGAGCGCAGCATATGGGCTGCCTCTCGGCGCCACGCTGAGCGCGTTCGCCGCCGCCTTCGTCACCAACATGACGTCGGCGCTGGTGCGGCTTGCAGTGATCGGACAAACGGATGGACAACGCGTGATCGTCTCGCTCATGCCGGCGATCGAAAAGCTCGCCGCCGTCGCCGGTAACAGCACGCTGGAAGACGTCGGAGGCGCGGCGTTCCTCTCCGACATCGCGGCGATGGCGCACGAAACCCAGGACACGAGGCTGTTCAGAACATGACCGCGCAATCAAACGGCCCGCTTCGCGTCGGCATCGGCGGCCCGGTCGGCGCCGGAAAGACCGCCCTGGTCGAAGCGCTGTGCCGCACACTGGGCGCGAGCTACAGCATCGTCGCGATCACCAACGACATCTACACGAAGGAGGATGCCGAGATCCTCGCACGCTCCGGCGCACTGCCGGCCGAGCGGATCATGGGCGTGGAGACCGGGGGCTGTCCGCATACGGCCATTCGCGAGGACTGCTCGCTCAATCTGGCGGCGGTCGAGACCATGACATCGCGCTTTCCCGATGCCGAGATCGTGTTCATCGAGTCGGGCGGCGACAACCTCGCGGCCATGTTCTCGCCGGAGCTTGCCGACCTGTCGATCTTCGTGATCGACGTGGCGCAGGGCGAAAAGATCCCGCGCAAGGGCGGTCCTGGCATTACCCGCGCGGACATGCTGGTCATCAACAAGACCGATCTTGCGCCGCACGTCGGAGCAAACCTGGAGCGCATGGACGGCGACACGCGCCGGGCAAGAGGCGCCAGACCCTATGTATTCACGGATTTGAAGCGCGGCGCCGGCGTCGATGTGATTGCCGAGTTCATCGAGCGCGCCGGCGGACTCAAGGCGACGTCCGGGACGACGCCGGCCTGAAGCAGCCCGAACAGTGGCGGGGTTTCAAACGATCCCGTCCCGACGGAGCTTCTCGACTTCGGAAACGGACAGGCCGAGCACGTCCGTGAGCACGGCATCGGTATCCTCGCCCAGCAGCGGCGGGGCCTTGGCTGCCGTCGTATCCTCCCCTTCGATGCGCACGGGATTGGCGACGCTCGGCAGCGGCGCGGACCGTCCCGCCGTCAGCTCGCGGCGGAGCTCGCGGGCCCTGACCTGCGGGTCCTCGAACACCTGCTGCAAATTGTTGATCGGCCCGCAGGGAACGGCGCGCGACTCCAGCAGCCCGATCCAATAGGCCGACGATTCGCGCGTCAGCCGGTCGGTCAGCAAGCGAACGAGCTCGGCGCGATTGGCGATCCGCTGCGGGTTGGTCGAGAAGCGCTCGTCGGTCGCCAATTCGTCGAGACCGGCGGCAGCGCAGAAGCGCGCGAACTGACCGTCATTGCCGACGGCCAGAATGATGTGGCCGTCAGCTGTCGGGAATGCCTCATAAGGCACGATCGTCGGATGGGCGTTGCCGCGGCGTTGCGGCACCTCTCCCGTCACGAGGTAGTCCGATGCCTGATTGATCAGCGCGGCCACGGTCGAATCGAGCAGCGCGACCTCGATGCGGGCGCCTTCGCCGGTCCGCTCGCGCCTGACCAATGCGGAGAGAATTCCGGCCAGCGCATTGAGCCCCGACATCTCGTCGGAGATCGCGACGCCGACTTTCATCGGCTCGCCACCCGGCTGGTCGGCGGGACCGCCGGTAACGCTCATCAGCCCGCCCATGCCCTGCGCGACGAAGTCGTAGCCGGCGCGGTGGGCATAGGGACCGGTCTGGCCGAACCCCGTGATCGAGCAATAGACAATGCCGGGGTTGATGGCGCGGACCGACGTGTAATCGAGACCATATTTCTTCAGGCCGCCGACCTTGAAATTCTCGATCATCACGTCGCACCTGGCCGCCAGGCCGCGCAGGAGCTGCTGGCCGCGCTCGCTGGTGATATCGATGGTTACCGATCTCTTGCCACGGTTGACGCACATGAAATAGCCGGAGATCCCGGCGATACCGTCCTTGCCGGGGACCGCGAAGGGCGCCCCCCAATGGCGCGTGTCGTCGCCACCTTTTGGCCGTTCGACCTTGATCACATCCGCGCCCATATCGGCCAGGAACTGGGTGGCCAGCGGGCCAGCGAGCACACGCGAGAGGTCGAGCACGCGAATGTGAGACAGCGGCAGAGGCATCGATATGGTCCAGATGATACAGGATACGCCCCGGGACGGCGGCGACGAGGATTGCGACGGCCTCACCGTGCCGTCAATGGCCGCGGCTGGCAAGCCCATGCCGGACGGCGAATCGGCTTGGTAAGGTTCTCTACGCCCTATCCCAAGGTTGGTCTTGTAGAAGTCGAATCGACTATCAATATGCAAGCGCTCAACCTCGCAAGCCCAGGTCTTCGCCATGCGAATGTTCAGCCGATACGCTTCTCCCGCCCTGGCCACCTTCACACTCGCGGTGCTGGTCGGGCTGGCAGCGCCTTCTGCGGCCCGGTCGGCCGAGCTGACCGGAGCCTGGAGCGGCGGCGGCCGCGTGGTGTTCAGCGGCGGTCAGAGCGAGCGGGCCGTCTGCCGCGCGAGGTTCACCCGGCGCTCATCGAGCCGTTACGTGATGAACGCTGTGTGCGCCACGCAATCGGCCCGGGTGTCGCAAACCGCCACCGTCCGGCACATGTCGGGCAACAGCTTCTACGGCTCGTTCTTCAACGAGGATTACAATTTGCGGGGCACGCTCCGGATCCTGCTTCGGGGCAACCGTCTCACCGCCTCGCTGCTGGCGGACTCCGGTGCCGCGCACCTCAGCTTGCGGCGACGGTAGGCGGCGGCTGACGCCAGGCCGGGTGCCGCAGCAGATCCTCCGTGCCGGTTCTGCTTTGTCGATGGCTGCAACCTCGCTTACTGTCTGCCTGATGGTAGCAGGACGAGGGAGCCGATCCGACTATGCCAGAGCGTGACAAGACCAGACTGGTTCACGTGGCCCGCGGTCATCCGGCCGGCGGCACGCACGGCGTAAACCCGCCGGTTATCCGCGCCTCCACCGTGCTGTATTCCAACACTGCGCACCGCGAGGAGATGGCGCAGCGACGGCTCGCCGGCGAGCGCAATTTCGTTTACGGCGCGCGCGGGACACCGACCACGTTCGGGCTGGAAGACGCGATCACCGAAATCGAGCGCGGGAAGCGCACGCAGCTTTTTCCGACCGGACTCGCGGCGATCGCGCACGCGTTCCTCAGTGTGTTGAAGCCGGGCGATCACATGCTGCTGGCGGATTCGATCTATGGTCCGGCGCGGATGCTGGCCAACGAGTATTTCACGCCACGCGGCATCGCCTGCGAGTACTACCCTGGCGGTGCCGGCGGGGCGAGCGAGGTGAAGCGGCGGCTGAAGCCGGAGACGCGCCTCGTCTATCTCGACAATCCCGGCTCGATCGTATTCGACGTTCAGGATGTCCCGGCCATTGCCGAGGCGGTCAAAGGATCGGGCGCGCTGGTTGCGGTCGACAACACGTGGGGCGCCGGCGGGCTGTATCGGCCGATCGAGCTGGGCGCCGACATCTCGGTGATCGCGCTGACCAAGTACATCGCCGGTCATTCCGACATCACGATGGGCTCGGTCACCGGCAACGACCGCATCGCCGATCAGCTCTGGCGCGACAGCTATCTGCTCGGACAGACCGTCAGCCCCGACGATGCCTACACGGTGCTGCGTGGGCTGCGGACGTTCGCCGCGCGGATTGCAATGGCGCGCAGCCATGCAGAGCAGGTGATCGCTTGGCTAGCGCAGCATCCCTCCGTCGCGCGCGTGCTCGATCCGGCGCTGCCGGGCGATCCCGGCCATGAATTGTGGAAGCGCGATTTTTCCGGCGCGAACAGTCTGTTCTCGATCGAGCTCAGACGCGGCTATGGGCGTGAGCATGCCTGCCGCTGCATCGATGCGCTGAAGCTGTTCGGCATTGGAGCCTCATGGGGCGGATACGAGAGCCTCGCGCTCACATATCCAAGCGTACACGGATGGAATGGCGGCACCTTGATCAGACTGCATGTCGGACTGGAGGATCCTGCCGATCTGATCCCCGACCTGGAGCACGGCCTCACGGCGATGGGAGCCCCGACGGGTTGAAGCGGCGGATAGGACCAGCACCTGCGCCCCTCCCCCCACCGCCGTCACGGCCACGAAGGTGGCCGCCTACGGCAAACCTCCGCTTGCTCAGTGCCCGCGACGAACCACGTGGATGCCGAGCCGATGTTCCCACATCGCCCCGGCGCGGCCATGACGTTCCAAGGGGTGCCCGAATTCTCACCTCCGCACCGTCACGGCCGCGGCGGCGGCCGCCTACGACAACCATCCGCTTGCTCAGTGCCTGCCGCAAGCCACGTGGATGGCCGCCGTGTTCCGGGTCGACGCTCCCGCGTCGCCCCGGCGCGGCCATGACGGCTTATCGAGTGGCTATCCCTCACCTCCCAACCACCGTCACGGCCACGGCGGTGGCCGGGCGCGCGGGCATTACGGATTATGAGTGGAACTCTACTCGGCCGCCATCATCGGCTGGCTGGGATCATCGCCAAGCATGCCCAGCGCGTGCATGTAGGTGGCGAGAATCGCGTCTTCCTCGTCGCGGTCGGTCTTGGATTTCTTGCGCAGGCGAATGATCTGGCGCAGCGCCTTGACGTCGAAACCGACGGCCTTGGCTTCCGCGAACTTGTCACGGATGTCCTCGGCCAGCGCCTTCTTCTCTTCCTCCAGCCGCTCGATCTGCTCGACGAACTGGCGAAGCTGCGCCTGCGCGGCGCCCTGAAGCGTGGACATCTGAAGGTCTCTCCCCCGAACAACGAAAGCAGGCCGCACGCGGGGACCAACGCCCCTGCCACCCGACGTGGGTCCAACCGGATTTGCGCAGTGCGCACAAGCAACAGGCGCGCAACCGAATAACGCAACCCCGAAGTGCTAGCCGCCACACGGGGCAGCATCAAGGAGGGGATGGGGCAGATCGGTGACTTATCCCCGCAACCCACCGTTCGAGGACACCGTGGAGGCAGTCCCCGCACGCGGGCCGGGACGTGCAGCTTGCCTGCGACCGGTTCCCGGATAGACTGATCGAAACAGCGGCACGCGTCGCCCGCCGCATACCAGGGAGGAAGTGCGTGAGACTGGGGTTCATCGGGCTCGGCGACATGGGTGCGCTGATCGTGCCGCGGCTGATGGCAGCCGGTCATCAGGTCACGGGCTGGAACCGCACGAAGGCAAAGGCGGAACCGCTCGTTGTGCAGGGCATGGCCTGGGCCAACTCGCCGCGAGAGGTCACCGGCGCATCCGACGTCGTGTTCTCGATCGTCACCGACGGTACCGCCGTGAAGGCGGTCACCCTCGGCGAGAACGGCGTGCTAGCCGGCCTTGCTCCAGGCGGCATCCACATCGACATGTCGACGATCTCGCCGGCCGTCACGCGGGAGGTGGCGGCTGCGTTCGCGAGCCAGGGCCGCGTGCTGCTCGACGGGCCGATCTCGGGCAGTCCGGTCACGGTGAAGGCCGGGCAGGCCTCGATCATGATCGGCGGCGACAGGAACGCTTTCGATCAGGTCAAGGATATGCTGACCGCGATCGGGCCGAAAGTGTCCTACATCGGCCCATCCGGCATGGCGACGACGATGAAGATCGCCGTCAACCTGCTGCTGATGGTCGAGGTGATCTGCTTCGGCGAGGCGGTGGCGCTGGCCGAGAAGGGCGGCGTCGCGCGCGACGTGGCGGTCGATGCCGTCCTCAAGAGCGTCGCGGCCTCGCCCGTGCTCGGCTATCGCGGCCCCTATATCCTCGATGGCCAGATGCCGGCCAAGCCGCTGGCCGACGTCACCCTGCAGCAGAAGGACATGATGCTGGCGCTCGACCTCGGGCGGACGCTGGGCTCGCCGCTGCCGCTGGCAGCGGCTGCCAACGAGATGATGAACGCCTGCCGCGGGCTGGGCATCGATCACAACGATTTCGTCGCGGCCTTCGAAGTCTACCGGCGCCTCGGCGGCGCCAGGGAAAGCGGCCGATAGCTGCAGGCATTTCGAATCAGCCCGGCAATCGCCGCGGGAGGAACCGATGTCGCCGATGTATCGAACGAACCTGAAAGATGTGCCGAAGGTCGAGGGCCTGAAACGCCAGGACGGCTGGATCGACATGCAGGTCCAGTTCCTGATCGACAAGAAGACAGCGGGAACGGACAACGTCATCGGCTGGACCGTTCTCAAGCCCGGCGCCAGCCATGAAGCTCACCTGCATCGCAATTGCGACGAGTTCTTCATCGTACTGAAGGGAAAGGGTCACATCCGGACCGACAAAGGCGACGAGCCCTCGGTCGAGGGCGACGTGGTGTTCTCGCCGCGCGGCGTCTATCACGGGTTCGCCAATACGTCCGATGAGGACGTCGTCCTGGTCTGGGGCTGGATGGGGGCCGGGTCGATCGAGGACTCAGGCTATGAGGTTCTGCCCGGTTCGCACTGACGATTGCAGACGGACGTCTGCGGAGGATGAAGCATGACGACATATCCTGTCACTGATCCCCGCGTGCTTTCAGGCATGAAAGCGCAGCTTGCCGAACGCAGGCGCAGGCTGGGCGCGGGATCGAGCCACCTCGGCTGGAAATCGGGTTTCGGCGCACCGGCGGCGATCTCGAAGTTCAATCTTCCCGGCCCGCTCATGGGCTACCTTCTGCAGGAAGGACGTCTGGAGTCCGGCACGACCGTGTCCTTGGCGGGCTGGACACGCCCCGTCGCCGAGCCGGAGATTGCCGTCTACATCGGCGCCGATCTGCCGGCCGGAGACGACAAGACCTCGGTACGACAGGCGATTTCCGCGCTCGGGCCCGCTATCGAGCTGGCCGACCTTGATCCGCCGCCCGAGGACGTCGAGAAGATCCTCGCCGGCAACATCTTTCATCGTCACGTCATCCTGGGACGGCGTGACCCCGCGCGTGCCGGGGCAGACCTGGATGGACTGGCCGCGCACATCTCGCGCGCCGGCAAGCAGGGTAGTCCGGTCACGGAGCTCGAATCGAATACGGGCAGGGTCGTCGATGTCGGCTCCCACATCGCGAACACACTTGCCTCGTGCGGCGAGCGCCTGAAGGCCGGGGACGTGATCATCGCGGGCTCGGTCGTCCCGCCGCTGTTGCTGACGCCGGAAGACAATAGCGTTAAGTACCGGCTGGGCGAGATTGACGAAATCACGGTTGACTTCGTTTGGTCCTGAGCACCCTTGAGGCTGGCGCGGTCTTGAGAGTGGGGACGTCGCGTGGTTCTATGCTGATCTCATGCGCCGAACGCTGCGGCCGCCATTCTCTGGTCTCGTTGGAGGATCTGAATGACTCGTTTCCCCGGATATGTCCCAGCAGGCGTCATTCCCGCGTGCATCCTGCCATTCCATGACGACTTCAGCCTCGACCTGAAATCATTTGCCCGCCA
>JBFWYV010000175.1:0-10535 GCA_050186055.1 Hyphomicrobiaceae bacterium | reverse complement strand
CGTGATCTTCGTGTTCGCCGTCATTCAGCTCGTATGGCTGCTCTGGTATTTCTACACCGGCTACGGCGGTCCGCAGGAGCTGGTTGCGCGCGTGATGTCGATCGCGCTCATCCTGCAGATCCTGTTCATGTATCGAGAGGGCGACCTGTACAAATTCCTTCCGCGGGTCGCCAACAACGTCATCGTTTTGATCTATATCGGGATTTGCATTTACGCGTTCATCCATTTCCACTTCGAGTTCGAGCAGATCGCGATCTGGCGCCAGGGCTCCTACACGACCCAGGATTTCATCGTCGGCCTGCTGATGTTCCTGCTGGTGATGGAGCTGTCGCGGCTTGCCCATCCGACGCTGTTCTGGGTCAATTTCATCCTCGTCTTCTATACGATGTGGGGCTACCTGAGCCCGCTCGACTTTTTCTGGCACCCCGGCACCACGTTCTACCGCGTGGTAACGTCGAGCACGATCGAGCTGTCGACCGGGATCTACGGCATCTACGGGCAGCTGGCGCTGACGCTGGTTGCTGCCTTTCTTCTGTTGGCGGCAGCAGCCAATGGCTTCGGCGCCCAAGGGGCGATGATCAATGTCATGCGCCGCTTCGCCGGCCGATCGCGCCAGCTCGTTCCCCAGACAGCGGTGCTGGGCTCGCTGTCGGTCGGCATGGTGAGCGGTTCGGGCTCGGCCAATGCCGCCGTGGTCGGCACCATCACGATCCCCTTGATGAAACGCTATGGCGTACCCGGAACGTTTGCTGCCGCAGCCGAGACCGCAGCCTCGATGGGCGGCCTGCTTATGCCGCCGCTGATGGGCGTAGGCGCATTTTTGATGTCGGATTTTCTGGGCGTTCCCTATATCGAGGTCGTCAAGCGCGGCTTTGCTTTGGCCTTGGTCTATTATGCCTCGATCGCCTTGGCCATCTATCTGTTGTGCGTCCGCCTCCTGCCGCGTGACAGCATTCCCTCGCCGCGGGTTCCCGCCTATGACCACGTCAGAACCGGCATATTCTTCCTTTCCGTGGTGTTTCTCATCTACCTGATGGCGGTAGTCGGCAGGGGTGAGTTGCTGGCTGCGCTCTATACCGCGGCCTTTCTTTTTGCCTTGCTCCTGATCTCGTTCCTCGTCTTCAAGTATGCCCTGAAGGATCCCCAACTCGCGGAGCAATCGCTTTGGGGAAATATCCGGCGTGCGATCGAGACGCATGCCGACATGACGTCCTATCTCACGCTGCTGCTGGCCACCCTCGGCATCATGATCGGACTGTTCACCGTCACCGGCTTCATCAACCGCATGGGGGCGATGATTCTGGATTTCGGCGCGCAGAACATGATC
The DNA here is from genome assembly GCA_050186055.1 of Hyphomicrobiaceae bacterium. Taxonomy (GTDB): domain Bacteria; phylum Pseudomonadota; class Alphaproteobacteria; order Rhizobiales; family Hyphomicrobiaceae; genus CAMDPA01. The sequence continues at coordinate 9,208 of JBFWYV010000175.1, read as the reverse complement.
GGCGTCGTCATCATGGCCTATATTTTCGGCTGGCTCGCCGGTGCCGGACTGCCGCCCACGGCGACCTACATCATTGGCGCCATCGTCATCGTCCGGCCGCTGCAGGAACTCGGCATCAATCCATGGATCGCCCACTTCTTCGTGTTCCTGCTCTCGGTGTGGGGCGAGCTGTCTCCGCCAACCTCTCTGACGGCCGCGATCTCGGCGCGCATCGCGGAGGCTTCGTTCATGCGGACTATGTACGAAGCGCTGAAGATCTGCACGCCGATCACGCTCATGACATTCGCCATATTCACCCGGTCCGACATCGTCGTGAACCCTGGCTGGCCGCAGCTCGCCGCAACCTTGCTGGTATTCATCGGAACGAGCGGTGTCGCGTTCGCCATGTTCGGCCGTTTCGTCGAGAACAAGGCTGCCAGCATACTGTTCGGCTGTGCGCTGGCGCTGTTCTCCCTGGTCGTCCTGCTTCATCCTGACGATGCGGTCTCCATGGCGGCGGCGGCGGTCGTCCTGCCGGCAACCCTGATAGGGATTTGGCGCCACCGGCGCATTGCGGCCGATAACCCGGTGCAGCAGGCCCAGCCGCAGCCGGCGGGTTAGCGTCCGGCAGAGAGGGGGGCGTTCCCTTGAGAAGCCAGGGCTCACTCACGATGTGGCTCCGGAGCCGCCGTGGACTTGCCCTCGCGTCCAGCCTCCGACATATGTGACGTGGCAATGGATCCACCGGCCCGGGACGCGACGATGACCAGCACCGCCTACACCCCATCCGAGATGATGACGATCGCGGCCGCCCGGGCGCTGAAGTCCACCGACGTATGCTTCGTCGGTATCGGGGCGCCGTCGGCAGCCTGCAATCTGGCTCGTCTCACCCATGCGCCCGGCATCACGCTGATCTACGAATCCGGGACGCTGGAGACCAAGCCCAACGTCCTCCCGCTCTCGATCGGCGATGGCGAGCTGTGCGAGACGGCGCTGACGACGGTCTCGGTGCCTGAAATGTTCCGCTACTGGCTTCAGGGCGGCCGCATCACCGTCGGCTTTCTCGGCGGTGCTCAGATCGACCGCTTCGCCAATCTCAACACAACCGTCGTCGGCGATTACAATAAGCCGAAGGTCAGGCTGCCGGGCGGCGGCGGCGCGCCGGAAATCGCCGTTCACGTCGGCGAGGTCCTGATCACCATGGCGCAGAGCCCGCGCGCTTTCGTCGACAAGCTGCCGTTCGTGACCTCGCTCGGCCACGGCACCGGCGGTGACGACAGGCAGCGCCAGGGTGCCCGCACCAAAGGGCCGACCAGGCTCATCACCGACTTGTGCGTGATGGAGCCGGACCCCGTGACGAAAGAGATGACCGTGGCCTCGATCCATCCCGGCGTCACGCGCGAGGCGCTCACGGCCGCGACAGGCTGGCCGTTGAGGTTTTCGGCCGGCGTCAAGGAGACGCCGGCGCCGACCGAGCTTGAGCTCACGACGCTCCGCGAGATCCAGGCGCGCACCAGGCGCGCCCACGCAGCAGCCTGACCGCTCTTTCCGCCATTCAGTGCAAAGTGCGATGGATCATCGCCAGGCCGCGCGCCGTCGGGAGCCAGCGATCGTCTTTCCGATCGATCAGCCCGCGCTTTGCCAGCTTGCGCGCAATCGATAATTGCATGGGTGGCAGAAATTCCACCGGATGCATTGCCATCAGCTCGATAAGAGCAAACTCATTGTTACCTAACGCGATCATGACACGAGTTCCCCGCTCTACGCGTCCAAATACCGGATTTGGTCATCGCGGCGGATGACTGGCTGGTGGTGCAGTATGACTGCGCCACCAGCTTCCCCGCTTTTGGTCTGGGACCGTGAGCCACCGCCCAGGGCTCGATCGTTCCTCAGGGAATAACCACGTCCAGTCGGACGTTACCAATAGTCGATAATACCAGAAATCTGCCGATCCAGGATATGGGCGTTCAACGCTTTGGTATGTCACCAGCGTTGAACGTGTGAATAACTTTGGCCTCGGGCAACCGGAACGCCGGACTTGTCAATCACTTGACATGTTCATGTGCAGCGGCAGCGCTTGTGGATTGCGCGGGCGGTTGAAAACGTAAGGTTTCGGCGACCGCGCGCAGGGGCTCAAACCGTACCCGACATGTAGCGCGGCAGCCAGCCTTCGTGCGCTGTCCGCAGCTCCGCGAGCGAGATCGGCGCCTCGCCCGAAAGTGCGATCATGTCTCCGCCCGTGCGCCCGATGATCCGCGCGCGCAACCCGGCCGCCTTGGCCCGCGCAAGGACGTCGTCGGCGGCAGTTGGCGCAACCTCGATGACATAGCGTCCCTGGTCCTCGCCGAACCAGATCGCGTGAGATGGCAGCCTGCCCTCATAGGCATAGAGTTCGATGCCGATGCCGCCGGCCAGCGCCATCTCGGAGAGCGCAACCAGCAGGCCGCCGTCCGAGCAGTCGTGAACCGTTCGGGTCTTGCCTTCCCGGATCAGACTGCGGACCAGCAGCCCCGCGGCCTTTTCGGCCTCCAGGTCGACTGGAGGAGGAGCGCCCTCCAGATCACCGGCGATGATCTGCTGATAGAGCGTCTGCCCGAGCCACCCTTGCTCCGCGCCGATCAGCACGATCAGGTGACCCGGCTGCTTGAGCGCGATATCGGCGATATAGGCCGTATCCGGAACAACTCCCACGCCACCGATCGCCGGCGTCGGCAGGATCGCAACGCCGTTGGTCTCGTTGTAGAGCGAGACGTTGCCCGATACGACGGGATACGCCAGCGCCGTGCAGGCTTCCGCCATGCCTTTCACGCTCTCCACGAATTGCCCCATGATCTCAGGCCGCTCCGGGCTGCCGAAGTTCATGTTGTCGGTGATGGCGAGCGGATCGGCGCCGACGGCGGAAAGGTTGCGCCACGTCTCCGCCACCGCCTGCATGGTCCCGACGATGGGATCGGCCGCCACGTAGCGCGGGGTGACGTCGCAGGTGACCGCGATGCCCTTGCGGGAGCCGTGCACCCGGACAACGCCGGCATCGCCGCCGGGCCGTCCGATGGTGTCGCCCATCACCATGTGGTCGTACTGCTCCCAGATCCAGCGCCGCGAGCACAGCGCCGGATGCCCCATCATGGTCTTCAGCGCACCGAGGTTCGAATTCGGCGCCTTGACCCATTGCGGCAGGATCGGCAGCAGCTTGATGCCGGGCGTCCACCGGCGCTCGTAGAGCGGCGCCGAATTCGCCAGCTTGTCGACCGGCAGATCGGCTTCCACCACGCCCTTGTGCCTGATGATCATGCGTCCCGTGTCGGTGGTCTGTCCGATCACGGCGAAATCGAGACCCCACTTCCTGAAGATCGCCTCCGCCTGCGGCTCTGCGCCGGGCTTCAGGATCATCAGCATGCGCTCCTGGCTTTCCGAGAGCATCATCTCGTAGGCCGACATGCCCGTCTCGCGCTGCGGGACGTGATCGAGATCGAGCTCGATGCCGACGCCGCCCTTGTCCGCCATCTCCGATGTCGAGGACGTGAGGCCGGCCGCGCCCATGTCCTGGATGGCGATGATGCTGTCGGTTGCCATCAGCTCCAGGCAGGCCTCGATCAGAAGCTTCTCGGTGAACGGGTCGCCGACCTGCACCGTGGGCCGCTTCTCCTCGCTTTTGTCGTCGAACTCGGCCGACGCCATCGTCGCGCCGTGAATGCCGTCGCGCCCGGTCTTGGAGCCGACGTAGACGACGGGCAGACCGACGCCTTTAGCCGCGGAGTAGAAGATCCTGTCCTTGCGCGCGAGGCCGACGCACATGGCGTTGACCAGGATATTGCCGTTGTAGCGCGGATCGAAATTGGTCTCCCCGCCGATTGTCGGCACGCCCGTGCAGTTGCCGTAATGGCCGATGCCCGCCACGACGCCGGAAATCAGATGCCGCGTCCTGGGGTGCGACGGATCTCCGAACCGCAGCGCATTCAGATTGGCCACCGGCCGCGCACCCATCGTGAACACATCGCGCATGATGCCGCCCACACCCGTTGCCGCGCCCTGGAACGGCTCGATGTAGCTCGGGTGGTTGTGGCTCTCCATCTTGAATACGGCGACATCGCCGTCGCCGAGGTCCACAACCCCGGCATTCTCGCCCGGTCCCTGGATCACCTGCGGTCCGCTGGTCGGTAGTTGCCGCAGCCAGAATCGCGACGACTTATAGGAACAGTGCTCCGACCACATGACGGAGAAGATCCCAAGCTCCGTCATCGAGGGCTCGCGGCCGAGGATCTCCAGGAGGCGCTCGTATTCGTCGCCCTTGAAGCCATGGGCGGCGACGACGTCGGGCGTGATGGCAGGCTTGGCGGCCATGGGCGTGCGTGGGGCTCCGTCGATTTCTGTCGCCCGCTTATAGCCCGGCCGGCCGAGGCTGTCTCCCACGTGCGGCCGTTGGTCAGATGGACGTTGGATGCGGGCTCCGCACAGGCCGGCGCCACGACGGGTGCCGTCCGCAGCGCCGTCCGTCGATGCCGTCTCCGCCATCTGATTGACTGCGGATCGCCGCCGTCCGACCATGCGCCGGCCCGTCAATCGAGGACCGGAACCCGAGGAGCCCTGCGATGCGCATTGTCGATCTGTCCCGCGAGCTGTATCACCGCACGCCGACCTATCCCGGCCAGCCGCCCATCATTCACGGTGTTTGGAAGACCCACGCGGAGGCACGCGCGGATGCCGGCGGCACGCATGGCAACTCCGTGATGTATTTCTCGATGCCCGACCACGGCGGCACCCATATGGATGCTCCCCGACATTTCGGCGAAAGCGGAACCCCGATCGACGAATACCCGCTGGAATACTGCTATGTGCGCGGCATCTGCCTCGACCTGACTCATATCCCGCCCAGGGCTGAGATCACCCCTGACGATCTGGCGCGTGCCGTCGATAAAGCCGGCGTCCCGATCCCGAACAAAGGCACCGTCCTGCTTTGCACAGGCCATCACGCCCGCACCTTTCCCGGCCCAAAGTACGTCACCGACAATTCCGGCGTGAACGTCGCGGCCACCGAGTGGCTGGCCAAGCAGGACATCGTGCACTTCGGCATCGATTCGATGCGCCCCGGACCCGAGGGCCTCGTCAATACCCTCGTTCACAAGGCGTGCCTGGAGCTCGATATCACCCACATCGAGAGCCTTTGCAATCTCGAGGAGCTGATCGGACAGGGCGAGTTCCTGTACTGCGGCTTTCCGCTGAAATGGCGCGGGGGCACCGGCTCGCCGATCCGGGCGGTCGCAATCTTCGACAAGTAGTCGGCGTGCTGATGCCGATTAGGCGCCGCCGACGGTCTGGTCGATCATGCGGGCGAGCCGGACCCGGACATCCGGCAGTGTATCGCCGTGCGGGACCAGCACGCGGGTCTCCAGGAAGTGCGCCGTCAACCGCAGCGCGTCGGAGACGTCCGCCTCCGTCGTCGTGCCGGCGGCCCCGCCGCTCCTGAGAAACGCCGGCAGCGGCAGCATGCGGTCTCGATAGGGCTCGCCGGCCTCGCGCGATACCGCCCGGCCTGACTTCGGCGAGACGTAGATGAGATCATCCGTCTTCCCCGTTGCGGCGCATGACGAGAGATCGAGCCCGAATCCCAGCTCAGCCAGCAGTGCCAGCTCCCACCGGGCATAAAGCGCCGGCCACACGCTCGAGTCGTCCAGGAACGACAGCACGAACATCGTCACTTCGTACAGCGAAGGATGCGGCTCGCGCTCCGGCAGCAGCCGTGCCATCGCAGCGATCGATGCCAGTCCCGCCAGTGTCATCGGGCTCGGGCTGGCCATCGCCTCCGCAGCGAAGCCGCGTCTGAGCTCGATCGAGAACGAGCCGAGCTGGTCGGCAAGCCGGGCGCGCCATGCCGCATCGACATGGTTGCCGGTCTGCAGCACCGGCCTCAGACGGCGCGAGCGTCCGCCGTGCACCAGCCCGAGATAGCGCCCGTGCTGCGCCGCCAGCACCTCCACGACGGCAGCGGTCTCGCCATGCTGGCGCACCGACAGGATCAGCGCCTCGTCGCTCCACTCCATGGGCCTCGTCAGGCCTGAGGCCCGCTCGTCCGGTCTGATTGCCTCACGGCCGATCACTCCTTTGGGAAGTCGAGGCCCATCTCACGATAGTGCTCCGGGTTCTCGCTCCACCCGCTGCGGACCTTGACGAACACGAACAGATGGACGTTGCGGTCAAGCATCTCCTTCAGCTCAGCACGGGCTTCGCTGGAGATCTGCTTGATGGCCTGTCCTGCCTTGCCGAGCACGATCTTTCGCTGCCCCTCGCGCTCCACGAAGATCGTCTGCTCGATGCGCGCCGACCCGTCCTTCAGGTCCCTCCAGGCTGTGGTCTCGACGGTGGTTGCGTAAGGCAGTTCGTCATGCAGCCGGTTGAACAGCTTCTCGCGCGTCACCTCGGCAGCCAGCATCCGCATCGGGAGGTCCGATACGTCCTCGGCGGGGAAATGCCACGGCCCTGCCGGCACGATGGCAGCGAGCTCGCGCCTCAAATCGCCGATTCCGTCGCCGGTCAGCGCGGAGATCATGAACACGCCATCGAACTTGGCGCGCCCGTTCAATGCTTGCGTAAGATTCAAAAGATCGGCTTTGGAGCCGACACGGTCGATCTTGTTGAGCACCAGTATGCGCGGCGTCGGACTTTCCGCGACCTTTTGCAGGATCGGATCGAGATAGTCGCCCGGCCCGCGTCCCGCGTCGACGATCAGGACCACGACGTCGGCCTCGGAAGCCCCGCCCCAGGCAGCATTCACCATGGCCCGGTCGAGCCGGCGCTTTGGCGCGAAGATGCCGGGCGTGTCGACGAGGACGAGCTGGCTGTTGCCCGCCATCACGATGCCCCGAACCCGCATCCGTGTCGTCTGCACCTTGTGCGAGACGATCGTGACCTTGGTGCCGACCAGCGCATTGACCAGCGTGGATTTGCCCGCATTCGGCGCGCCGATCACGGCGACGAAGCCGAACCGCTCCTTCCCTGCCGGTGACGGATCTCCATCGGCCGCCGGCCTTTCGCCATGGTCACCGGCTGTTGCCTCAGGCATCATGCTCGGGACTCCCGATTACGCCTTCCCGGGCGAGCAGCGCGCGGGCCGCCGCCTGTTCCGCGGCGCGCTTCGACGTGCCTTCGCCCCGTGCCGGCTTGCATCCCGTGATCCGGACTTCCGAAACGAAGCGCGGAGCGTGATCGGGGCCTGAACGGTCGACTTCGACATAGCGCGGCAACGACATGCCCTTTCCCTGCGCCCATTCCTGCAAAGCCGATTTGGGGTCGGCCGCGACCTTTGTCATCCCCTCCAGCCTGCCCGTCCACAGACCGACCACGACCTCGCGGGCTTTCTCGAAATTGGTATCGCGATAGACCGCGCCCAGCACCGCTTCCATCGCATCGGCGAGGATCGTGTCCTTGTCGCGCCCACCGCTTGACGCCTCGCTTTCCGACAGCAACAGGTGACGGCCGAGATCGATGCCGCGCGCGATGGAGGCACAGGTCTGGCCGTTGACGAGCCGGTTGAAGCGCCGTGCGAGCTGCCCTTCCGCCTCTTCCGGATAGGCGTCGATCAACACGCCTGCCATTGCCAGGCCGAGCACCCTGTCGCCGAGGAACTCCAGCCGCTCGTTGTCATATCGCGCACTGCCGGAGCGTGCGCTCGCCCGCGTACTTGCGTGCGTCAGTGCCCGCACGAGTAGATCCTGATCCTTGAAGCGGTATCCGAGCGCCTTCTCCAGCTCGACGAACTTCCGCTTTCGCTTCACACGCTGCCCCGAACATGAGCGCCACACACGCACGGCCGGCATTCACCCGCATGGGTGCGCCGGCACGGGCATGCAGCCAATCCTGTGTTTATGCGGCACTGCCGGAAGCAGACTGGCAGTTGCCGCCGCGAGCGTCCGACCGCGCTGCTACCTTATGAGAGTAAAGAACCTACTCCAGCGGATGTCGAACGGCCACCGCCAAGGCGTCAATAGCCTGAATGCATCAGGATCGTCGAAAGCAGCGGAAAAGAAAATGATCTCGGCCCGTCCCACCAGGTTCTCGAACGGGACATAGCCGACGCCCCCCCCGGCCACGCGGCTGTCGGTCGAGTTGTCGCGGTTGTCGCCCATCATGAAGTACCGGCCCGGCGGCACCTTGAACACCGGCGTATTGTCCGCCGGCCCGTTCGGTTCCGAATCCAGCACTTTGTACTTGACGCCGTTCGGCAGCGTTTCCTCGTACGCCGGGATGCGCTGCGGAGGCAGGCTCTCGTCCTCGCGCGTGACGAAATCGCCGATGCGCCGCTTCGGCACGGCCGTTCCGTTGATGTAGAGCACGCCGCCCCGCATCTGGATCTTGTCGCCGGGCAGGCCGATCACGCGCTTGATGTAATCGGTGGAGTTGTCGCGCGGCAGCTTGAAGACCACCACGTCGCCCCGCTTCGGCTCGGCGGCGAAGATGCGGCCGGAGAACGGGATGATGCCGTACGGGAACGAGTACCGGCTATAGCCGTAGGACAGCTTGGACACGAACAGGTAGTCGCCGACCAGCAGCGTTTCCTTCATCGAGCCGGAAGGGATATTGAAAGGCTGGTAGAAGAAAACCCTCACCACCAGCGCCAGCAGCAGGGCTTGTATTATGATTTTGACGGTTTCCCACCAGCCGCTGTCCTGACGTTTGCCGGTGTCTGACCGCACGCTCATGCCCATCTCCCGGGCGGGTATCCCGGATGCCTGGCCCGGATGCCTGGATTACCTCGCCCCAATGCAGTAGGTCGCTATAGCCCGTTCCATGCCGGCGCGCAAACATCGAGGCGATATCAAATTGTCACTGTGGCCGACGTGCGCGGGGACTTGTGGTCTGAGGAGCACGCTCATAGCGGAACCTCCTTGGTCGGCAGCGCGGAGATGATCACGATCGCCTGGGCGTAGGGGTAGTCGTCGGTCAACGTGAGGTCGATGCGGGGGCTGGTGCCGGCCGGCATCAACGCCTGGAGGTGCTCGGCCGCCCCGCCGGTCAGGTGCAGGGTCGGACGGCCCGACGGCAGGTTCACGACCCCCATGTCGCGCCAGAACACGCCACGCCGCAACCCCGTGCCGAGGGCTTTTGCACACGCCTCCTTGGCCGCGAAACGCTTGGCATAGGACGCCGCCCGGATGGCTGGCGTCCGGCGTTCGGAACGCCCGCGCTCGACCTCGGTGAAGACGCGGTCGAGAAACCTGTCGCCGAACCGCTCGAT
>JBFWYV010000174.1:0-10563 GCA_050186055.1 Hyphomicrobiaceae bacterium | reverse complement strand
AATGATCTGCTGCATGGCCTTCTTGAACTCAGCGGCCGATTGCGCCTGACTGAGAGCCGCCAGATTGTTCTGCAACAATTGGTTCTCAATGTTGGACACTTGGCCCAGCGCGCCACCAGTCTTCGAGGCATCACGCATCGCCTGCAACACGCCAAAACCAACCTGAGACTTCAGCGTTTCAAGCTTCGCTTCGAGGCTTGCGGCGGCCCCGCCTGGGAGGCTTGGGAGTTTGCTCCACAGTCCTGTGATCCGCGCGACAGCCGGGTCGTTCATAATCCGCTTCGCCTCAAAGGCAAGGCGATCAAGATTGTTGACCGAGCTATCGAGGCCGGCCTTCGCCTGGCCCATTCCAGCAAGTTTTTCGCCCTGCTCCGCTCCGAGCTTTTTGTCTCGCGCCTCCCCGGCGACATCCTTCGGGATGTACCCGGTTTGCGCGGGCGGCTGACCCGGCATCGCCTGCGAACCGGGTTGATACACCCCGCCCTGCACGGGCTGACCACTGCGGGAGCTAACCGGAACAAACCCCGTTCCGGTATCAAGCATTCTGACGCCCGGCGTAGGCGTAATGCCGCCCATTTCAGCGCGGCGGAAGTTACCCGTTTTATCCAGTGTCCCAAGCACGGTATTGCCTTGAGCATCCGTGCCATAAATTGGCGTTCCGAACACGCCGTTTGCATTGTTCTGGTATTGTGAGAGCGCATTGACCATTTGTGGATCACCGGATCCGATCAAGCGGGCCAACGCTCCACGCGTGTCACCAGATTCCAAAGATGCCTGCGCAGCCCGTCGCGCATCATCCTGAGCGCTCTTGCGCTGCATGTCGCGCATGCCGGTATAGCCCTGCTCTCCGGCTAGAAGAGCTTCATAAATATTCGGAACGGAAACCGAAAAGGGGTTCGCCATCTATGCTCACCTAAAGCGGGCGCAGGAGCGGATTGGTTTCGGGGGAGCCGCCATAGAATCCGCCGCCGCCAAATGACGAAGTCCCACCGCCGCCTAGGGCCGCAAAAGGATTCCCTGTCATTCCACCCAACACCATGCCGCCAATCTTCAGCCCGGTATTGAGCAGGTTCTGCGCTCCCTTCGCTTCCGCATCCGCCCCCGCAACCATCCCCTGCCCAATCGTGCCGGCGGACTGCATCTGGCCTCCAAAGCCCGCCTTGCGCGTGTCAAGCTGGCCCTGAAGTCCTTGTCCGGTTGTGTTGACTTGCGCTTGCGTCGCGCCAAGCCCTTGCTGCGAAAGGCCCATGAGACGGCTTAACCAGTCGGCATATTTCGTGTCGCCGTAGTTCTGACCGTAGGTCTGAAGCCCCTTCATCGTCGCGCCTCTTTGAACGCCGGAGCGCGCAGAGGCAGAGTTTTCAAGCGCCCGCGCCCCCACATCCAATGCAAACTGATAACCGGGCAGGCTTCGAACGCTGGACGGGTCTTGCAAGAGACGCTGCACCATGTTGTTCGCCGTCGTCCCAGTCTGGGCGTAGGGCGCGAACGACTGCGCAAGGCCCTCGAACTTGTCGGCATAGGTGTTGCCGTAATTCAGAAGGTCCTGAATAGCTTGATACTGCTTACTGTACGTATCCTGCGCGGCTGCATTCGATGCTTCCGACGCTGCGGAACCAGTCAGCATGTCCCAAAAGGAAGCCATATCAGTTTCTTTCCATGATGCCTGCGTCACGCAGGTCTGCAAAAAGGCTGTTCAGCGCCGTGACCGCATCCGCTGTCGTTGCGCTTCCGGAGAGATCAGCGCGCGCCGGAATGCGTCGGTCCAAGCCCTCAAGATAGCGAAAGGTCGCCGGATCGAAGTTGGACGAAGCGTCGCCAGGAATTCGCGATTTCAGTGCCATCAGGCCCTCAACGGGCGCGTAGAATGATCGACCAGGGCAAGCGCGAACCCGACCGGATCGGATTGCCGGATGCGAATGACGGCCCCCTTCTCCGCGAACCGGCCCCAGCGCCGCGATGTGACGCGCCGATACTGGCCGCTTCTGCCCGTCTTCAGGCGCCGTTCGAGATTGAACGAATTGCCGCCATCCCTGCTGATCAGAACCATGATCTGCGGTTCATAACCAAGGGCCAACGGGCTCGTAACGCCCTGCCCCGTAGCCACGTCGAAATGCAACGCGTCGATAATCCCGCCGTTCGGAAAGCCGTGCAGCGGAGGCATTGTTACTTCGCGGATGAAGGTCAGCCCGGCTTCCGTGTGCGTGTCGGCATCCAGATAGTAGATCGTCCCATTTTCGCGCGATCCGACCAGAACCTTGCCCCACGCCGCCATTGCAACGTCATGGCGCCAGCGCGAAGCCTGATAGCTGGTGCGGGTATGCCAGAGGCCGGTCGCAATATCGTACTCGGCCGTCCAGTCCGTCCCCGTGACGGCGACGAAATCATGCCCCGCATAGGAATAAGACGTTGCCGAGATAGCCGACTGGTTCGGGTCATTCAGGATCAGGCGGTCAACTTCCTCGCTGCTGACCTTCAGCACGCTATATCCGTTGAGCCGGTAATACTTTCGATCATTCCCGACCCAGAAGAATGTGTTATCCGCAACAACGACGCTGAATTGCGCGAGGCAGCCCTTTTTAATGACGCTCGCCTGACTGCGCAGTTCAAACGGGAACGACGCATTGCCGGTATTGATCCAGGGCTCTATCGTCTCCGTGCCGAAGACAAACAATTCTCCGCCGAGAGCCCCAAGCGTCACAAGCCTGTCGGCGGCCTGCTCTGCTGTCGCAAAATCAAGCGGGTCAACGTCGTTCGCATCATTGATGGCAGAGATGTACCATCGGCCATTCGCCGACCCATAGACGATCCGGCTCGAGACTTCCGCAATCGCAACGCAATCGGTTGGGATGTCGGGATCGCTCAAGCCCGTAAGCGTGTCGTTCTCGATCAGGTACAGGCCACGGTCGCAACGAATGACGATCTGCGGCGTCGTCTTCTGGTTTCGCACGATCTGCACCCGGTCGATACCGGGGATAGTGCCGATCCTTGTTTTCGTGCCGTCGCTTGCCCGCTTCCAGACAGACGAGGAATGGACCGTATAAAGTGCGTCCAGGTCCTCCATGAAGATGGCCCCACGGATGGGCGTATCCGGGCCAGCAGAAAAAACCGCGGTTCCGGGGCAACTGATCGCCGCGTATGTCGCCTTGGCGTCGTTGCCAAGCTGCACCGCGTAGCAGTTCACAAGCGAAGTCGTGCCGAGAAAATTGAATGGGCCACGATTTGACCGGAAGGCGACCGGAAGCGACGACATCAGAAATACTCTGCCTCAGCCACGGCCCCGGTCGGGGGCTTCGCGGCAATCGCACGGAGGTTGCGCTCGATAACAGGCTTCGCAGCCTCCGAATCCGCAATCGAGGCGAGCCCAAACGCGGGGGCGATGTCGAGAGCAACGCGGCGAGTCACAATCGCCAGCAATTCGAGCGGGAGCGCTTCGTCCGATCCATTCGGAAGAGAAATGCCCCGCGCCGCCATCTCGGCGTACACGGACGCAATCGTCTCCTCCGCATAGACCTGATCGTCGGACGAAGGGGCCTCGTCAGAGGCAACAAGCCCAAGATCGCGAAGCGCCCGCGTTGCGATGTCTGCTCTTGTGTATGTCGTCATGCGACCAGTCTTCGCTCATACTTGAGGCGGCGCTTGAAGCCGCGCAGGTTGGCCTTCGCCAAATCCGGCAACAGCCCAGACCCGTGAATGGTGATCGATCCCGGAAAGTCCTTGATCATTTCCGCGATCTCGTATGCCTGCACCAGCATCTGGCGCGTGGTCGTGTATTTCTTCTTTTTCAACTCAGCGAAGCACGCGCCCTCACGCGGCGCGCCGCCATACGCATACCCAGTGTCGCCGACAAAGGACGAGTCGCCGCCATAGAGATGAATGTCAGTAAAGCCCAAGAGACACCCCACCATCGGAGCGCGACCAAGACACGTTGACCCGCCCCTGATGGGGACTTGCCCGATGGGGATTTGCACCGTCGGGTCCATGACATGCCACGTAACGACCTTCCGGTCATTCAGATGATCGAACACGGCCGCATCGCACTGGTTGGCGATGTAGTAAGTGCAGTCCGGCGTTTCTTTTAGGTAATCGACAAGGAACGGCTCAGGGTCCATTCCGATGAACGCATGAGGCTTAATGCCTTCAGACAGAAGCCAGCCAAACGCTCCGTTGATTGCCCAGACTTCACCACGCCACTTCCGAAACCGATCCAGATAGTCCTTTGCACTTGGCCCCGACGCGACGATGGCCAGGGGAATGCCCTTTGGCTTCTCATACGCAACGCCAGGAAGGCCGCGTTCATAGCAAGAGCTGCTATTTACCTGCCTCTGGTTCGAGGCAACACAGGCATCAACCTCGAACGTCTGATCGAATGTCAGTGCACCGGCGAGCGGGACAAGATCAGGCTGCATCCCGTATCTCGTACATTGGAGAGTCAAGGAAAGCCTGCATCAGCCCGCCGCATCGCATCTTCAGAATCGGATGCGTCTCGTTAAACATCCGCATCATCACGCCGAACACGGAAACCTGTTTCAGAAGATTAGCCTCCGTCCAGAACACCTTGTTTGTCCCGGCAACCTCAACCGGAATGCGGGGGCGCGTTGTGTCTTCCCGGAACGCTCCGGTCCGGTAGCAATAAGCGTCCTCGTCAAAGGACGAATCCGCCCCATACACCGTGATGTCCCGCCAGCCGACCATGTGCGCGAGGAACGGAGCGCGTGTAAGACACGTCGTCCCACCCCCAACGACCTGAGAGCCTTTCGGATATCGGAAAAGCTCGCCCTGCTTTGAGTGCCAGAGCCATACATCCTCGTCCTTCAGTTCATCGAACACCGAAGGATCGCAAACAGACGCGAGCAGGAAAGTTGTGTGGCCCCTTCGGACCTCCACGTATTCCTTCAATCCGGGGACCGGATCGAGGCCGACAAAGCCATGAACGTGAACGCCGTTCTCGATCAGATACCGATAGGCACCGTTGATCGCCCAGATTTCGCCGGGCCACTCTTTAAGTTCACCCAGATAGCCTGAAACGGACGGGCCGCTCCCCACAATGGCAAGCGACCCGACACGCTTCGGAGACCATCCGCAGACACGCAAGCCCCGGCGCAACGATAAACGCACGTTGCGCCGGCAGCTTTTGTCATCGAGGACGCATACGCCCTCAATCGGCTCGAACCTCAAGAATGCGCGCCGATCCGGTAACGCAACTCAAGGCCGACCTTGCCGGCAGTCTGACCAGCAGCCGACGCCACAACCGTCAGATAGACGTGGTTGTAGTCGCCAGTCATGGTCTGCGGGCCAGCCGTGCGGAGAAGACCCCCGAGCGGCATTTCGTAACCCACTTCCGGCTTCACGCCAGCAACAGCAGCGCTCGACCAGATGCCGAAGTTGCCGAGCTGGTCGGTATCAACCGTCCCGCCCATGTCAACGCCGAGGTCCATGTCGAGAAGCGCCGAGCCTGAGCCCGTCGAGTCAAGGTTTGCACCATACACCCGGCCGCCGACGATCACCGCACCCTTGGGCAAACGCGCCATAAGGATGCGATCATTCGCCAGAAGAGTGGTCGATGGCGTATAGATCGAGTTGACAACAACGGTATCGCCCGCACCACCATAACCAAAGGCCGGGGTGGAAGCGCTGGCACCCGTAGCAGTATAGTCAGTCATTGTTCTTTCCTCCTACTCTGCTTAGGCGTCAGTCGGCGCGTAGAAGAACCCGGTCGCCACGCCCCACTGAATGAGGTCCGTGCCGCCCGTGTTGATCGGATGCTTTTTGAACATCTTCGAAACGCCGTAACAGGCTTCGATGCCGGTGCCGGAGATAAAGCCGTAGTCGTCTTCCTTGCGGAAGGTGGGCTTCATCATCTGGCCGTAGGCAACAACCGCCGCCTGCTGACCGCACAGGAAGACAGGCTCAACACGAGTCGAACCAGAGCCAGCCGTCTTGAGTGAGGTCCACACATCCGTCACGTACCGGGAGATTTCCGGGACCTTACGGACGATCAGGCCGTCATAGAGCTGGTCGCCATCCTGGAAGATCGGATTGCGATCCATGCCGTTGCCCTCACGGGCGCGGGCTTCGCGGTTCGCGGCGATAACGGCGCTGTCGTTCCTGAAGTCGCGGAACGTGTTCGAACCTGCGAAGATCACGTAATACTCGTAACCATCGCGGGTCTTGAACGGCCGGATTTTCGGGGCCGCATTCTCAGCCATGCGCTTCAACAGAGATGCATTCGCCGCCGTGAACTTGCCGGTTGAACCCGACGCAGACACCTGCGACAGAGCAGAGGCATGCGTGGCGGCATAGTTGCCGACAGCCGAGCCGTAAAGGATACGGGCCGCAGCGCCGGTTCCGTTGGAAACGTTCCACGTATTCAGGTTGCCTGACGTGGCGTCTTCGTAACGGATGCCGTTGACGCGACCACCTTCATCCGAACCAAGGTCGGACTGAGCCGACTCAGACGGCAGAGCCATCAGCGCTTCGATGATTTCGTCGCGGACTTTCTCCTTGCCGAAATCCGACAACAGCGGCTTGGCCTCACCGAAGATATCGGCCGAGTCCTTTTGCTGCTCCGACTTAGAAGTCGCGACCGCATGACGGAGCCAGTCAACCCAGACCCGCATGCCGTAGTTGTCGATCTTCTCTTCCGCGCCGACCAGTGTACCAGCGCCCTTGCCGGTTCCGGTCAGTTTCGTGACGAGCGGGATATTCATTTGCTCGCCGCCAGCCTTCAAATCATTCTTGATGCGAATGATCGAGGTCAGGTCTTCGCCCATATAGGGCGAGAACAAGTTCTCGCGCACGAACTCGCGGTTGATTTCCCGCGTGTACTTAACGAGCTTGTTGTTGGACTGGATGGGCGTAACGGCCATCTTCTTTCCTTTCCGCCCAACAAAAAACCCGCCTCAAGGGCGGGTCATTTCGTCTATCGTTGGGCTATCATCGTGCTGTGGCGAACCGCCACAAAGAGCCGTCGCTCATGTCGTTGTCCTCGTTGCCAACCGGCATAGAGGCCGCCGCCTTGTTGAGCGAAGGCGGGAGTGAAACCACTGACGAAGGCTTCTGCTGATTGCCCGCCTTGAGCCGCGCCGCTTCCAACGCCCGGTTTAAAAACTCCGGGTCTTCGAGAAGCTTGGCCTTGTAGGACTCAATATCGCCGCCGGTCTGCGTTACCAGTTTGTGATTCTGGTACCACTTCATGGCGAGGCCGACCGGATGGTCCGATGCGCGCATCTGCATCGAAAGCAACTGCATCTCCGGGTCTCCGGATTGCATTGCCTTCTGAATGGCGGTTTCCATTTCGGCCACAGCCTCGCGGCCATGCTCGACAACGGATTCCGCTCGCGACGCGCGCAGGACCATTTTGCTCTCGAATGAGGACAAGCGGCCCTCAAACGGAGAAGTCGCCTGCTTGATCGCGCCCGGCAGATCGGCGTAGGGATCGACTTGTTCCTGTGGCTGAGTTGCCTGTTGCAGTTGCTGGCGCAGTTGCGCGAGTTCCTGCTCACGCTGCCATTCGCGACGATTGAACTCTTCCAATCGCGCTTCGGCAGCACGTCTTGCTTCAGCTTCCTCTTTCAGCCGCCATGACGGAATGCCCTGCTCTTTCGGCTCCGGCTCCTGAGCGACGGGCGCTTGCCCGACTGGCTCCTGTTCCGGATCCTGTGCTTTTGTTGCAAAGCGTCCGTGTTCGTCACGGGGCTGGCCAACTTCTGGCTGTTCCTGCTCGACGGTTTCCGCCTGTGCAGGCTCGGCCTCAGTTGCAGCGTTCCACAGTTCCTTGTCGTCCATCGGGACGGTCGTTTCAGACATAGCCTTCCTTTCGCGTATCGTGCTGAGACGTATTCACCCCTTAACGCAGGGCGTGGCGGCTCCCGTGTCGTGGAAGCTTTACGATCTCTTAAACGCCGCGCAGTTCGCGCGACATGACGCCGTTGGACTCCTGCACCCAGGGCCCTCGGATCATCTCAACGGGAATGACCACTTTCTCGTTGCCCATGCCGTCCAGACCCGCTGCGCGGCGCTGGCGTCGGTATTCCCGGAAGTATGCGCGGCGGCGCTCTTTATCGTCGGTCATTCGTCTGCTTGGCCTTGATCTTGCGATCTTCGTCAGCATTACGAGCCGCAATGGCCCGATCCGCCGCCGCGTTCTGCTGTTCAATAATCATCTGTTGAGGTGCGAGATCGCCCTCGCGCTGCGTCTTGTAGGCAGCCGCGCGGTTCTTCTCGACTTCCGAATAGGTCTTTTCGATATCAGCCATCGCCTGGGCGTTCTGAAGCTCGACGGGGACTTCGTAGTCCTGTGGCTGCCCCATCATCCCGGCCATGCCTTCGTTGGCCACGGCCTGCGGGTGCAGTTGCGCCTCTACAATGGTCTTTGCAGCTTGCGCCTGTTTCAGATCGGCATTAGCCCCGGTCTCCCGCGCCTTTTCCATGAGGGTTTGCAGTTCGGCCATCTTGGCCTGCTCCTGCATCGGATCGGGCTGGTTCGCCGCCTCCGTCGCCTCGCGGAACTTCTTCTTGTACTGAGACGGGATCGAAGACGTGTCGAGGAAGATTTGAACGCACGCCTGCGCCTGCTGCGGTGTCAGAGCCGGGCCAACGCCACTCAGGATGTTCGCAAGCGTCTCGTGCGTCTCCTGCGCGATGGTGATCGTGTCCGGGCCTTCATCGATGATGATGTCAACGTCAAGCTCGCCAATCGCATTGACCAGCGCCGGCCCCATCGGGGTCATCTGCAAGCCGTTAATCTGGATATACTGCGCGAGGTTCTCGTCATCCGTGACGCGAATGTACCGCTCGCCAGTCCAGTAACGCTGCGCGCCAGACCAGAAGGCGCGGTAGCAATTCAGCTTCCACTGCCGCGTCGTGCCGATGAACGGACCAAGCTCGGCAACGCCCGCCTGCTGCTGAAGCTGGATCGCCTTGCCGGACATGTCCTGCACGCCCTGCCCGACAAGCGCGGGGTTATATCCGAAGTTCTCGATCTCGTTCTTGGCGTCTTCGAGGAACTTGAACGCGCCCTCGATGTTCGCAAGTCGCGCCGTGTCGTCAAACTCGGCCCGAAGTCCGGGCGTCACCTCGATCACACCGTCCGGTCGCGCGGCCTCCTTACGGACGCCCTCAACGTTATCAACCGCGCCCTTCTCAACAATGAGCCGGCGGCTATTCAACTCATGCAGCCCCTTCGAGCGGCGATGATTGATCTCGTCGTTGGCTGACTTCAGGTTGCGGACAAAGCCGTATCGGTCGCCGTCATGGTCCACGCCAGCCGAAAAGGCGATGTACTTGCAAATCGTCTTGCCCTTATCGTCATAGAAGGGAGATTGCCCTTCCAGCAACACGCCAGAGCCGCAGAACACGGACCAGTACCACTCTCCCTTGTGCTTGTACCAGCATTCCACAATGCGGACGTTGCGGTTGATCCCGTCCGTCTGAAACCATCGCTGTTCACGATCAGCGTTCGTGGTCAGTTCCGAATCCGACGCGGCCTCTAGTTCGTCGGCCTTTTCGGGGAACAGGTCTTTAGCAACCTCGATATCCAGCCACTTCCCGTAACCGCGATATGACCCGTCCTCAAAGTTGTGGCTAAATGACCTGTGATCGTAAAAGAACCCGTCCGGGTTGAGCTTCGAAAAGCTGATGTCCTTGTCGCCGTTGCCATTCTCGGTCAGTTCCAGTTCGATCCCGCCAATGCCCTCAATCGCTGCATCACGGATGCACTCGGTCGAGATATCGGCCCAGTTGCCAGTGTCGCAGATATACCGCAGCACAGCCGTTGCGAGGTCCGCGCCGTCCTCATGCTTCGGCGTCCGCGCATACGCCTTCGGGTCCTGCCGGCGGGCCTGCAAGATACCCACAACGCCATCGATCTTGCGAGCAATGCGGTTAAACGTGACGACCGGCTGCTTGCGCTTGCGCAACGCCTTGATCTCGTCATCCGTCCAGTGCGAACCGTGATAGTACCGGCGGGAGAGCTTTTGTTCCTCGATCTCCTCGTTCTTGGACGAGAGATAGGTCGTGTACGATTTCTTTAGCTTGCCAAGTGGCCAGTGTTTCGTCGTTTCCGTTTGCGCGCCCGATCCCGTGGAGCCGGACGCGCCGGAAGCATAGTCCGTGAAGGCCATTATAATGCTGTCCGCCAATCGTCAGTGTCCGCGCGCTGCTGATAAAGCGCGTAGCCGGAACGGTTTTGCTTCTCTTCCCTGGGCTGTGACTTCGCCCAAGGGCGCGACATGCAGGCATAACGGCTATCGTCCGCCGCATGGTCTTCAGTGTTTGTGTCGATGTCTTCCGGCCTGTCAGCATCATGCTGCATCGCCGGAATCGTGCGGATCGAGTCCCTGCACGTCGAAAAATAGAACAGCATCGGTCGGTCGCCGTCGCCGACAAGCCGTTGCCTCATCTGATCCCAGCCGCCCATTGCGCCCTTCTGAGGCACACGGGCATTGTCGGCTCCACGAAACGGTGCCCTGTTCTTCGCAACCAGCCTCTGATTGATCCGCTCGCCAATCGAGGGGCCGCCGTCTTCCTTGAACGCGGACGGGTCAAGGACACCATAGGTTA
>JBFWYV010000173.1:0-10568 GCA_050186055.1 Hyphomicrobiaceae bacterium | reverse complement strand
TATCAATATGCACGCCCCTACATTGAGCGGCGATGGCTCATTCTATACATATTGGAAATGTTGCTGTCGGGACCGGCGCAGTCGGCAGGTCGGCTCAAAACTGCCGCATAGGCAATGCACTCGCGGTGCAGTCGCTACTCTGCGCGGCGAGCACAATAGCGGCTACCGCGTTTTCGGCATCCCGATGTTTTGCCACCGCCGGCGCAAAAAGTCGCGTCGGTCGGCATTATCGCGGTCTAGACCAATCAGGATCGAGCGGAGCAGGGTCCGTTCACTTGCGGTTGAACGCACCATCGCCGATGGCTTCGTGACAACGTACAGGTTCGGTTTCATCCGAAACGCCGAGAGTGCGGCTTGATCCAGTCTCGTGACCTGACGCGTTGTGCTCATCGGGACCTCCAACTGTCGTGGATACGATTTGCCGTGCCCCGAAACTGCGCGATCTCAGATGAGGAACAGCATGCGGCTGGGTCCCCGGGCACACTGCGCTGCAACGAGGAAGGTCATGCTAGGTTCCAGTGGATTGGCTGGAGATTGACGCAACTATACCGTTTTGTGATCCTTTCTTGCGGCAAGGCACAAACCGTGTTGTCACTAGCCCCGCGGCAAACCTTGTGCGGCAAGCGACCACATACTCAAATCCCGAACCTGCGAAGCGCAGCTTGATGCCGGTCGTTGCACCCGGCAAAGCCGTATACATCAGATTGCCAATTCGTATACCGCTGGAAAGAACCTCGTCATCTTGGTTCCCGCACAATCCCAACCGACAACAACGCGCCGCCCAGTATCTGCAGTGTTTGCAGCGGCCATGGAATCTGGAGGTTGATATGCACGATACGGATCAATTGACCGAGCACCATCCGGCTGCGAGATCCAGCCGATTGAAATCGCGGCTGCTGACGAGCGTCGCCGTCCTTGCCCTGCTGTCGGGCTCCGCGGCGGGATTCGCCACTCACGCCTTGTCCGCCGCTACCGTCTTCGGCCCCACTATCAATGCCGCCGCACGCACACCCGCATCCGCCGTTGCAGTCCCCGGCTTTTCCACGCTCGTCGAAGCTGTGAAGCCGGCAGTCGTCTCCGTGCGCATAAGGGCTGAGGAAGGAACGCAGTCGCCCAGCAGCGCAGATCAACCGAAACCATTTGAAGGAACGCCATTCGAGAAGTTCTTCAAAGACTTCCCCTGGCCCGATGCGCAGGGAGGCTCACCCGGACAGCCTGGAGCACGCCCGCATCGCATCATCCAGGGCCAGGGCTCCGGCTTCTTCATCAGCGCTGACGGCTACATCGTCACCAATAATCACGTTGTCGACCACGCCACGAAGGTCGAGGTCGTCACCGACAACGGCAAGACATATCAGGCCAAGGTGATTGGAACGGATCCCAAGACCGACCTGGCGCTCATCAAGGTCGACGCCGGCACGGATTTCCCGTTCGTCAAGCTCGCCGAGACGATGCCGAAGATCGGTGACTGGGTGGTCGCCATGGGCAATCCGTTCGGCCTCGGCGGAACTGTGACAGCAGGCATCGTCTCTGCAGAGGGCCGCGATATCGGCTCCGGTCCTTACGACAATTACATCCAGATCGACGCCCCGGTGAACCGCGGCAACTCCGGTGGACCGACCTTCAACCTCAAAGGCGAGGTCATCGGCGTCAATACCGCAATCTACTCGCCCTCCGGCGGCTCGGTCGGTATCGCCTTCGATATTCCAGCGTCGACTATTGCAGCAGTGATACCGCAACTGAAGGCACACGGACGAGTCGAGCGTGGTTGGCTTGGCGTGCAGATCCAGCCTGTATCGAAGGAGATTGCCGACAGTGTCGGGCTGACCGCTGCATCTGGTGCGCTCGTCACTGCGCCGCAACCCGACAGTCCGGCAATGAAGGCTGGGTTGAAGCCGGGCGACGTCATCCTGTCGCTGAACGGTACGGACGTTAAGGGACCGAAGGATCTCGCCAAGCGCGTTGCTGGGTTGGGACCCAACCATTCCGTGGATCTCGCCATTTGGCGCAGCGGCCGCAAGCAGGACGTGAAGTTGACGCTCGGTCAGATGGCAGAGAAAACACCACGCGTCGCCGCCGCAAATACCGGGAAGAAGGAGTTCGGAAAGCTGGGTCTCAGCGTTGCGCCGGCGTCGCAAATCGAAGGTGCCGGCGACAAGGGGCTGGTCGTCGTTGCGGTCGACCCATCCGGCAAGGGCGCCGAACTCGGCCTGCAGGCGGGAGACATCATCCTGCGGGCAGGCAATCGCGACGTCGCCAGGCCCAGCGACGTCACCACGGCTTTGGCGGATGCCAAGGCGGCCGGCCGCAGCAATGCCCTATTGCTCTTCAGGCGCAACAACACCGAGCAATTCATCGCCGTACCGGCAGCAGGCGTCGGCTGATACGAACGCCGGGCCGCTTCGTCAGGAGGCGGCCTGGCGCTCTTCTATATCCTTGCCGAGGCGAAGGGCTGCAGGTCCAGCAGGTGCTCGAGCCGGATCGGAAGCTCATATATGCGGCGGCCCGTTGCGTGAAAAACGGCGTTCGCGATCGCCGGCGCCATGCCCACGAGCGAGATCTCTCCCAGCCCCTTGACTCCCAGCGGGTTCACGTGCGGATCGACCTCATCGACGAACGCGACATCGAGGTCCGGGATATCCAGATTCACTGGCAGCAAATAGTCGGCCATATGGGAATTCACGGGCCGACCGTCGCGGCTATCGAGAATGGTATGCTCCATCAGCGCCATACCGATGCCACCGACCATGCCGCCGATACATTGGCTTCTTGCCAGCCGTGGATTCACAATACGTCCGGCGCTGTAAACGCCAAGTGCTCGCTTCACGCGCGCAATTCCGACGTCCGGATCTACGGTTACTTCGACGAAGACGGCGCCAAATGCATGCATCGAATACCTGTTCGCAGTCTCGTCGTCGCGAGACACGCTTGCCTCAGCCTCCACGGGTGCGCCACCTGCCGCAGCAATGATCTCGCCGTAGCCCAGGCCGGATGCCTGTCCCCCCGAGCCAGTGAGCCGGCCATTCGCCCAAGTGACAGCGTTGGCCCCGAACACGGGGGACCGGCGGTCTTTGGCCGCGAGATCGCCAACTTTATTCTGCACGGCAACGCAGGCTGCGCGGACCGCCGAACCGACAGCGGCCATGGTTTGGGAACCGCCATGCGGGGGCGCAAACGGAAAGTCGGAATTCCCCAGTTTGAAGCGGACATTCTCGAGCGGCAGACCGAGAGTTTCTGCCGCGACCTGGGTCATGGAGGTGTACGTCCCAGGCCCCATGTCACTGGCCGCCGACTCGACTTCCGCAGAACCGTCGGCGAACAGACGGGCGCACGCACTCGCCGGAAATTGCAGCGCAGGATACGTCGCAGTCGCCGTCCCCCAGCCCGCAAGCAGCCTGCCGTCGCGCATCGCCCCCGGAACGGGATCGCGATGGGTCCAGCCGAAACGATCCGCTCCGAGAGCATAGCATTTCATCAAAGAGCGGCTTGAAAACGGACGGTTTCCGCCCTCGTCGATGCTGGGCTCGTTCATCCGCCGAAACTCGATGGGATCGACACCAAGCTTGTAGGCGAGCTCATCCACCGCGGTCTCCAAGGCATATATGCCGCTTGCCTCGCCGGGACCGCGCATGTAGGTCGGCGTGCCTGTATCGAGCGGCGATAGCCGATAGGTCGTCCGGACGTTGGGACATGCGTACATCATGCTCGTTGCCGAAGTGAGAGACTCGACGAACTCCTCATAGCGGCTCGTCTCACCTGTCCCCTCATGAATGATGCTGGTGAGCTTACCTTCGCGCGTCGCTCCGAGAGCCACCCTGGCCAGGGTCCTCGGCCGGTGTCCGGTGATGCACGACATCTGACGCCGGCTGAGTACCAGCTTCACGGGACGACGCACATGCCGCGCTGCAATCGCTGCAAGCGTGACATGAGGCCAGGTCCGTAAACTCGTGCCGAATGCCCCGCCGACGAACGGACAGATGACCTGCACGTTCCCGGCCGGAATATCAAAGACCGCGGCGATTTCAGCCTGCTCGTTGGCGACGAACTGGCTCTTGCTCCATAGTGTCAGACGATCTCCAACCCATGATGCGATGGTCGCATGCGGCTCCATCGGATGATGATTCTGTCGACCGATATCTGAACTCACGTCAACACGCACGGGAGCAGCGGCGAACGCGGCGTCCGCGTCTCCCCGACATTTGTCGGCTTCCACTCGCCCCCTTCCGTCGGGCACGATTCTCCTGACCTGCAAGTCAGCCGGATCGACAACCGGTTGTTGCCCGGCGTAGCCGATCCTTAGCGCCGAGGCCGCGCGCTCTGCGTGATCCAGCGTATCGGCGACGACAACGGCCACCGGCTGTCCGTAGAAACGAACCTCGTTGTCCTGCAGAGCATGAAGACGCTCTCCACATCCAGGATCGATGCCGGCCTTGTGCGGCTTGTAGGCAAGACGCGGCGCATTGATATGACTGATGACGGCGAGGACGCCCGGCAGCGTCAGAACCTCCTTCTCACGAATTTCCTTCACATGGCCGAGGCCGACGCTACTCCCGACAACGACCGCATATGCCTGGTTGGGTTGATTGAATTCGGCTGCGTACCGCGCTGCGCCGGTCACCTTCAGGCGGCCATCGACACGCGGCAGCGGCTTTCCAAGAATTTGCATGTTCATGTCACATCTCTCGCCATTTCGAGGGCCCGGACAATTGTTGGCGGAAGCAACTTCGTCTTGTGGGCATTACCCGATTGAGCCCTGGCGCCCACGATCGCTTCCTGCGCGGCTCGCATGAAGTTTTCTCGGTCAGCCGATTTACCGGCCAGCCGACTCTCGCAAGCCCGCATCCGCCAAGGCTTGGTGCCGACTCCTCCGCAGGCGATACGCGCCTCACGGATAATTCCGCCTTCGATGTCGAGCGCCGCGGCTGCCGACACCACTGCAAACTCGTAGGACGAGCGATCGCGCACCTTGAGATAGCGGGCGCGCCTCGCGTAGCGCCCGTCAGGAACACGCACGTCAACGATCAACTCACCCGGTTTCAGATTGTGCTCCAGGTGAGGCGTCGTCTCGGGAAGGCGGAAGAGATCCTCCACCGGAAACATGCGGCCTCCCGCCGGTCCTTCCACGCGCATCGTTGCGCCAAGCGCTACCAGCGCCACAGCAAGATCGGACGGATGCGTTGCAATGCAGTGTTCGCTTGTGCCGAGTATCGCATGGCCTGCGTTCACACCGTTGATCGCCGAACAATCGGTATTGGGGTCACGCTTGTTGCAGGGCGCATCGAGCATTCGAAAATACGGACATCGAACGCGCTGGAGCAGGTTGCCGCCGATCGTCGCGAGATTGCGCAGTTGCGGCGAGGCTCCCTCGACCAGTGACTCCGATATCAAAGGTTGGAGACGCTGCGTATCGGGGTGAGCTGCACAATCCGACATGCTGACAAGTGCGCCGATCACGAGATTGCGGCCATCTTTGCGAATGGATTTCAAGGGCAAAGCATTGATGTCGATCAGATGCTGCGGCCTCTCCACCTCCTCTCGCATCAGATCGACGAGAGTCGTGCCGCCCGCGATAAAACGCGCGCCGGATACAGCCGCCGCAATAGCACCATTTACCGATTGGGCTTTTTCCAGCTTGAAGGGGATCATCACCTGCCCTCCCTTGCGGCATCGGCAATTGCATCAACGATGCCCTGGTAGGCGCCACACCGGCATATATTGCCGCTCATCCACGCCTTGATCTCCTCGCGAGAACGCACATGCCCTTCGGAAATGCAAGCAACGCCCGACATGATCTGGCCCGACGTGCAATAGCCGCATTGGAAGCCCTCGTGAGCGATGAAAGCCGCCTGCAAGCAGTGCAGCGAGTTGCCGTTCGCAAGACCTTCGATCGTCGTGACCTCTGCGCCGTCGTGCATCACAGCAAGGGTAAGACAGGCGTTGACGCGCCTGCCGTTCAGCAAGACGGTGCACGCACCGCATGCGCCTGCATTGCAGCCCTTCTTGGTGCCGGTCAGATCCAACGTTTCGCGCAGCACGTCGAGGAGCGACTGGCGCGGATCGATTTCCAGCGGCCGTTCCTGCCCGTTTATGATCAGATTGATCGAATGGCTTTGCATCTTGTCACCTCCAACAATCGCACATGCCGCAGCGCTGTCAGCAACTTGAAGTGAGACGCATCTGGTTGGTTCTCAACCCGACTTTGAAGTCTCCCAATGAAACGATTTGGATTACGAATGCCGAATCTAATGATCGCCTCACTTCTGAGCACCTCGTTTCTCTTGTATAAGACTCATTCTTTTCTACACGAATTGCGTGTTTCAAAGATCGCGCAAGCTCAACCTCGTCCCACGAGCGACCGCCACTGAAACCACACATTGTACACTTGTGTTCCAGGGCTCATTGAGAAACTCAGATCGCCCTGACCTGTTCGCGCAAACAATACGCAGTGTATTAAAATGCAGGTTTCCAACCCCAGCCCTATATGCGTCAGCCACTGTAACAAAGCGCCATACACCCGCTACTATACAAAAATATACCGTGCCGACTGACGGCGACACTGCCTCCGATTCCCTCAAAATCCAAAAAACGAAAAGCCGGCAGACGGTGGGACGGCCCACTGCCTGCCGGCTCGTATATCCGACGCCAGCTTCAATGAAGGGACAGCGACAACCCGATTGCTAGGGTACGAATGGCGTCAGCCGCCCCGGTCTATCCTAGCTCAGATACTGCTTGAAATGCGCCAGTGTGCGAGACCACGCCAGCTCTGCCGCCGCCTTGTCGTACCGCGGCGTCGTATCATTATGGAATCCGTGATTCACGCCTGGATATATATATGCCGTATACGTCTTTTTGTTTTCCTTCAAGGCCGCCTCGTAGGCCGACCACCCGGCGTTGATCCGATTATCAAGGCCTGCATAATGGATCAGCAGAGGGGCCTTGATGGCCGGCACGTCCTTCGCCGCCGGCTGCCTGCCATAGAACGGCACAGCGGCCGACAGATTTGGATAGGCTACGGCCAGCGCATTGCAGACACCGCCGCCGTAACAGAAGCCGACCGCCCCAACCTTTCCGGTGACATCCGGCCGCTTCGCCAGGTATTCGAAGCCGGCGAAGAAATCCTCCATGAGCTTGGCCGGATCGAGCTTGGCCTGCAATGCGCGGCCATCGTCGTCATTGCCCGGATAACCTCCCGCTGGTGTCAGCCCATCCGGACCCAGGGCGAGATAACCAGCCTTCGCCACCCGCCGCACGACGTCCTCGACATAGGGATTGAGGCCGCGGTTCTCGTGCACGACGAGCACGGCCGGCAGCTTGCCCGCGGCTTTGGCAGGCCGGGCCATCAGTCCCTTGATCTGGCCATGCCCCTTCGGCGACGTATAAGTGATCGTCTCCGTCTTGATGGCAGGATCATCCGGCTTAACCTGCTGAGCGAGAGCGTAATTCGGTTGAAGGCTTTCCAGGATACCCGATGCCGTAACCCCGCCCACGGCGAAGGCGGAGAAGCGGCTCAGCACTTCTCTCTTCGAGTATTTACCATGCACATATCCGTCGAATATTTCGAGTATGCGAGGGTCGAACTCACTCGCAGCTTTTCGTTGCATTCTTGAGTCCCCTGTTAACCGAAGTTGATCGGTGATCAGATAAGGCCCCGAGCTTAGCACAGCGATTGGGTCCTGAGAGCCTGTTCACGCAATTGTCAGCCCGCCTGGGAGGCAACCTCCAAAGTCGATCGGCAGACAATCGAATCGATTGCATGAGAATATCTTCTAGATTGCTTGTAATACCCTGATATGTCCCGATTTTATGGGCCAGAATCGGGCTGGAACTTCCGCAAGTCTTTGGCGTTCTTGGGGGACCGCTGAGCGCGGAAAACAACATCGGCAACAATAGTGGTAAGAGCCATGCTTGGTCGCCTACGTATCGAACGGTGCTTGGCTGTAGTGGTTCTGGCGCTGAGTTATATGTTCATTCTCGCAATCGTCGCGCTGGCATCGAATGCCGGCATCGGCGCAAGCATTCCGCTTTGACCGCGCGAACCCTGCGTGGGATCCGGGCCGCACCGGGGAGTCTGACAATGCGAGCGCTATATTTGGCCATGTTGGCAGCACTGACCGCATCGCCTGCTGCAGCCGCGCAGCAGGCTGGACAATCCAGCGCCACGGTTCAGGTGAAGAATGCAAATGGCCAGGACGCAGGGACCGTCGAAATTAAACAGCTTGCACATGGCACGCTATTCGTCGCTGACCTGAAGAACCTTCCCCCGGGCGAGCATGCGTTTCACGTCCATGAGCGAGCGGCGTGCGACGCTCCCGACTTCAAGACGGCAGGCAGCCATTACAATCCGCAGAAAGCTGAGCACGGTTTCGACAATCCGGGCGGGCCGCATGCCGGAGATCTGCCCAATATCTACGTAGCCAAAGACGGCACGGCCAGGGCCGAACTCTACTCGACACTCCTGTCTCTGCGCCCGCGAAATGGCGTACGATCGGCATCGGCGACAAAGAACGGCTCCGGTACAAGCATGGCCGGCCCGTTTCCCCTTCTCGACAGCGACGGATCGGCAATCATGGTCCACGCGCATGCTGACGACTACAGGTCGATGGACAGCGCCGGCGCGCGTCTAGCTTGCGGCATCATCAGTTCAAAGTAGTGGCCGCGGTGAACCTCGCGAACGCGTCGGCGTACTGCTGTCTCAAACCATCGAACGCGTCAGGCAGTCGACGATGGTTGCTGGCGCCGCCGGCTTCGTTATGACCGGGACGGCAGGAAGGCGCCTGACGGTCGGCGTATCTTCCATGCCGGTGTAAATTACAAACGGAGTGCCGCGCTCAACCAGCACATCGACGAGATCGCGCACGGATTGGCCCTGCAGCTTCATATCGACGATGGCGCCATCGATTCTGTTGAGTTTCAGCTCATCCTGCGCCTGTTCGATCGTTGAGGCTATCACTGCCTCGCCGCCGGCCTCGCTCACTGCGGCTTCAAGATCGACCGCGATGACGGGTTCGTCCTCGATTATCAGAATCCGCCTGTTTCCGAGAGCATTTGCACTCATGAAGCTCTGCCTTCATTGGAACACCGGTCCGGCCTGCTTATACGTCCATTGGCGCACGTGCAGTCGCGAACCATGTCTCCGTCGTCCGCTGCGCCATACTTTGGCAGGTCATATCGACGAAGTCGATGCTTATGAGGCACAGAGAAGTCGCTTCCCCAACATTGACAATTCGATTGATATTGATTCGATATTGGGACCTCGGTCGCGCTTAACGATCGAGAACTCTCGACCGGTTCAGCCCTCTCTATTCCGACGCCGGTCGTACTCCGCATCGAGGCTGTCTAAGGCGGAGCGAACTGACTGAAGGAGCACGCGAGCGTCGGCCAGCTCACGTTTGCCGAGCAAGTCCCGTTCCCAGACCGTCAGCAATTCTCTCTTCTGAGCACTGGTAAGGTCATCACTTGCCAACACCTCTGCCGGCGAAGAAAAATCGCCGGCAAGCAGAAGTTCCGTGTGCGGCGGCCGGTCGATCATGGGATGCATGGCCTATGATGCAAATCGCGATGCTTGCAGTGTCATCGACAGGCTGACATGGTGGCCGCTGGTCTCGTATCGGGAATCCGACCTGCGTTCAGCCCTTGTCGGGTTGCGACCTCGGTCTCCACGGCGCCGAGACGCGGCGACGACCCGCGGCCACTCCCGGGTCTCCCGGTCTGCTGGGAAATGACTCCTCGCGGACGAAAGACTTATGCGGCGCGCGAAACGCCCTTGAGCGCCTCTTCGGCCTCATGCGAATTTGTCTGCCGCGCCAGGTCGCCGAGCGAAACAAAGCCCACGAGCGCCTTGTTGCGGTCCACGACGGGAAGGCGGCGCACCTGAATGTCCGCCATGTTTGCCGCGACCTCGTCGCATGACTGATCGTCGAAGCAATAGTAAAGCTTGCTCGACATCACATCGCCGAGTTTCGTGGCGTTGGGATCCTTGCCCTGCGCCACGCCGCGAACGACAATGTCACGGTCGGTGACCATGCCCACGAGCCTGTCGTTGTCTGCAACCGGAATAGAACCAAAATCGTTCTTGGCCATCAATTTCGCGGCCTCGATCAATTTTGTGGTTGGCGTGCACCATTTGCAGTCTTTGGTCATAACGTCGCGAACTTGCATTTGGACCTCCGTAGCAGGCTTGAAGTGCTCAATCAGCGTCTTCGCAAGTCGCAGCAATCCCGCTGCAACGTCCGGTCACAGCCGGCGTCTGCCTCTAACGTGATGGATACCGGGCGGGTTCCGGCTTCAACGACCACGACTGCTGCTTCAACGGCCGCGGTTGCTGCCGCCAGCCGTCGCACCGGCCATCGCTTCTGCCAATCCCTGATAGTAGGCGACATAGTCGCTGATCAGCCGATTGCCGAACGCCGCATAGGCATTCGTAGCGTCGTCGATGTTCCGGCAGTTCGCCCAGGATTGAGCAAAATCCGCATAAGCGCGTGCGCGCTTCCGGATGAGCTCCAGGTTCTCTCTTGTGCATGCCGAGGGAACCTGCAGAGCCTGGGACATGGCCTCGCTGGTAACCCCGA
>JBFWYV010000172.1:0-10623 GCA_050186055.1 Hyphomicrobiaceae bacterium | reverse complement strand
CGCATTCGTGATGACGCAGCTGTCATTCGCATTCGACATCTCAGGCCTCGTGGCGAGTCTGCGGTGACGAGCAAGCGAGAACAGGTCCTTGATGCGGACAAGGTTCTCGTTGCGGCGGCGCTCCCAGACGCGGACGTCAAGCGCAACCTCGCCAAGGCCGACCGCATCCCGCCCGGTGGCCTCGTCATTATCCGCGACGGCGAGCCGGGCGAGCCCGAGGTAATGCTGTCGCCGCTCACGTATATCTATACGCATCGCATCCCGATCGAGGTCGCGGCCTACGAGACCTCATCGCAGTCGCGCGAGCAGGTCCTCGACGAGATGCTCGGCGCGATTGGCGCAGCCGTTACCGGCGACCGGACGCTCGGCGGCCTCTGCGACTTCATCGAGGCGGAAGCCCCGGCGACCGACGACGTCGAGACCGCGGGCGCTCGCGCCGGCCGCTGGGCCGACGCCGCCATCGTCGCGGTCTACGGCGCCGCCGACCCGTTGAACTGAATTCCATCGCAAGCTTAAGGAGAGTCCCATGGCACGCGCGCGTGGCGCTAACGCCGTCATGGCTGCCGCATTCGAGACGACCTACGGCACGCCACCGGTCGCCGGCTACAAGAAGCTCCCGTTCGTGTCCTCGGCGCTCGGCGACGAGCAGAACCTGATCGCGAGCGACCTCCTCGGCTATGGCCGGGAGCCATTGCCGCCGAGCCGGGATGTGGTCAACAACGAGGGCGATGTCGTCGTCCCGGTTGATCTGCGCAACTTCGGCTACTGGCTCAAGCTCCTCCTCGGCGCGCCGACCACGGTCGACAACGCCGGCGTCTTCACTCACACGTTCGTCTCGGGCGCGCTCACGCTGCCGTCGATGTCGATCGAGGTCGGCATGCCCGAAGTGCCGAGCTACGGGATGAACTTTGGCGTCCGCGCCAACTCCATGAAAATCCAGTTGCAGCGCTCGGGGCTCCTCAACGCCACCATGAGCCTGATCGCGCAGGGTGAGACCAAGGCTGGCGCCTCGAGTGCCGGCAGTCCGACCGAAGCCGTGATCGAGCGCTTCTCGCAGTTCATGGGCGAGATCAAGCGCAACGGCACGGCGCTCGGGCAGATCGTCTCGGCCGAGCTCACCTACTCGAACAATCTCGACAAGGTCGAAGTCATCCGGCCGGACGGCCGCATCGAGGATGCCGACCCCGCGATGGTCGGCGTGACCGGCACCGTCAACATCCGCTTCGCTGACACCGTGCTGCTCGACCAGGCCGTGGCCGGCACCGCCTGCGAGCTGTCGTTCGGCTGGGCAATCAACGCAGACAAGTCGCTCCTGTTCACCGTGCACGAAGTCTACCTGCCGAAGCCGAAGCAGCCGATCACCGGTCCGGGTGGCATCCAGGCGGCGTTCGCGTTCCAGGCCGCTGAAGACCCGGCCGTGCAGAAGACATTGACCGCCGCCTTGGTCAACGACGTGTCAGTCTACTGACCCCGCTCTCTCCACTCCCAAGAGGTTCCAATGCTCAAGCTTGCGTTTGACCGCGAGCCGTTCTGGCTCGACATGGTGCCCGGCGTCCGCATGCAGTTCCGGCCGATCACCGTCGCCGCCATCCTGCTGGCGCGCACGGCAGCCGCCGACGCGCTGCGCGCCGGCGGCGACGATGCGATGGTGAAGGCGGGATGTGCCTTCACGCGTTCGCTCGCCCATTCGGGCATCGCCGCCTGGGAGGGGATCGGGGATGCGGACGGCAACCCGGTCGAGCCCACCAAGGAAACGATCGACGCCGCGCTTGAAGTCTGGCCGCTGTTCGATGTGATCGACCGCCTCTATGTCGGCCCGGCACTGATCCAGGACGCGGAAAAAAACGCCTGATCGCCCTTGCCGAGTGGCACTTCGGCGGGGGCGATGGGTACTGCGCGGCCTGTTCCTCCACCTGTGCTGCGTGCCCCTACCTTGAGCACGCCCCGACGACGCCGGACGGCATCGCCGCCTGGGCAGTGCTGAAGCGCGCGGCCGGCCAGGTGCGCGCCGTCATGGGTGGTGTCTACTCGCTTGATTTCGGGTCGGTGCTGATGCTCGCCGACGCCATGGGTGCGCTCAACACGCTGCTCGTCGAACTCCTCCCGGAGGTCGAGCCAATCATCGTCCGCGCCTACGCCCGGGACTCTGAATGAGCACCACGCAAGTCTCGATCCGCCTCGGCGTCGAGGGCAAGGCGGAGGTCAAGCGCGCGTTCGACGAGGTCGGCAAGGCCGGACAGGACGCGTTCCGTGGCGTCGCCAGTTCCATGGACGCGGCGGGTGCTGCTGCCGACCGTGAAGCGCAAAGACTCCAACGGCTGGCGCAGGCCGCCAAGCAGGCCGCTGCGGCCGACCAGGCGCAGCGCGGCTTTAATACCATCCTCGGCGTCGGCACTGGCCCGTCCAAGTCCGCGCGCGACTCTGCCGCGGTGTTTGAAGAGGCTGCGAGAGCCGCGGACGATCTCGCGGCCCGCACCGCGGCGTTGCGCGCGCAGATCGACCCGCTTGGCGCCGCCCAGGCGAGGCTCAACGCCGAGATCGCGGAAGCCAACGCGCTGTTCAAGGCCGGCGCGATCACCGCGACCGAGCAGGCCGCCGCGCATGCGCTGGCGCAAGCCCGCTACGACGGTACCGCAAAGGCACTCGGAACGATCGGCGCAACAGGCAAGCTGACGTCCAATCAGCTGGTCAACCTGAGCTATCAGCTCAACGACGTGGTCGTCTCGCTCGCGAGTGGCCAGCAGCCCCTGATGGTGCTGATGCAGCAGGGGACGCAGATCGCCCAGATCTTCGGCCCCGGCGTGGGCGTCACGGGCATCCTGCGCGGCGTCTGGCAGGGCATCACCAGCCTGATCTCGCCGACCGTTGCGGTCGTCGGCGGCATCGCGGCGCTCGGCGCTGCGGTGGGTTACTCCTACTACCGCTACATCGAGTCGCAGAAGGAGCTCGAGGTTGCGCTTGCCGGCACCGGCCGAGCCGCCGGCGCCACCGTTGGCCAGATCGAGCGCATCGCCGAGCGATCGGCATCCACCGCCGGCGTGTCGGTCGCCGCCGCCCGCGAGATGGAGGCGGCATTCCTGCAGACCGGCAGGATTGCCGTCTCGAATTTCGAGGGGCTGATCAAGGTCGCCAAAAATTACGCGGCGACGACCGGCACCGACGTCGCCACCGCCACCAAGGAGCTCGCCGGAGCCTTCGCCGACCCGGTCCGGGGCGCTGACGCGCTCAACGACAAGCTCAACTTCCTCGATGATCGGACGCGGCAGTATGTCCGCACGCTCGCCGAGCACAACGACCGCACCGGCGCACAGCGGGTCCTGCTCGACGCGCTCAAGGGCAGCCTCGTCAACGCGGCGGAAGCGACCACCGCGCTCGGCCGTGCCTGGGACTTCGTCGGGCGGATGGCGTCCAACGCCTACGACGCGATGGGCCGGGCGATCTCGCGCGTGCTCGACGGCGCGCCGCTGGACGAGCGGCTGAGACAACTGCAGCAGGAACGGGCACGCCTCCAGGCGCTGATCGAGAACCCGCCGACCCGCTTCGCCGCCCAGGCCCGCAACTTCAACACGCGGATGCTGGCCGAGGTCGACGCCGAGATCGCCAATATCGAAGCGAAGCTCAACACGATCGAGCACCGCGCGAAGGAAGCCAAGGCGAACGAACTCTCGGTGCGCGCCGGCACGGTTGCACGCGACCTGACTCCGGGTTTCGAGGAGTTGCAGACGTTGCGGGCCCGCGAGGCGCAGATTCGCACTGCGCTCGATGACCCGCTCGCCAGGCAAAAGGTCGCCGATCTCAAGCAGGTCGAGACCGCCTATGACGCGGTCACCCGCGCAATCCAGACCTGGCTCGATCCGGCCGAGAAGGCACGCCGCCTCGACGAACTGGAAATCCAGGCGCTGGCCGCCAAGACTCCGGCCCAGAAGGCGGCCATCGCGGAAGAGCGGCGCCGCCTGGAACTCGCGGGCCAGGCGATTCCGGTCGCGATTGCCGAAGCCGACATCACGCGCGCCGGCGCCAAGGCGCGCGCCGAGGCAACGCAGGCGCTGATCGATCAGGCGCGCGTCCTCGACGTCAACACTAAGGCCACGCTTGGCCTGGCCGATGCTTGGCTGAAGGGTGCTGCCGCCGCCCAGCAGGCCGAAGCCCGCCGCAAGGCGCTGACCGAGGCGGTGCAGAACGGCGTCGACGTCGAGAGTCGCGCCCGCGATCTGCTGCGTGAGCAGATTGCCGAACAAGCGGCACAGTCGGCCAAATCCGTCAACGACTTGACTGCGGAAGCCGCCGCGCAGCGGCGGCTGAATGACGCCGTTTTTGCGGGCAGGCTCTCGACCGAGCAGGCGCAGCGCCAAATGCAGGTCGAGCAGGCGCTGCGGCCGCTGATCATCGCGCAGTCGCTCGCCGAGGGCGATGCCAAGGCGACGCTCGGCCGTGTCATCGATGCGCTGCGCGGCGCTTATGCGCGGCTCCACGGCGAACAGGCGCGCGCCGCGGCCCTGCAGACGCTGGAGAACCAGCGCAACCAGGTCGAACTTCTCCAGAAGCAGATCGACCTCGCGGGCATTGGCGAATCGCAACGCGCGATCATCATCGCCCAGCTGCAGGCCGAGCAGCAGTTGCGGCAGAAAGGTATCGATCTCGCCAGCGCCGAAGGCCAGGCGATCCTCGCCAACGCCGCTTACATTGAACGGCTCAATCAGCAGCTCGCCCGCTCGCAGGCCGCGATGCAGGTGCTGCAAGGCATCACCGATACCACATTCAACCACTTCGCCGACCTCGTCGTCCAAGGCAAGCTCGACTGGAAATCCTGGGCCGACGCCGGCCGTGCCGCGCTCGCCGACATCGAGAAGGAAATCCTCAAGCTCGCGGTGCTCAATCCGCTCAAGAACTTCCTGTTCGGCACCAATCTCACCACGCTGGGCGATGTTGGTGGGCTCCTTGGCGGTCTGTTGAAGGGGTTCAAGTTCCACGAAGGCGGGGTTGTGGGGCTCGACGGAAAGTCGGCCGCCCTGCCGGCCGCCGTGTTCCGGGGCGCGCCGCGCTTCCATGACGGCGCGTTCCTGTCGCCCGATGAAGTGCCGGCGATCCTCCAGCGCGGCGAGCGGGTGCTCAGCCGCGACGAGGCGCGAAACTATGGTGCGGGCGGTGCAATGCCGGTCGCTCCCGTGGTCAATGTGACGATCCAGACTCCGAATCCTGCCGCCTTCCAGGCAAGCCGCACCCAGGTCGCTGCCGACCTCGCGCGCGCCGTGCGGATGGGAATGCGCGGAAGCTGAACGATTATGAGTGGTCGCATTCTCGGACGGAAAAACCACTTTTCCTGAGAATGCTCCATGCCCCAGCCATTCCGCGACATCTCGTTCCCGCCCTATGTGGCGCGCGGTGCGACGGGCGGACCATCATTTTCGACCAACGTGGTGACGCTCGCCTCGGGCGCCGAAGAGCGCAACGTCCTGTGGGCGAACGCGCGTGGCAAATGGAACATCTCCACCGGCATCCGCACGCGCGAGCAGATGCTCGACGTGATCGCCTTCTTTCACGTCGTGAAGGGCCGGGCCTATTCGTTCCGGTTCAAGGACTGGAACGACCACGACGCCGCCGACCAGCTGATGGGCGAGATCACGCCGACGGTCTGGCAGCTGGTCAAGCGTTACGACATCGGCGGATTCCAGCATGTCCGCACCATCACCAAGCCGGTGGTCAGCACCGTCATCGTGAAGGTCGATGGCTCGCCGGTCACGCCGTCCGGCATCGATTACCTGACCGGGCAGGTCACCTTCTCGTCCGCGCCCGGTTCGAATCCGACCGCGACTTTTGAGTTCGACGTGCCGGTGCGTTTCGACACCGATCACTTGCCGGTTCAGGCGAACGCCTTCGACCAGCAGGTGGTCTCGCAGATCGACCTCGTCGAGGTCCGCGAATAGAGGCTGGCCTTAGAGCATGCGCGACCTGTCGGCCTCGATGCGAGACAAGCTCGCAAGCGGGCTCACCACGTTCTGCCATTGCTGGCTGCTGCAGCGAACCGATGGCGTCAGGATCGGGTTCACCGACCACGATGAGGACCTGACGTTCGACGGTGTGACCTATGAGCGGCTTGCCGGCATGACGGCGTCGGCGGTCACGCAGACGCTCGCGCTCAACGTCGACACGATGGATATCGCCGGCGCATTGCAGAGCGATCATCTCAACGAAGCTGATTTGGCCGCCGGCCTCTACGACAATGCGTCGCTGACGCTGTTCCTGGTCGACTGGACCGACGTGAACGACCGCGACATTGTATTCAGCGGCTCGGTCGGCGAGATTTCGCGGGGGCTCAACGCATTCACGACCGAGATGCGCGGCCTCTCGCACGCGCTCAACCAGGAGCGTGGCCGTCTTTACCAGCGCTCGTGCGACGCCGATCTCGGCGACAGCCGGTGCACGGTCGATCTCACGTCACCGACCTACAAGGGCAGCGGCACGGTCGACGGCGTTGCCACCAATCACACATTCTCAGCAAGCGGGCTTACCGGCTACCAGGACGGCTGGTTCACCGGCGGCAAGGTGACGTGGCTGACCGGCGCCAACGCCGGCGCGATCATGGAGGTCAAATTCCACGTCAACAACGGCGCCGAGGTCTCGTTCGAGCTCTGGGAGACCATGCCGTTCGACATCGCGATCGGCGA
Organism: Hyphomicrobiaceae bacterium; assembly: GCA_050186055.1. Classification (GTDB taxonomy): domain Bacteria; phylum Pseudomonadota; class Alphaproteobacteria; order Rhizobiales; family Hyphomicrobiaceae; genus CAMDPA01. The sequence continues at coordinate 3,958 of JBFWYV010000172.1, read as the reverse complement.
CACCTTCAGCGTGACGGCGGGCTGCGACAAGAGCCTCGCCACCTGCCGCGACCGCTTCAACAACGTCTCGAACTTCCGCGGATTTCCTTACATCCCCGGAAACGACGCCGTAACGAGCTACGCCAACACTGGAGACGCCAACGATGGCGGATCAAAAGTCGGCGGACAGGGTTAAGGCGTAACGTTTTTTGCTACTCGAACAGCGGGCCGACCTTGCTCAGGACTTCGTCGATGATGGCATCGGGCACGGCTTCAAGCTTCTTGGCGCCGCGCGCCTTGAGATCGAACGCACGCGGCTGATCGCAGCGCACGACACCGGTTGTCTGCAAGCCTGTGCCCATCAGCGACACCGCAAAACCGGCGGTGCGGGCAAATCCGCCGCCGGTCGTGATCGGAAGTACCACGGGCACGCCGGTCAGGCGGTTGAACTTGCCCGGCGAAATCACCAGCACGGGCCGCTTGCCCTGCTGCTCGTGGCCGGCGGTCGGATCGAGCGAGACGAGGTAGATATCGCCGCGCTCCATTAGATCAGCTCGCGGCCGGCCGGCCGACCCGCCGTCCACTCGCGATCCTCAGGCGAGCGTTTCGCCCCGGGCTTGCACTGCGCCAGCAGTTCATCGAGCGAATAGCGCCGCCGTTTCTTCGGGTCGACCACAAGCCGTCCCGACTTGATCGAAAGCCCGACGGCGGCATCCGGGGCAAGATCAAGCGCATCAAGCATGGGCTTGGGGATCGCGAGCATCACCGATCCGCCAACCTTCCGAAGCCGCGCAGCATGGGCCATGGCATCACCTTCCAAAGTTATACTGGAATATAACATGCAAGGACCTGACCAACAAGGGACCGTGCCGGATGGTGAGGCTCGGCCGGTGAGTCGCGCCGCTATCGTGGCCGAGGCCCGTTCCTGGATCGGCACGCCCTATCGGCACCAGGCTTCGCTCAAGGGCGCCGGCGCCGACTGCCTCGGGCTCATTCGCGGCATCTATCGCGCGTTCTGCGGGCCGGAGAAAGAGCCGATCACTCCGTATTCGCCCAACTGGGCTGAGGAAACGGGGCAAGAGACCTTGCGCGATGCCGCGCGTCGGCATCTCGTCGAGATCGATGCGGCGCAGTTCCGTGACGGTGAGGCGTTGCGCGAGAGCGACGTGATCCTGATCCGTGTCCGGGACCGCGGCCCCGCCAAGCATGCTGCCATCGCCTCGGGTCCAGACACGATCATCCATGCCTATGACCGCCATGCGGTGGCCGAGAATGCATTGCCGGCGGCCTGGCGGCGCCGCATCGCCTACGCGTTTGCGTTTCCGGGCGCAACGGACTGACCGATGGCTCAACTTGTGCTGTCGATCGCCGGCTATGCGGTCGGCGGGCCGATCGGCGCGCTGGTCGGCGCCTTTGCCGGGGGCTTCATTGACCAGAAGCTCTTTGCACCGGGGCCGATCCAGAACCAGGAGGAGGGTCCGCGCCTCACCAATCTGTTTGTCACGTCGTCAAGCGAGGGGGCGGCGGTCCTGCGCGTTTACGGCCGCATGCGGGTGAGCCCGCAGATGATCTGGGCGACCAACTTCCGCGAGGTCGTGACCACCACGACGCAGACGCAAGGAGGCGGCGGCAAGGGCGGCGGTAGCGGACAGACCGTCACCACGACCACCACGACCTATACTTATTACGTCTCGTTCGCGCTCGGGCTTTGCGAAGGCCCGATCGTCGACATCGGAGGCGTATGGGCGGACGGCAAGCCGCTCGACATGTCGCAGTTCACCTGGCGGCTCTATAAGGGCGACGAGAGCCAGGGCGCCGACCCGAAGATCGAGGCGGTCGAGGGCACCGGCAACGTGCCGGGCTTTCGCGGGCTTGCCTACCTCGTGTTCGAGGAGATGCCGGTCGAAAAATTCGGCAACCGCATCCCGCAGATCACGGTCGAGGTGATCCGCCGCCCCAGCGCCACCGGCCTTCGCCTCGAGGACATCCTCACCGGCGTCACCCTCATTCCGAGCCTTGGCGAGTTCGCTTACGCGACCGACACCGTCTATCGCGACGACGGTTTCGGCCACACCATTGCGGAGAACCGGCACGGCGGCATCGGCAAGGTCGATTTCCTGGTCTCGCTCGATCAGCTGCAGGCGAGCGCCCCGAACATCGACACGGTTTCGCTTGTCGTCGCCTGGCACGGCACGGATCTTCGCTGCGGTAACTGCGAGATCAAGCCCAAGATCGAGTTTGCCGCCAAATCGAACACGCCGTGGAGCTGGCAAGTCTCAGGTGTCGGGCGCGGAAGCGCCGATGTGGTCTCCTCCGACAGTTTCGGCCCGCTGCTCGGCGGCGCGCCGGCCGACCGCTCGATTGTTCGGGCTATCACGGAGCTGAAGGCGCGCGGCTTCCGCGTCGTGCTCTACCCGTTCGTAATGATGGACATTCCGGCCGGCAACAGCCTGCCGAACCCGTACAGCGACAACGCCGCGATCAACGGGCAGCCGACGTTTCCCTGGCGCGGCCGCATCACCTGCTCGCCGGCGCCGGGCTATGCCGGAACGGTCGACAAGACCGCGACCGCGGCGACGCAAGTCGATACCTTCTTTGGCAGCGCGGCGCCGTCGGATTTCGGGGCCTGGAACGGCGACACGATTCCGTACAGCGGCCCGGCCGAATGGTCGTACCGACGTTTCATTTTGCACTACGGCAAGCTCGCGGTCGCGGCGGGCGGCGTCGATGCCTTCTTGATCGGCTCCGAGATGGTCGCGCTCAATGCGGTGCGATCGAGCGCATCGGCGTTTCCGGCGGTTGCCAAGATGGTGGCGCTCGCAGCCGACGTGAAGGCCATCGTCGGGGCGGGCTGCAAGGTGGGGTACGCCGCTGATTGGAGCGAGTACGCGAACTTCAGACCCGATGACGGCTCGAACGATGTTTACTTCCATCTCGACCCGCTGTGGGCGAGTGCGAACATCGATTTCGTCGGCGTCGACAACTACATGCCGCTGTCCGACTGGCGCTCGGGGCGGCTGCACCTCGACGCCGAGGCCGGCGCGCCGTCGATCTACGACCAAGGCTATCTGCAAGGCAATATCGAAGGCGGCGAGCTCTTCGAGTGGTTCTATGCGTCAAGCAATGACCGGAAGACACAGACGCGGACTCCCGTCACCGACGGCGCCTACGGCAAGCCATGGGTGTTCCGCTACAAGGATTTTCAGAGCTGGTGGGCGAACCAGCACTACGACCGGCCGGGCGGAGTCGAAAACGGCACGCCGACCGCGTGGGTGCCGCAAGGCAAACCGATCTGGTTCACCGAGTTCGGTTGCCCGGCGATCGACAAGGGCAGCAACCAGCCCAACGTCTTTTACGACCCGAAATCGTCGGAGAGCCTCTCACCGTATTTCTCGACCGGGCGGCGCGATGACCTGATCCAGCGCGCCTTCCTCGAAGCGCACCTGACCTATTGGGAGCCTGCAAACGGCCACAACCCAACGTCCTCGGTCTACGGCGCGCCGATGATTGATCGCGCCTCAATGTGGGCCTGGACCTGGGACGCGCGCCCCTATCCGCAGTATCCGAACAGCTCGCTGGTCTGGCGCGACGGGCCGAACTGGCGGCGCGGCCATTGGCTCACCGGCCGGCTGGGTTTGGTCACGCTCGCCGACGTCGTGGCGGAGATCTGCGCCGGCCTTGGCGTGTCGATCGACGTGTCCGGCATCAACGGCATTGTCCGTGGTTACCTGATCAATAATGTCATGAGCCCGCGCTCGGCGCTCGGGCCGCTGATGCAGCTCTATTTCTTCGATGCCTGCGAATCGAGTGCCCTGATCAAGTTCGTGCAGCGCGGCGGCTCGGCGGTCGAGACCTTTGTGCTCGATCAGCTGGTCGATACCGGTGCCGACAGCAAGGGCCTCTACAGCCTCACTCGCGCGCAGGAAACGGAACTGCCGCGCACGGTCCATCTGCAATTCCTCGATCCGGACAACGACTT
>JBFWYV010000171.1:0-10644 GCA_050186055.1 Hyphomicrobiaceae bacterium | reverse complement strand
AGCCACGAGCCACGTTTCCTCTCCACTTTATTCTTTATGATTTGGCGAGTGTAGCCGTGCGGCGGCCGTGAAACCACTATTTATTTGCAGTGCTGTTGAGGTTGCTGTCCCGGATCGGAAACGAATGCAGGAACCGATGGAGAGAGTTCCTGCGACAGGCATCCGCTTGTTCAGTGCCCGCGGCGAGCCACGTGGATGGCCGCCGTTGTCCGGGCCAACGTTGCCACGTCGCCCCGGCGCGGCCATGACGGCCTATGGTGGGGTTGTAACTTTGCCTCCCCTCATCCGTCACGACCGCGGAGGCGGCTGCCTACGGCAAGTCTCCGCTTGCTCAGTGCCTGTCGCGTTCCGCGCCGGAATAAGGGCCGCTGCAACTGCCGGACACATCCCGGCGGCCCTTTCTATTCCGGTCCGGCATCCATACATCACAGAGCAGGGGTACTGCAGCCGCGTGGCTGCAGCGCGTGTGAAGCAGGAACCTCAGGGCGATGAATACCACCGACATTCTGGCCGCATGTGGTCTCGCCGGTCGCGAACTGATGGCCGGCGATCTCGTCGTAACCACCCCGATCGACGGCAGCGAGATAGCGCGTCTGCGGGTCACGCCGCCGGACCGTATCGATCAGATGATCGTAAAGGGCGCCGAGGCGTTCCGGCGGTGGCGCCAGGTGCCGGCGCCGCGGCGGGGCGAACTGGTGCGCCTGCTTGGCCAGGAGTTGCGGCGCGAGAAGGAGAGCCTCGGGCGCCTCGTCACCCTCGAATGCGGCAAGATCCTGCAGGAGGGCCTCGGCGAGGTGCAGGAGATGATCGACATCTGCGATTTCGCAGTCGGTCTCTCGCGGCAGCTCTATGGCTTGACCATCGCGTCGGAGCGGCCGGGCCATGCCATGCGCGAGACCTGGCATCCGATGGGTCTGTGCGGGATCATCACGTCGTTCAACTTTCCGGTCGCACCGTGGTGCTGGAATTCCGCGCTCGCCCTTGTATGCGGCGATCCCGTGCTGTGGAAGCCGTCCGAGAAGACGCCGCTGTGCGCGCTTGCGGTCCAGCGGATCTGCGATCGGGTAACGGCGAGTTTCGGCTCCGATGCACCGGAGGGCCTGATGCAGACGGCGATCGGAGGCCGGCCTGCCGGCGAGGCAGTTGCCGCCAACCGCAGCGTCGCAATCGTATCCGCGACCGGCTCCGTGCCGATGGGGAGAACCGTCGGCACGGCAGTGGCCGGGCGTCTCGGCCGCTCGATCCTGGAACTCGGCGGCAACAACGGCATGATCGTTGCGCCGTCGGCCGATATCGAGCTGGCGCTGAGGGCGATCGTATTCTCAGCCGTCGGAACGGCCGGTCAGCGCTGCACAAGCCTGCGCAGGCTGATCGTTCACGACAGCATCCACGACGGCGTGGTGGCGCGCCTGAAGACCATCTACGACCGTCTGCCGATCGGCAATCCGCTGGATGACGGCGTCCTCGTCGGTCCCCTGATCGATAGCAGCGCACTTCAGTCGATGGAACGCGCGCTGGACCAGGCCCGCGCCGATGGCGGTATCGTCCACGGCGGCGGCCGCGCACTCCTCTCGGAGTTCCCCAACGCCGCTTACGTTCATCCGGCAATCGTCGAAATGCCGGCGCAGACGGAGATCGTCTGCCGGGAGACGTTCGCACCGATCCTGTATGTGCTGAAGTATGCCCGTTTCGACGATGCCGTCGCCCTGCACAACGCGGTACCGCAGGGACTGTCCTCGTCGATCTTCTCAACCGACGTCAGGGAGACCGAAGCTTTCCTGTCGGCCACCGGTTCCGACTGCGGCATCGCCAACGTCAACATCGGCCCGTCGGGAGCCGAAATCGGCGGCGCGTTCGGTGGAGAGAAGGATACCGGCGGCGGCCGCGAAAGCGGTTCGGATGCCTGGAAGGGATACATGCGCCGCCAGACCAACACCGTGAACTACTCCCGCGACCTCCCTCTCGCACAGGGCATAAAGTTCGATATCTGAGGATTGGAGGGGAAACATGGAACGCGTCGCGGTCCTCGGTCTCGGCAAGATCGGAACTCTGACGGCGGAACTGCTGCACGCCGGCGGTCTGAACGTGACTGGCTACGATGCGGCGAGCACGACCAGGAACCTGCCGTTTCCCGTCGAGCGGTCCGACATCACCAATCCCGATATACTGAGCAAAGCCCTCTCCGGTGTCGATGCGGTGGTGTCCTGCCTGCCCTATCAGCTCAACCTCGCGGTTGCCGCGGCGGCGCATCACGCCGGCATTCATTACTTCGATCTGACGGAGGATGTGCCGACGACGCGTGCCATCATCGAGATGAGCGCGACGGCCCGCGGCGTCATGGCGCCGCAATGCGGACTTGCTCCGGGCTTCGTCGGCATCGTCGGTGCTGCGCAGATTGCCCTGTTCGATCATTGCCGCTCGTGCCGCATGCGCGTCGGGGCGCTTCCCCAGAACCCGACCGGCCTGATGGGGTATGCGTTCAACTGGTCGCCGGAAGGGGTGGTCAACGAATATCTCAACGACTGCGAGGTGATCGAGGACGAGCAGCGCAAGTTCGTGTCATCGATGGAATGGCTCGAAACCCTGTACATCGACGGCATCATGCTGGAGGCTTTCACCACGTCCGGCGGTCTCGGCACCATGTGCGAGACCTACCTCGGCCGCGTGGACAACATCGACTACAAGACGATCCGCTACCCCGGGCATATGAGGCTCATGAACTTCTTCTTCCATGAGCTGTTGATGCGCCAGCGCCGTGCCGAGGCCGGCGAGATCCTGGTGCATGCCAAGCCGCCCGTCGACCGTGACGTCGTCTACATCCACGTCGCCTCGGAGGGGACGTTGTCCGGACGGCTGCAGCGCCGCGAGTTCGTTCGCGCCTACCGTCCGAAACCCATCGCCGGGCGCACGCGCAGAGCGATCGCCTGGACGACGGCGGCTTCCGTCGTTTCAGTCGTCGAGATGGTGCGAAATGGAGAGCTGCCGGCGCGCGGCTTCCTGCGGCAAGAGGACATAGCGCTGGGAAAATTCCTCGGCACGCTCGCGGGCAGGCACTACGCCGTATCTGCCGACGAGCTGCGCGATCTTGAGCCCTGAAGCGGCCGTGCGTGCCCCCAATGGTACGCGGGCTTCGCCGGTCACGAAGCTCGTCGTTCTCCGGCTTTGTCCACAGCCAACCCGGCGCATGGCATCTGCCCGCGGATCGACACATTGGAATGCGATGCCGTCCCCGCGGGCGACGAGTTCGCCGAACGTACGGCAAGGGACAGTTTTCGGGCGCCCTTGCTGGTTTTTGGCAAAGGTGGATTGGAGTTCACCGGACGGCAGCCGCAGCTTGCGGCATCACAATCTTCCGACGGACCCGGTGTTGGGCACGACGGTGCGGTCGTGGCCGACATGGCGTGTCCGATCGGGGAGAGCGCCGTCTAAACGTAGCGGGAGTATGAGATGAGCACGATCCTTGCGACGACGGACCTCCGTGCCGCCTACGAGGCCGCGAAGGAGCAGGCGCTGATCAATCAGATCGGAGTGCTGGCGAGCGATCTGAGCCGAATGGGGGCATTGACCGGGCGCAACGGCCGGTTGAAACACCTGACGCGTGACGTGCTCGACCGGAGCCGCGCGGAACGTATTGCAAGCCTGCAGGCAACACGCAACAGCTACGCCGCTCGCCTAACGACGCTTCGTATCCGGCGCAAACGCCGCAGCATGATCCTGCACGCGATGCCGTTTGCCTTCGGGCTGCTCAGTTTCGCACCGGTCTATTGGCTGCTGGGCGCATAGCGGCCGCCTGAAGTCGGACGCAGCATCAGCAACCGCGGCGGGCGGGATCTCATTGCTCTTCTGTCGGCCGCGTGTCGCTCGAACCTGAATCGCCGATCCGGGCCGTCGTCATCACGATCGGCCCGGCCTCGTCCTGCGCGATGAGCGCCTTGCACGCATAGACCTGGGCGATCCTCTCCACTGTGAGCACGCTCAACGGCGGCCCGCTGGCGACCACCGCGCCGTGGTGCAGCAAAACGAGGCTGTCGCACCAGCGCGCGGCGGCTGTCAGATCGTGCATCGTGACGACCACCGAGCGCCCCTTGCGGGCTTTTGCACGAAACAACTCCAGCAGAGAAATCTGATGCGCCGGGTCGAGGCCGGCGCCTGGTTCGTCGGCGAGAAGCAGCGGCGTGTCCTGCGCGAATGCGCGCGCTATCAGCACGCGTGCCTTTTCTCCTCCCGAGATCTCGTTGATCCTGCGGCCACGCAGGTCGTCGAGTTCGACCTCGCGGATGATCTCGTCCACAATCGCCCTGTCGCGGCTGCTCATCGGAGTCATCGGCGCCAGGTGCGGCAAGCGGCCAAGGGCGATCACGGCCTCGATGGTGAGCGGCCATGCGACTTTGCGGTCTTGCGGAACGTAGGCCGCCAGCCTGGCGCGCGCTTCCTCGCTCATGACGGGCATCGGCTTGCCGAAAAGCGTGATCTGGCCGCTGGCAGGGACAAGGCCGAGCGCGGCTCTCAACAGCGTCGATTTGCCGGCGCCGTTGGGACCGATGACGCCGACTACTTGGCCCGGCTCGATGTCCACGTCGACCGAGCGCAGGATCTCCCGCGCGGCGAGCCGTACCGAGACCTGCCTCATCCGCAACGCGCTCACAGCTCCTCCCGGCGTGTCTTGACGACAAGCCACACGAAGAAAGGTGCGCCGACGATCGCCGTGAGGACTCCGAGCTTGATGTCGCGACCGGGCGCGATGACCCGCACCGCGACGTCGGCAATCAGCACCAGGATCGCGCCGCCGGCCGCGCTGACCGGAAGCAGCCGGCTTGGCGTCTGTCCGACCAGCGGCCGCAGAAGATGCGGTACGATCAACCCGACAAAGCCGATCGAGCCCGCAACCGACGTCGCTGCGCCGACGGAGACTGCGGTGCCCCAGATCGCAAGCGTGCGAACGCGGCGCACCCGTGCCCCGAGCGTTGCCGCGACCTCCGCGCCCAGCGTCAGGGCATCGAGCGCGCGTCCGACCGAGAACAGCAGCAGCCATCCGATCAGCATGAACGGCGCCGCGATGGCGACATGAACGAACGACCGATCCGTCAGTGAGCCGAGCATCCAGAACACGATCTCGAGCGCTGCGAAGGGATTTGACGACAGGTTGAGCGCCAACGCGGTCAACGCGCCACTCAGACTGCTGAGTGCGACGCCGGCTAGGATCAGCGTCAACGTGCCTGCGTGCCGGCCGGTCAGGGTCAGCAGCAGCACGACCGCAGCGACCGCGCCGCCCATCCCCGCGATCGGTACGGCGAGCGACGTCAGAGCCGACAGGCCCGTGTAGATGGCGAGCACCGCGCCGAATGCCGCCGACGAGCTGATGCCCAGGATGCCGGGATCGGCGAGCGGATTCCGCAGGAAACCCTGCAACACCGCGCCGCTGAGCCCGAGTGTCGCCCCGATCATCGCCCCGAGCAAGGCGCGTGGCAGACGGATCTCCTGCATGACCAGAATGGCGGCCTCGTTGCCGCCGCCGAACAGCGCGGCAACCGACGTGCTGAACGAAAGCGCCGCCGGACCCACAAGCAGAGACGCCATGAAAGCCACGCCGAGGCCGAGCAGCAGAGCAGTCAGAAGCGCGGGGTATTTCATCGCGCTCTCTGCCCTGCCAGTAACTGGGCGGCGGAGCGCAGCCGGGCGACCGCCTCCAGTGTGAACGGCGCACCGCAAAGCAGGTATCTGCCGGGGATGTGCACGAATTCGCCGGCGCGAAGGCCACGCCGCAGCGCCGGGTGCCGGAAGACTTCATAGGCCTGCGCCGGCTTCGACGGTTCTTCGTCGGAAACAACGAGTTCCGGCCGAAGCATGATCAGCACTTCCAGCGGCAGCCGGACTGTCGACCTGCCCAGGCGGTCCCCGACGTTGACCTGCCCCGCCGCCGCCACAACCTCGGATTCGAGCGTGCCGCGCCCTGACGTATAGCTGTTGGCGGAGTAGAGGGCTGTCAGCATGCGCTCGCGCTCCATGGCCGTGATACGGGCAAGCTCGCGGTCGAACGCTTGAATCGCTGCCTTGGCTTCGCGCTCTCGGCCAATCGCCGCTCCCACAGTGCTCAGATCGCGCCGGATATCGTCGAACGACCGGGCCGGAGCGAGTTCGAGCACCTCAAAGCCCAGTCTCCGCAACAGGCCGATCGTGGCGCGGTTCGAGTAGGTGCCTGCCAGCACCAGATCAGGACGCATCAGGAAGATCTCTTCCGCCAGCCCGTGATTGACTGCATATCCTCGTGCCTCTTCCGCCAGTACGGCCGTATCGGCATCCTGGGTAAGATAGTAGATCGAATGAAGCTGGCTCCCGGCGCTCAACAGCATGGCCAGTTGATCGGTGCACAGGTTCATGGATACGACCCGCTTAGGAGCCGGTTTCGCCGATGCCGTGTCCATCTGTGCCGGTACGGCGGCGGCCAACGCAGCGATCACGACCGCCAATGGCAGCACACGGCACGACGGCAACTGACGGTGGCGGTTCGATTCGGGCATGGGCGCCGGACGGGACGGTTGATCTCTCGAATGCTTCTCGGTCTCGCGCTGGATATAGCTCCGATTGGGACCAGGGGCGAGGCCGTTGGAGACCGTTTGGTCGAGACTCCTTCCACTTTCGAGACACGTCGAGACTGCACGGGATTTTGGCAATTCCGGAAACGCAACGGATACGTCGATGAAATGCGATGACAATCGGTGCGACCTATCCGGGCAACTGAAAACCCAACGCGAGCCGGCGCGTCGGACCAGCGACACCCGGAGTGCTTGAGACTTGCGCCGGATTGTGCACCGTTCTAAGCTTCTGATTAATTGGGCTATTGCCGACACATAGAACGGTCGAGCCAGCCCGAAGCTGATCGGCAGCGATAAGTGTCCGTCGCAAGGGATCGATGTGAAGAATCAAGACCGTTGTGCAGGCCGAGCCGGCCGTATGATCCCTGATTCGAATCCAGATAGGCCATAGCGATAGTTGGTAATCAGAAATAAGGGAGGTGCAAGACAATGAAATCGAGACACTGGCTGCTTCCGGCGGCATTCGCTACGCTTTCCTTCGCCGCCACACCGCAAGCGTCTGCGGATGAATTCTACAAGGGCAAGACAGTCACTTTCGTCGTCGGCTTCTCAGCCGGCGGAGGTTTTGACACGTACACCCGCCTGATCGCGCGGCACTTCGGAAAGCACCTCCCTGGCAAACCCACCGTGGTGGTGGAAAACAGGACCGGGGCTGGAAGCCTGATCGCGGCCAATTACCTGTACAATCAGGCCCCGCGCGACGGCACCGTGATCGGCAACTGGATCGGCCCCATCGTGCTCCAGCAGGTGCTGGGGAATAAAGCGGCCAAGCTCGACGGCCGAAAGTTCGGCTGGCTGGGCGTGCCCACGCCCGACTCGGTTGTCTGCGCCTTGACCAAGGCCAGCGGCATCAAGACGATGGATGACTGGTTCAAGTCCAAGCGGCCGATAAAGATCGGCGGCACCGCTCCGGGATCCACCACGGACGATGTGCCCACGCTTCTGCAGGCAGCCCTGGGCTTCCCCATGAAACTCGTCAGGGGATATTCGGGCACGTCTAAGGTCCGGCTGGCGGCCGAGTCGGGAGAGATCGACGGCGGATGTTGGGCTTGGGAATCGATCAAGCCGACATGGGCAAGTGGACTCAAGGCGGGCGACGTGCACGTCGTGTTGCAATCGATGGATAAGTCCCATCCCGATCTCAAGGCTGTGCCTGTGGCAATGCAGTTTGCGAAGACCGACGAGGCACGGACTATTCTTAATGTCGTCAGCGGCGTCTACACCAAGGCAGCGCGGCCCTACAGCGTGCCGCCCGGCGTTCCGCAAGATCGTCTTCAGCTCCTCCAGAAGGCGTTCATGGAAACGATGAGTGATCCGGATCTCTTGAAGGAAGCCGAGAAAGCCAAGATAAGCATCGATCCGGTCGATGGGCCCACCATAGCAAAATTGATGGCCGGCCTTTACGAGTTCAGTCCAGGATTGAAGTCCAAACTGACAGAGCTTTTGAGACCCGGGCAGAAAAGCAAGTAACGGCAGGCAGCCAGCGGTCCATTGATTGCGGCGGCGGGCGGTCGTCCCGTTGCCGGCCGGGAATCTGTGATGGTCGAAATTTTCGATGCCTGCTTTCAAGGCTTGGTCCAGCTTTTTGCCTGGAAGGCGTTCGCCCTCCAGTTGGTAGGGATTGCCATCGGCTTCCTGGTGGGAATCCTGCCGGGCCTCGGTGGGCCGGTCACTTTGGCCCTGATGCTCCCTTTTATTTTTACAATGACGCCGGTGGAGGCTTTTTCTTTCCTCCTTGGGATGGCGGCTGTTACCGCCACCACCGGTGACATCACGTCGATCCTGTTCGGCGTCCCGGGAGAGCCGATCACCGCCTCCATGCTTGTCGACGGCCATCCGATGGCAAAGAAAGGGGAGGCTGGGCGCGCTCTCGGAGCGGCCTTGATGAGTTCGTTCGTGGGCGCGATTTTCGGCGCATTGTGTCTGGCGCTCTTCATTCCGGCCGTGAGGCCTCTGGTTCTGTCGGTAGGCTCGGCTCAATATTTCATGTTCGCCATGCTTGGACTGGCGTTCCTGGCTTCCCTGACCGGCGGATCTGTTGTGAAGGGGCTCACCGCCGCATGCCTGGGGCTGCTGTTCGCCCTGGTGGGCCTCGATCCCATCTCCGGTACCGAGCGATATACCTTCGAGACCCTCTACCTCTGGGATGGAATTCGGCTGGTGCCCGCGACGCTGGGCCTGTTCGCCATCCCTGAGATCATCGACATGGCGATTGCCAGGTCGAGCATTGCGAAAGGGGATGTCGGCAAGATCGGCGGTGTCCTCCAAGGGGTCAAGGATACCTTCCGCCATTGGGGCCTGGTGATGCGGTGCAGCGTTCTGGGCACCTATATCGGTCTCATTCCCGGCATGGGCGGCGCCATATCCCAGTGGATATCCTACGCCCATGCGGTTCAAAGCTCTCCCGATAAGGATCGATTTGGCAAAGGCGCGGTAGAGGGGGTGCTGGGTCCCGGCGCGGCAAACCATTCCACTCTGGGCGGCGCCATGGTCCCGACTGTCGCCTTCGGCGTTCCCGGCAGCGTGACCACGGCGATCCTGTTGGGCGCCTTTCTTATTCAAGGTTTGGTTCCGGGACCGCCGATGCTTACGCCGGAGGCCAAGGGCGGCCACCTCTCGCTGACATTTTCCTTCGTGTGGATCATCGTCGTTTCCAACATCATCACCACGGCGATCTGTTTTCTGTTCCTCTCAAAGATCGCCAAAATCACTCAGGTCCGAAGCAGCCTGGTAATTCCGTTTGTTCTGCTCCTGGTCTACATCGGCGCCTATGCGGAGAACAACGCCTTCGGCGATGTCATAGTGATGCTGGTCTTCGGGGTGCTGGGCTGGGTCATGGTTCAGACGGACTGGCCCCGTCCTCCCCTGATATTGGGGTTGGTGCTGGGAAAGCTGGCGGAACAGAACCTCTTTCTCACCATCGACAACTACGGGATGGAGTGGCTTGGTTTTCCCAGTGTGATAGTGCTCTTTGCTCTGATTATGCTGGGTGTCCTCTATCCGCTGTTCCAGAGATGGCGGGAAAAGCAGAGCCAGCCCAGATACAAGCAATTGGCGAAGGCAGCGGAACCCCAGGCCGAGGCAGCCGGGCCAGTCTCGATCTGGTTGCCGATCTTCAGTCTGTTTTTGGTGGCGCTTTTCGGGTGGGCGCTGTGGCAGTCCTGGGACTGGGGATTCCGTCCCGGTCTTTTTCCCTGGGTCGTCGGATTCCTGGGCCTGCCGCTGGCGCTTCTCCAGTTGAACCTGGATGTTGCGGGTGCCGTCAAAACGATTGGTCATGGCCTGGCCAAGGAAGGTGACGAGGAAGCCACGCGCCTGGCGCGCGAGACAGCCAAGATCTGCGCCTGGATCGCAGCCTACTTCCTCGCTATCTGGCTGCTCGGTTTTTCCATAGCCGTCGCCGTTACGACGTTCCTCTACCTCACGTTGGCGAAAGAGCGGTGGCTCACGGCGCTTCTCCTCACCCTATTCGCCTGGGGTGCCTTTTACGGCCTGTTCGTCTACTTCCTGCATGTGCCGTTTCCCCAGGGTGCGTTGTTTGAATGGCTTCGATGATGAGCTTTCTTCGCGAGAGACCCGGGTTTTCTCCAGGCGGGCCGAACGCTCCAGCCATGGTGAGCCTTGACGCGCATTCGAAGGCGTGAGGAGAATCCTCGAGCCCGAACCATCGCGCGTAGGGTTAGTGTGGCGGCTGCGCGCAGACTGACACGGTGGGCCACGCGGGATGAAACAGTGAACCCATATATTATTGCAATCCCAGTGTGATTTTGACCAGGATGCGGCTGCACTTACTGAGGGCGGCTGGCAAGCAGGCCCCGGCGGCGGATGTCTTGGGAGAAGTGCGGTCTGTGGCAGGCGCCAGCCGGTTCCGCACGGCGCCCGATCATGCTACGGTGACTCATGGCAGAGAACCCTAAGACTCTGGATCGCGTGCTCCCGTCGGCAACTCCCAGCGAGGAGGACGTTCGCGCGTGGGACGCGTTGCCTCGGGAAGAGCAGTTGCGGCTGCTGCGCGCTGCGCTCACCCATCCGGACTGCTCGACCGTCACTG
>JBFWYV010000170.1:0-10782 GCA_050186055.1 Hyphomicrobiaceae bacterium | reverse complement strand
CCGCTCCCATAACTCCCACATGCTCGCTTCATAATCAGATCTCTCAAGCCCGCTCCGAATAATTCTCTGCGCATCCCAAAGCCTAATAAACACGTCTCCGCTGCCGTAACCGGATGCACTTAGGAAGTTTCCGTCTTTCAGTGTCACAAAATCGGATGTGACGTTGTCCCCCGGCTCGAATTGCGAAATAATGAGCGCCCTAAATGGATCTGCTATCACTATCCGACCATCGGCGGTGGAGGCGACGAGCAGCCCCGACGATAATAAATTCATTCGATGCACTTCCTCGCCAAAGCCTATATCAAGTTCGCTTATTGGTTTGGCATTGCAATAATCCCACAGTCGCACAAAACCGTCGTCGGAGGCTGTGAGGAACTGCTGCTCCGAGATAACTCTAATATCGTAGACGCTACCGTGTTGACCCGAGTAGCGTCGAAGTATTTGTCCACTGGACGAATCGACCATCAAATTTTCGCTCGGTCTTGGCTCACCCTTCCGGCCCGAGACTGCTTCTCCGCCCAACAAAAGTCTGTTACCTCTGATCGGCGCAATGGCACCGCAGGCGTATTGGATTTCCCACGAAAGACTTTCGCTCGGCAGGTGCCATCTCCTGACCGTCTTGTCGTACGCCGCGGTAACCAGACCATCGTTCGGATCGCTTACAACGCACGTTATTGTTTTGCTATGAGCCTCGATAATCCGCTCCACGCCGCAGTTTGGCATTAGCAAAATCCTGACGGTGCCGTCATCGTATGAAACAGCGAACCGATCTTCACTGAGTATAGATATGTCGCTAATGCCGAATGGATGTGGGCTGCAACGGAATAGTTGCTCGCCTTGGGACCAATCCCAAAGTATTATTTCTCCATTTTCATCGCCAGATACAAGAATTTGATCTGTCAGCAACTCAATCGATGCGATGCCATTTTTATGCCCGCCCATTCGTCTAATCTCTGTTCCCGAAGGAGAGAAAGTAGGCAGCTTCGGGACAATGTCCATTGGCATCAGGTGGCGATGGCAGTTTGCGATAAATTTGGCTGCGGCCGCCTCTTCTTTTGGATTTAGTCGACCAATAAGCTGTGGGAGCAATTGGTAGGGATCGCGTGATAATGTGTACTTCAACAGATCAATTAAGTCGCCCAATCTCGATGCCAGCGGCGTGCTCGAATAGCGGTGATAATCAAAGATCAGCAGGCTAATATCCGTGTGGACGAGTTTATTCGACATCCACTCCGGATCGAGCAATAGCGCATCGAGCGTTGCGCGGTCACCAGCTGCCGCAAGATGCTCTGGTAGGTAGCGATAGAAGTAGCTGGTCTCTCCCGTTGGTGCCACGGCTACGCCGCCGATGTCGCCCATAGCCTGGATCAAGCGCTGATGCCGGTCGACGAGTGCGCCACACCTTGTGGCTTCGTCGACTAGATATTGACGCACGCTGTCGTGGAAGCGGAAGGTACCGGCAGGGAAGTCTAGGTCATGCAACAGAGAGGCGTCGTCGAACGCCTCAAGCAGCCGTTCCGTCGCGTGCCGGTCTCGATCTCCGGTTTCCTTCCATAGCCGTGCCGCGATTCCAATCGGCACGTCGACATCCTCGGGGAATACCGCTAGCTCGGCGAAACGTTGCTGCTCCGTCTCGGAAAGCAAGGAGAGATTAAGGCGCATAGCATCAGCAACAGCCGCGTGACGCTCTATATAGGGCGGCCCGTCATCGGGAGCTTGGCCAAGACGGTGCGGGTCGAGTCCCACGCCGCCACATTGATCGAGGACGCTGTTAGCAGCTGCGACAGCATCAGCAAGTGAGATGGAGCGGGTCGTTGGTCGCGCACACACTTTCGCTCTGCGGCCCGTATGTCGCGACAAACCCAACCGAGTGCGAAGATAGCCGTTAGCAAGGCGGAGCGCCTGCGGCCAGTTATGCCGCCGCTCCGCAAGTGCCACCAGCCCTTGCTTGCAGACCACCACCTGATCCAACGGCAGACCGATCGCGAGCAGTTGCCACGCTTCGCCCTCCTCGCCCCCAGCCAGCGGGCCAACGCGATGCTCGACAGCCTGGGCTGGCAAAACGCGCACGTCACGGGTCGTGATCAGCCGGGTCGTATTGGGGCCGCCCTTAAGAAAAGGTTCGACGTCGACGCGGTTCCAGACGTCGTCTATTATTAGCAGAATCTTTTTGTTGCCAAGCGCCTTGGCGAGCCCGTCCGCGGCGCTCTCGGAAGTGTTGAATGTCTCGCGTGGCCCGCCGAGCGCGGCAATGATGTCCACAATCCACGGTATCACAAGGCCGCCGCTCTGTCGGCCGAGCGCTACCCAGATGATCCCGTCATAGTAGGCGTCCTCGATCCGAGGATCAGCGGCTATGGCTTGAGCGAGGGCGGTCTTACCATAGCCAGTTGCGCCGCGAAGTGCCGCGGTTATGGCGATTGCATCCTGGCTCTCCGAGTCGAGAAGGTCACTTATAAGAGCAACCATGTGCTGGGGCCGTGGCACGAAATCGATGGGAGGTGCAGGCGGCCACAGCGGGACGGGGTTGTGCTGGCTAGGTCCTGCAAGCTGTCGAAGGAACGTCTCTTTGTGTTCGGGCCTTGCAAGATCCAATACTTGACCAAGCCAACGTGGCAGTTTGGCAAGGTCGTCGAGGCCGGGCCCGCGCACGGGAACCACGGTTTTGCCGAGCCTGCGTGCTAGGCGCAGTTCTTCGCGGATGACGTGGCGCGTGAGCGCCGTGGGAGTAACAATAAGCACAAGGTGCTGTAGGATGGGATGGCGGATTGCCGCTTCGATCTGGGTCCACCAGTCGCGTCCGCCCTCAAGCCGCACCAGATCGTGCCAAACTGAATAAAGGCTCTGGTCCAGCGATTCCAAGTCTCTACGTAGATCGGCGGCCGCCTCACTGCCGTCCTTCGTAGCGTACGATATGAAAACCCGCGCTGCCTGCGGTGTAGTCATTGCTCATGCTCACGCACCTGATCTGACGAAACACTATGGTACAACTGCGTCGAGGCAAAGTGATGTCTCTTGCTGGATGTGGCGCTGGCGAACATATCCGCCGATCGCAGGGCCGCTTCCGGACGAGAAGAAGCGCGGATCGCTTTCCCGGCGCTCATCAACACTCTGGACAAGATAAACATTCGCCTGCGGTAACGTTAGTTCGCAAAGCACCAGTTGACGTTGTTTGACGTCAGTGGAACTCAGACCCAGCCGATCGCATGGCAGAGAAGTCTGGGCGGTCCGCCCGCGAACTCGCGCTCCCGGGCGGTCGGGCTCTATGGCGCAAGGGCGCCACCGAGCCACCGGCGAAGAGCCGGCGTCTCGGCACATGCGTGTGACGATCCCTACCGCGCCACCCGCGGCACGCGCGTGCCCTCTACGGCGCTCAGGCGAGCGTTGCGGCCGAGCGGCTTCGTCGATGTCCCGCGTTGTGATGGAGGCACCGTTGCAGGTGTCGACGCTCCTGCCGATGGTCTGTCCGCGCCTCGGAGGCCGACTGCCAGGACGCTCATCCTTGCTCTCTGACCGGAGCCCGTTTCCCCGCCTAAGCTTCTGGGATGATGTGGCAGGCGTCGCCTTCGAGGCAACCCGCGCAAAGCGCGGGTCCTCCACTGCGTTGCGGTCCCGGCGCGAAGCAGAGCTTCGCTTGGGATGCCTCAAGCTCCAGCCCGCCACGATCCCCTACGCGCCGGCGGGGGAATAGGCCTCCGCCGGATCAACGTAAGGATCAGCATCATGGCTACCATCGGAACCGTGACGAAGCGCGAGGACGGACACTACGAGGGCGAGCTCAAGACCCTCTCCGTCCGTGCCGACATCATGATCATGCCGGTCACCGATAAGGCCGCCGACGGCCAGCCCGACTTCCGGGTCCTGTCGCGGGGCGTCGAGATCGGTGCCGGTTGGCTCCGCATCGGCCAGATGTCGGGCAAGGAGTACGTGTCGCTGTCGATCTCGGCTCCCGAGTTCGGCTCGAAGACGCTCTACGCTAACCTCGGACGGGCCGCCGGCCAGGCGGACCAGAACACCTACGCGCTGATCTGGAACCCCTAGCGGGTTCCGCCTCCGCGCCGCTGAACGCGGCGCGGAGGCTCTTTCGTTTCCGTCGGCCGCCAACCTCCCCCACCCGCCCGCCCTCGGACGCTTCCGCTTCGCGCTTCAGGTCGGCCCCTGATCGTGATCCGGGAGCGTTCGGACCACGGGCTTGCGCCCTACGATCGGCGCGTGCTTGGCCGCGATCGTCGGGCCTACCGTGGACGTCTCCGAGCGGTGCTGTTGGCTGCCAGCCACACCGTTCTGTCGCCCGCGAGCCACCATGATCGTGTGAATCTGCTCGTCGCACCGTCGTCGTCCGCAGCTCCTCGCCCGCGACTACGTCCTGGATACCGAGCAGGGTTCCCCGGGACGCGCCTGTGCCCTTAGGCCCCGCGTCTCGACCAATCCACCCGGAGGAAGTTGCGGGAAGTCTGGGAGCGTGTTTGGGGAGATCAGGATAAAGGACTGACGTCATCTGAGCGTCAGGCCCTGTAGTTTCGCAACGCGCACGGGCGACCTCCTCTTCATCGCCGGCATGCGCGGCATCGATCCCGGGACGAACAACCTTGTCACCGGCGATGAGGCACGCATTCGCCAGGCGTTTCTCAACATGAAGCTCATCGCCGAATCCGAGGGCGCAACGCTGCGGGACACTCTGCGTCTCGTGGTCTACGTCACCGACATGTTCCGTTTCCGGCCGATCGTGAACAAGGTGCAAGCCGAGCTCTGGAAAGCGGCCCCCTATCCGCCACGCACGATCGTCGAGGTGAGCCGTCTCAACCAGGACGACATCGTCGAGATCGAAGGAACCTTCCATGTCCCGGCTAAGCCATCGAAGAGACGATGAGGTTAGCGCGAAATTTGAAAAAGTATGGATTGTCGCAGTCATATTACGACAATGCCTATAATCTCAAGCTTGTCCTCATTTGATTTGATCTCTATAATCGTAGGATGACTACGACTCAACGGAACAAGCTAAACCAACTCTATACCTCCCTGTCGCCGGGGACGCCCCTGACGTCCGAGGATCTCGCTGCCTTGGGCATATCGGCCGATCTCGCCGTCTACTACGTCCGTGCCGGTTGGCTGCAACGTCTGGCCCGCGGCGTCTATTGCCGGGCGAACGATCCCCCTGCCTTGCATCCGAGCCTGCTCCTGCTGCAACGCAGCTTCGACGGACTGCACGTGGGCGGCAAGTCCGCGCTCGAATGGCAGGGCATACGCCAGTATGTCTCCCAACGTCCTGTGCTTCATCTCTACGGCTGGAAAGCGGGCCGTTTGCCGAATTGGTTCACCGAGCGGTTTCCGGCCGAATATCACCGCAAGCGTCTCTTCAGGGAGACACCTGATACGCCGCTTCATGTCCAACCTTTCGAAAACCGCAAAAGTGCCGCGCTCGTTTCTGCGCCGGAACGCGCGCTGCTCGAGGTGCTGAGTGAAGTCGGCGTCCGCCAGCCCTTGCAGGAGGCGCGCGAGCTGGTTGAGAGCACCTATAGTCTGCGCGCTGGTGTCCTGCTCGAGCTGCTTGAGCACTGCACCAGCGTCAAGACGGTGCGCCTCTGCCTCCAGCTCGGCAGCGAGCTGTCCCAGCCTTGGGCCGGTAAGCTCGATCCATCTCAATTGCCGAAAGGCAGCAACCGGCCGTGGGTGTCGCGCTCCGCCGACGGCCTGCTCGTGCTCAAGCCATGAACCAAGTCTATCTCGACAGCGCCTGGTTGTTGGTGAGGGTCGCGCCGCTCGTGCTTGTAGACGACACATTTGCGCTTAAGGGCGGCACGGCCATCAACCTGTTCATACGCGACATGCCGCGGCTCTCCGTCGACCTCGACCTAGTGTTTCCCGATTACACCCTTCCGCGTGACGCGGCTCTCCAGCGCATCAACGAGGCCATCCGCCAGTCCGTCCCGCGCCTCAAGACCCAAGGCTTCGAGACTCACGTGCCGGCTGCGCCAGATTCTGGAGAGACCAAGCTGTTCGTGCGACGCGGCAGGATCGAAGTCAAAATCGAGGTCAACTTCATCATGCGCGGGACCGTCCATCCGGTCCATCGAGCATCACTCTCACCGACCGCACGCGATACCCTGCAGGCCGATCTAGAAGTCCCGATTGTTGCACTCGAGGATCTGTACGGCGGCAAGCTGGTTGCAGCTATGGATCGCCAGAATCCGCGCGATCTGTTCGATGTTCTTCAGCTTTTCGCGCATGAAGGACTCTCCCCCGGCATTCGCCGCGCGTTCGTCATCTACCTGGCAAGCCACAATCGGCCGCTGCATGAGGTCCTCAATCCGTCGCTGCGGGACATCCGCCAAGAGTTCGAGCATGGCTTCGCCGGCATGACGGCAGACCCTGTAGAACTTGCGTCGCTTTTGGCGGCGCGTGAGCGAATGATCCGTGAGCTTCAGCAAGGGCTGAGCGCCGACGAACGTCGCTTCTTGCTGTCACTGGCCGCGGCAGAGCCGGAATGGTCATTGCTCAGCGTGCCCCATCTGCAGCAACTTCCTGCTCTGCGTTGGAAGCTGCAAAACTTGAGGCGGCTGCGGAAGATCAACACTCAAAAGTTCACTGAGCAATCGGAGGCGCTTTCGCGTCTCCTCGAATAAGAGTATTCGCCATTCTCCTCATTCGCCGCAGCCACATCAACCACTGCGGCTTTCTGTTGCTCCGTACACACTCGGGGGTCCTCTACCTTCCTCCATCTTCCTCCCAGTTCCCGCGTTTCCCTCGCTTTCCCCCTTGAGGTGGACGCAGGCCGCCGAGATGCTGGCGGCCCCGCGCCGATGGCGGCGCTCGATCGGACACGTCGGAGGAACATGAGAAAGAATGCCAAACGAGACGGGAGGACCATACCGCCGGCCGATCCACGCAACGGCCAGAAGGAGGCCTCGCAGCGCGCCAGTTCGGAACCGACCCCTGACGGGAACGTCGTGGACGGGATCGAAGCGGCAGAACTCGAAACCTATCTTGCTACTCTGGAAGGTCTCGATTTAACGCGTCCACAAAAGATCCAGATCATCTGTAGCATGCAGCAAATCATGCAGAGCTTCGTCGACCGTGCCTTCGGCGACGACCCGACACAGCTTGCGTGCAAGGCCAAAAACAATCCGAGAAAAGCCAATAAGCGCTAGGGTGCTGCCCCGTAGGTAGCTGACATCTCCCGTGTGTCCAAGCGGCAGAGCCTTCGTGATGCAAAATCCAGGCGGGTGTGAACCGGCCGGTGTCTGAATGACAACCGGCGTCGAAAACTAACCCCGCAAAGTTCCTCGCCGATTGACAACCCGCACAAGAGGGGCTGTTGCTTCCAGGCAGCATTGACAATGCACGCGTGTCGCTCGATTCTGGTGCCAGTGCGCTTTGGGGCGCCACCTGTCCGCGGCAAGGGAGCTGGCTCCCACCCATGCGAAGGCACGACTTCGTTCGATCCCTTCTTCCGGCCTGTTTCAGCGGACATCAGGCGACACGGAAGGAAGGTCGTCCATGAGCCGCACGCTCACTTCTGATTCCACTCTCGACAACCTCAAAAAAGAAGCTAAGCGCTGGCTGAAGACGCTACGCGCCGGCGATGCGGAGGCTCGACAACGCCTGATCGCAGCCACGCCTGCCGCCACGGACAATCCCAGTTTGCGCGATGTGCAATTGGCACTCGCGCGCGAACATGGTCTTTCCGGCTGGGCCGCGCTTAGAACAGCGCTCGATGATCTGACGATGGAGCGGCGCAGCACCGCCGAACGGGTCGATATTGTGCTGCGATCGGCATGGGGTGGCGATCCGGCCGCAGCCGCGCGCATCCTCGCCCGGTGGCCGGAGATCGCCAGCCATGATCTCTACATCGCCGCCGCCGCGGGAAACATCACCGAGGTGGAGCGGCGCCTTGCAGGCGATCCGGACGCCGCGACGCGGAAGGGCGGGCCGCTCGACTGGGAGCCTTTGCTCTATGTCGCCTATGCGCGATTGCCGAACGAAGAGAAGAACGCGCTCGATCTAGTGAGTATACTGATGAATCTCGGCGCCAATCCGAATGCAGAGTTCGACGATGGCTGGGGCAATCCGTTCAAGGTCCTCACCGGCGTGATCGGCCAGGGCGAAGGCGACAAGCCGCCCCATCCCCAGGCCAACGAGCTGGCCCTGCTGTTGATCGAGCGCGGCGCTGATCCTTACGATTCGCAGGCGCTCTACAATACCTCGATCACACGTGACGACACGACATGGCTCGACTTCCTCTGGACGCAGTCTAAGCAACGTGACCGATTGGGGAAGTGGCGAGACAATGCGTGGAAGATCGGGGGCAATGTCCCGCTGAACGCTCTCGATTATCTCCTGGGCAATGCTGTCGCGGCCAATCACCTCAGAAGGACCGAATGGCTGTTGGCGCATGGCGCCAACGCGGATGGCGTGCATGCATATTCAAAGCGCCCCCTGCGAGAAGAGGCGCTGATATACGGTCATACTGCGATGGCTGACCTGCTGGTGCGTTATGGTGCGGCGGAGCCACCGCTGGAAGGCGAAGCCGCGTTTCAAGCCGCCTGCATGCGGCTCGACAAAGATGCGGCCCGCAAGCTGGCGGAGCTAAATCCGGAATGTCTGCGCAATCCGGCTCCCATGCTGAGCGCCGCGCGCCAGGGCCGCGCCGATGTGGTCGCGCTGCTGCTTGAGCTCGGCATGGACGTCGATGTCGCCGACGGGATCGAGCAGCGCGCGCTTCAGGTCGCCGTCGCGGGCGGATCGCTGGAGGTGGTCAAGCTGCTGGTCGCCCACGGTGCCGATATCGACAGACCCACGACGAGCATAGGCGGCGGGGCGATGGGATATGCAGCCCATTTTGATCGCCGTGAGATCGCCGCGTTCTTGATGCCGTTCAGCCGCGACGTGTTCAACCTCACTTATCTGGGCATGGGCGATCGGATGCGGGAAGTGCTCGCCGAGGATCGTCAACTCGCCAATGCCGTCGGCCCCAGAACCGGCATCACGCCGCTGTTCTGCCTGCCGGACGACGAAGACGCAGCCGTCGAGATGACAACGCTGCTCATGGCCCATGGCGCTGATCCAAGCATCGCAAACAAAGACGGCGTGACCGCGGAGCAGGCCGCACGAAAGCGCGGATTGATCGATGCCGCGGATCTTATGGGTGGTGGCGAGACGGTCTGAGAGCTGAGTGGCCTGCAGCCAGCCAGATAATTCGGTTGCGCTGCAGTCCGTCCATGCAGCGACGCACCTGCGCCCGCACCGGAACCTCGGACCTGCCGGGATCAACAAGGCCGTCCTCAATTGCAGGGCGTTCGCTTCACGATGCTATCACTTTGTTGCGGAGTCGCGCTCTGTCCCGATTCTGTGTGGGGTGCTGACGAGCGTTGCGGCAGACGAACTCTTGAGCCAATGCAGGACCATTTGTCGACAGGTTGCACAGCCCGGCCGCGTCAATAGTTGAGCCGAAGCCGACGCAATCCAATCGGTTCTGAGAGGATCTCGCCTTGATGGACGCCAAGAGAATTGCATTGCGCCCCATGTCGCTCGCGGACGTACCGCAGCTCGATCTGTGGGACCGCCAGCCGCACGTCATGGCGGCAACCAGCGATGATCCAGATCAGCCCAAGGCATTCGGCGACACCTACTGGCCGGACGAGTTGGCATTGGTGAGGCCTGACTATCAGTACTTTATCGCAGAGCTGGACGGCCGGCCGATCGGAGCCATGCAGATCATCGATCCCCACACCGAGGAAACGCACTACTGGGGAGAGATCGAGCCGAACCTGCGGGCTATAGATATCTGGATCGGGGCGGCAGGAGACTTAGGCAGGGGCTACGGCGAAGCCATGATGCGGCGAGCATTCCAGATGTGCTTCGCCGAGCCTGCGGTGATTGCCATCGTGATCGATCCGCTGGCGAGCAACACGCGCGCCCACAAGTTCTACCGGCGGCTCGGCTTCGTGCCGGAAGGTCGACGCATGTTTGGTGACGACGACTGCCTGGTGCATCGATTGACGCGTGCGACGTGGCGCGAGCGGTTTCCGAACGATTGAGCTGATCGCGGAGCGACGACGCGCGGGCTTGGCAATTGTGATGCGCCGCTCATAGAGGCCGGCAACGACAATCAGGCCGTGACGCTCAATGAACTGCGCGACGAACTGCGTGCAACGATCAATTGCCAGGACGCCGAGATCGAAGTCCTGCGTGAAGAGATCAGGGGATTGAAGGCCGCGCGGCAGTAACAGAGCCGCACCCACTCAGATCCCGAGGAACTTGAACGGCTCGGCGTCCTTGAACTGATCGTTGGCCACGCCGGAGTAGATGTGCGTCTGGTTGGGGCCGAGGTCGAGCTTCCTGACCTTTCCAGTCTTCTCCGAAAGGTCCAGCTTGGTCAGATCGACCCAGAAGATGTTCGGCGTGAGCGCCGACTCGAAGAAGTAGAGCTTGCGCTTGTGGTCGGAGACGGTGCGCCAGCGCGTCGAGGAGATGTTGGGCTGGTCCGGCGTGCTGATGCCGAAGGGGACCGACGTGTTGCGGATGACGCTGAAGGCGCTGGCGATCGTCTCGACCGGATCGCTCGTCTTGGGGATCGCTTTCACGTAGAACGAGGCGCGGGCAAATCGATCGGAGGCCCGATTGGTGCCGGGCAGAAAGACGGTGCCACCGATCTCTTTCCAGTACTCGTTCAGCGCGAGTTGCCGCTCAAAGGTCGGGGAATTGGTCATCACCTGATAGTCGCGGCTGTGGTGAATGACCTGCTTGCCGTCGATATATTCGATGATCGCGCTGTCGCCGCTG
>JBFWYV010000169.1:0-10801 GCA_050186055.1 Hyphomicrobiaceae bacterium | reverse complement strand
GTCTCCGCGGCGAGTTCACGTCCCGCCTCGGAGGTACCCGCCTGAAAGATCACCGGATATCCCTGCGGCGAACGCGGGATGTTGAGCGGTCCGCGCACCTTGAAGTGGTTGCCGTCATGGTTGAGGCTGTGCATCTTCTCCGGCCTCAGGAAGATGCCGCTGTCCTTGTCGCGCGGGAATGCATCGTCGTCCCAGGTATCCCATAGACCGAATACCACCTCCACGAACTCGCGGGCGCGGTCATATCGGGCCTCGTGCTCGTAGTGTGCATCGCGACCGAAGTTGGGAGCTTCGGACGCATTGCCCGAGGTCACCACGTTCCAGGCTGCGCGGCCCTTGCTGATGAAATCGAGCGAGGCGAAGCGACGGGCGACGTTGTAGGGCTCGTTGTAGCTGGTGGTCGCCGTCGAGACGAGGCCGATATGCCGCGTGACCATCGCCAGCGCACCGAGCAACGTGGTCGGTTCGAAATAGGCCGTATATTGCGCCGAACGTGAGAGCGAGCGTGGCCTGCGCTCGGCGACCGCGGCGCTGTCGGCGAAGAACAGGAAATCGAGGCCGGCGCTCTCGGCGGTCTGAGCGAGACGGACATAGTGGTCGATGTTCACGCCGGCGTCGGCATCGGCCCGGGGATGCCGCCACGAAGCGATGTGATGGCCGGTGTGATTGAAGAATACGCCGAGGTGCATTTTCCGATCCCCGGCCTGTCCGTCCGACATTCGCTCCTCCCCGACGCCGCACGTCACGCTCTTGTGTTCAGATTACCCGGGTTGGCCGGCCTGCGCCAATCGCCGGTCCAATAAGACGGCGTTGCCGGTGCGGACCCATCACCTGAACGGTGGCTCGTCGAACGAGCGCAGCTTGCGCGAATGAAGGCTCTCGCGCCGCTGCTTGAGCAGGTCCAGCGTCGCCATGCCGATCTCGAGATGCTGGGCCACCGCCGTCTCGTAAAAGGCATTGGCCGCACCGGGCAGCTTGATCTCGCCGTGCAGCGGCTTATCGGACACGCACAGCAGCGTTCCGTATGGCACGCGCAGCCGGAAGCCCTGGGCCGCGATGGTGCCGCTTTCCATGTCGACGGCTATTGCCCGCGACAGGTTGATCCGCCGCCGCTCCTGAGTGAACCGCAACTCCCAATTTCGATCATCGTTGGTGACCACCGTTCCAGTACGAAGCCGCGCCTTGAGGGCATCGCCGTACTGCCCCGTCACCTGGGCGGCGGCGTCCTGCAGGGCGACCTGCACTTCCGCCAGGGCAGGAATGGGAATGTCCGGGGGAACGAGCGCATCGAGTATCCGATCCTGCCTCAGATAGGCGTGGGCAAGCACATAGTCGCCGATCGCCTGGCTTTCCCGGAGCCCGCCGCAGTGCCCCACCATCAGCCAGCAATTGGGACGGGTAACCGCCAGGTGATCGGTGATGTTCTTGGCGTTCGAGGGACCGACACCGATGTTGATCAGGGTGACGCCTTCGCCATCCGGCGCGGTCAGATGATAGGCCGGCATCTGAAAACGGTGCCACTGCGAGCTGCCGACCAGGGCTTCGGCCTCCTGGTCGGTGTGCTGGCGCCGCAGCGCGATGTTGCCGGGCAGGATCAGGCCGCTGTACGGCCCTTCCCCGGCCAGCAGGCGGCGGCCGAGTTGCACGAACTGGTCGATGTAGCGGTGATAGTTGGTGAGCAGTATCCAGCGCTGGACGTGGCGCCAGTCGCTGCCGGTGTAGTGGACCAGCCGCCGCAGCGAGAAGTCGACGCGGGCGGCATCGAACAAGGACAGCGGCAGCGCCGATCCTGGCTTGTGCTCCCATTGACCATCGGCAACCTCGTCCCCGACCTGTGCCAGATGCGGCGTCGGAAAGTGCCGTGCGAGCTCGCCGGGCGCAACGCCGGCGCGCGCCAGCTCCTCCACCTTCTCGATGACGTAGGGATAAGGGATCTCCTGCGTGCTGAGGCCGACCTCGACCTCGGCGCCATACTCCTCCATCAGCGGTTCGAGCTGCTCCAGCAAATAGCCGCGGAATGCCGTCGGGTGCGTGATCGTGGTCTCGTACACGCCTTCCCGCTGCAGCTTGCCGAACGCCCGGCGGGTGGGGGGCCTGGGCTTGTCGGTCGCGCGGTATACGACCCGCAGCAATGGATAGCGAAAGCGCGCACGCTCGTCAGGCGACGGGAGACGACGCGTTTCGAGATAGCGGTCCAGCGCGGTCGCCAGGGCCGAAGTCGCGTGCGTGTACAGCTTCTCCAGACGCTTTACGGCCGCCTCGGGCGAAGCGGCCCGCGTCATGGCGTCGTTCGCGGCATTCACGTGCCCGGCTTCCGGTCGTTTCGATGTCGTCATCATGGACCCCGATCGCGCGGTTCGGCCGCTATCCTATATCATCATGGCAACACCGGCGGCCTGACACGGCAATGCATGGTCTTTCGCCTGGGTTGCGGACGTTGAACGCCCGGTAAGCCCCTTGGGATCTCGTCGACAAGGTCGCAAGGGCGGTATCCCAGCATACCTCGAAGGTATGAAACCTCATCGTCACAGACCCGGCCTTCCCGGCATTTGTGTCGCGCTGCTCCCGGTGGCACACTCCGCGCCACGATAACACACCGGGAGGAAACGGCCTTGACCTCAACCGCCTTGCCGCTCGCCCGCTTCACGGTGCTCGACTTCACGCGCGTGAGATCGGGTCCAAGCTGCGTGCGCCAGCTCGCCGACTGGGGCGCGCGCGTCATCAAGGTCGAGATGCCGCCGGGCGTGGTCGAGGCGGAAGCCTTCGTCGGCGACCGTCTGTCGTCGGACTTCCAGAACCTGCACCGCAACAAGGAAAGCATAACGCTCAACATGAAGGCGCCGGACGCGCGCGAGATCCTGCGCCGTCTGGTGGAGCGCGCGGACGTGGTGGTCGAGAACTTCCGACCCGACGTCAAGACGCGGCTGGGGATCGACTACGAGGCATTCCGCGCGATCAACAGGCGCATCGTCTATGGATCGATCTCAGGCTTCGGGCAGGACGGCCCTTACGCCAAGCGCCCCGGCGTCGATCAGATCGCGCAGGGCATGAGCGGGATCATGTCGGTGACGGGGCCTGCCGGACAGGGACCGTTCCGGGTCGGGACGGCGATCGGCGACGTCACCGCCGGCCTCTACCTGGCTTGCGGCATCCTGACCGCGCTGCTCGAACGGGAAGCCTCCGGAGAGGGACAGTGGGTACACACCTCACTGCTGGAGAGCCTGATCGCCGTGATGGACTTCCAGTCGGCGACATGGCTGATGGACCGCAAGGTGCCGGGCCAGGCGGGGAACAACCATCCAAAGTTCATCCCGACGGGCACGTTTCGCACCAGCGATGGCCACATCAATATCGGCTCGGGCGACGAGACCCGCTGGCGGCGGCTGTGTGAGGCGATCGGCAAACCGGAGATGTCGAAGCGCCCCGAATATGCCACCTCGGGCGATCGGCTGAAAAACCGCGATGCGCTCAATGACGAACTGGAAGCGATCTTCAGCACCAATACGATGGCGCACTGGGTCGAGGCTCTGAATGCGGCAAGCGTTCCCTGCGGGCCGATCTATTCCGTCGACCAGGTGTTCGCCGACCCGCAAGTGCAGCATCTGGGCATGGCCGCCAAGGTGCCGCATCGGCAGCTTGGCGACATCGAGCTGGTCGGGCAGCCGATCCACATGTCTCGCACGCAATGGCAGATGCGATGCGCGGCGCCCGATACCGGCGCGCAGTCGAATGCCGTGCTCGCCGAGATCGGCTATACGCCAGCCGACATCGAGAAGCTGCGTCAAGACAAGGTGATATAGTTCACCCCTCACCGATGCTCAGAACGTACAGGCTCCAGGCGTGGCCACCCTATTCCAGGAAACAGCGGACATGAAGCTCGACACCGACAAGATGCTGGCCGAGAAGGATGGTGTGATCGGCTGGATGACGTTCAACAATCCGGAACGGCATAATGCACTCTCCTACGAGATGCGGCTCGCCATTCTCAAGATACTGGACGGCTTCGAGAACGATCCTGCCATCCGCGTGATCGTGATGAAGGGCGCAGGCGAAAAGGCGTTCGTATCCGGCGCCGACATCTCGCAATTCGACAGCCTGCGGGCCACGCCCGAGCAACAGGCCGATTATGACCGTGTCTCGCAGGCCGTCATTACCCGCTACTCGACGCTGACAAAGCCGCTGATCGCGATGATCCGGGGCTACTGCCTGGGCGGCGGGCTGCAGACGGCGCTGGCGGCCGATCTCAGGATCGCGTCCGACAATTCGAGCTTCGGCATCCCGGCCGGACGGCTCGGCATCGCCTACGGCTGGGACAACGTTGCCAATCTGGTCAACATCGTCGGCCCGGCGAAGGCCAAGGACATCCTGTTCACGGCCCGACGCTTCATGGCGGCGGAAGCCGAGGCGATGGGGCTGGTCAACAAGGTCGTGCCGGCCGACGCGCTCGAAACGGTGGTGCAGGAGACGGCCGAGACGATTGCCGCCAATGCGCCGCTCAGCATCCTGGCAGCCAAGCGCACCATCGACGAGCTGATGAAGGATCCCGGCCGTCGCAACGAGGCCAGCGCGCGCGATGCCACCGCACGGGCGATGGCCAGCGAGGACTTCAAAGAGGGCCGCAAGGCATTCATGGAAAAGCGCAAACCGGTGTGGAAGGGACGATGATCCCGCAATCCGGCGCCGGCTGAGGCATTGAAAGGCGGGGCATGGACTGGAATGCGAAGATCTTCTCCTATTGCGAGCGCGGGCTCGATCCGGGGTTCTGGGCCGAGCCGCTGAATGCGATCTCCAATGCGGCGTTCCTGATCGCGGCTGCCGCAGCGCTCGTTCTATGGGCGAAGGTTGGGACCGAGCGGCGCGCGACCACGGAATTGCTGCTTGTGCTGCTGGTCGCCGTCATCGGAATCGGCAGCTTCCTGTTTCATACGTATGCGACCCGGTGGGCCGTCCTTGCGGACGTGCTGCCGATCACCGTGTTCATGATCATCTACCTAGGCTATGCGCTGCGCCGATTTGCCGGCGCGCCATGGCTGCTCGTCGCCGTGCTGCTGGCGGCGTTCGTGTTTTCGCTTCGGGCAGCCGAGAGCCTGACCTGCGTCGGCCGCGCCTGCCTCAACGGCTCCGTGGGCTACCTGCCTGC
This sequence comes from Hyphomicrobiaceae bacterium, assembly GCA_050186055.1. GTDB lineage: Bacteria > Pseudomonadota > Alphaproteobacteria > Rhizobiales > Hyphomicrobiaceae > CAMDPA01. The sequence continues at coordinate 5,661 of JBFWYV010000169.1, read as the reverse complement.
TCTTGTCGCACTCATTGCAGTCGGTGTCTGGCTGGCGTGGCGCGGACATCCGGCGGCGGGCACGCTACTGGCCGGCGCGGTGCTGTTTGCCGTCTCCCTGACGCTGCGCACGATCGACCGGTCCTACTGTCCGCTGACGGCCTTTTTCAGCAGACGAACGATCGGGACGCACTTCCTCTGGCATATCGCCAATGCGACGCTGCTGTTCATGCTGTTGCGCGGTGCCTTGAAGTTCGGCGCGCCGGCAAAACGCTGAGCCCACGCTCCCGACATACGAAAACGGGAAGGCCACCGTTCGGAGGTCTTCCCGTTCCAGCACCGCCGATATCGATGCCGATCAGGCCTGCGGCTTGATCTTCATCAGCTTCTCCGCGTTCTTGTGGCAGATCATCTCCATCTCGTTCTTCGGCATATCCAGGCTCTCCATGATCGCGATGGTGTCGCGGATGTAGCCCGGACCACGCTCCGGATCGAACGGGCAATCGGAGGCGAACAGGATGTGCTCCTTGGGGTAGAACGAGAAGCCGCAGACGGTCGCTGCCTTGCTGCCGAACACCGCGGTGTCGACGTAGAAGTCGTTCTTGAAGTACTCGAGCGGGCGCTTCTTCATGTTCTTCAGAAGCGTCGTGTAGTCCTCGTCGGAGGTGCGCTTGCCGAGCTGGTCCCAGCCCGGTCCGACCCGGCCCTCGAAGAACGGCACCATGGCGCCGAGATGGTGCGCGACCACCTTCATGTTCGGCAGCTTGTCCATCACCCCGGAGAACACAAGCCGGGCCATCGCCGCCGAGGTCTCGTAGGGCCAGCCGAAGGTCCACCAGATCTCGTATTTGGACTTCGATTCGTTCTTGTAGTCGGACAGATCGAAGGGGCCGCGCGAGGGGTGCAGGAAGATCGGGCAATCGAGCTTGGCAGCCGTTTCCAGCACGGGGAAGTATTTCGGTTCGTCGAGAGGATCGCCATTGATGTTGGAGTGGATCTGCACACCGTTGGTGCCCAGTTTGACGGCGCGCTCAAGCTCCTTGGCCGCATTGGGGGAGTTCATGGGCAGCGACGCCTGCCAGCCGGTAAAATAGTCCGGGTACTTTGCGCAAAGGTCAGCAAGGCCATCGTTGGCAAGCTTGGCCAGTTCCTCGGAGACGTTTGGCTCGCCCAGCGCTTCCAGCGGCGGCATGCCGAGCGACAGCACCTGCGTGTAGTTGTGCTTGGTGCGGAACATGTCGCACACGCGCTTGCGCTCATCGAGGTCGTAGATCGCCGGTACGCCACGCATGCGCTTGCCGATGTTCTGGGCCGCGCCGTCCATCGTCTCCAGCTTGTCCCACAGGTTCTTGGGGAAGAAATGGCAGAAGGCATCGATATAGCGCATGGGGCCGTTCCTCTTGGTTTTGGCGTGGGATAGGGGCGCGAGCACCCCAGTCTGGCAAGTTGTCCCGCCCCTTTTGGGGCCGACACGGCCGAGCGTCAAGACGACAGCCGCGGCAGGCGAGACAGTCTTACTAATAACCCGGGCGCGGACGAGATCATTTGGCGCGCTTCGTCACATATCCTTCGGCGATGTCGCATTCGACCGCGGCCGGATCGCGTTCGGCCGGGTCGCCGAAGCCGCCGCCGCCGGCACTGATAAGCTGGAAGCGGTCGCCGGCCTTCATCTCGTAGCGGCCTGGCGGCGTGAACCGCTCGGACGGCGTCCCGACGCCGGTCACGAAGCGGGAAGGGGCTCCGCTGCTGCCGCCATCGAGGCCGTGCGGCGGGAACTTCCACTTGTCGTAGCGGCGGATCACCGTGGCATCCTCCAGCAACTCGTATTCCCTGAGCGTGCTGACGCCCCCGCGCCAGCGTCCGGGGCCGCCGGTGTCCGGGAGGATGTCGAAGCGCGTAATCCGGCATGGAAACTCGGATTCGAGGATCTCGATCGGCGTGATGTGCAGATTGGACAGGTGGCAGGAGGTGCCCGAGGTGCCATCCTGACCGTAGCCGCCGCCGTAGGCCGAGCCGATGATCTCGTACTGGAGCGTGGCCTGGCCGGGGCGCCCCTTGGACCAGATGATCCCCATGGCGCCCGAGCTGCCGCTGCCGGCAATGGCCCGTTTGGGATTGAATCGCGCCATCGCCTGCAGGATCACATCGACCAGCTTCAGATTGACCATCTGATAGTTCGAGACGGGAGCCGGCGGGGCGGCGTTAGTGATGGTGCGGGGCGCGAGCTTGATGCGGACCACGTCGCGCATGCCGTCGTTGAAAGCCAGATCCGGCCCGAGGCTGCCGATCAGCGCATAGAACACGCAGGCTTCGATCATCGACGGGCGGAGATTGACCGGCCCTTTCGCCTGGGGAGCGCTGTCGCTGAAATCGAATGAGGCGATGCCGTCGGCCACCTCGATCGTGACGGCCAGCTTAAGAGGGGTCTCGAAATCGATGCCGTCGCTATCGAGAAAGCCTTCGGCAGACGCCCGACCCGGCGGCAGAGCTGCGATGCGGGCGGTGAGATCGTCGGCCGCACCTTTCAGGATCGCCGCGAACGCTTCCGTGAGTGTGCCGGCGCCGAAACGCTGCGCCAGCTCCGTCACCCGTTCGGCCCCCATCTGCGTCACCGCCACCTGCGCGCCGACATCGCCTTTCACCAGGACCGGCTGGCGAGAGTTGGCCAGGATCAGGCGTTCGATGTCCGGCAGGGCGCGGCCGCGAACGACGATCTTGATCGGCGGCAGCAACAGACCTTCCTGGAACATCTCGGTGGCGTTGGCGGAGGTCGAGCCCGGCACCGTTCCTCCGACGTCGGCCTTGTGCGCGATCGAGCCTGAGAACGCGATGATGCGGCCTCCAGCGAAGACCGGGGCGATGAAGGCCATGTCGGAGACGTGCGGCAGGCCGCCTTCATAGGGGTGGTTGGAGACGAACACGTCGCCGGGCTCGATCGCCGTCTCCGGTCCGTCCTTGCCGGTGTAGAGTTCCAGGATACGGCCGACCAGATGGCGGTAGACCGGCGCATGGAAGAACATCGGCGGCGCAACGACGAGACGGCCGGTTGCATCGACGATCACGCAGGAGAAGTCGCGCGACTCCCGGATGATCGTCGAATAGCCCGAGCGATAGAAATGATAGTGCATCTCGTCGACGAGGCTGCTGATCTTATTGCGCAGGATCTGAACGGTGATGGCGTCCACGGCTCAAACCTCCCGCGTCAGGATCAGGTTTCGATAGGCGTCAACACGAGCGCTCCAGCCCGGCGGAAGAACGGTGGTCGCATCGAATTGCTCGACGATGGCCGGACCGTCGATACGCGTGCCGATGCCCAGCTTGTCGCGCTCATAGACCGCAGCCTCGGTCGCCGCGCCTGCCCCGAAGTGAACCTGCCGCATTCCCTTGCGGACCGCACCCGGAGGTTCTGCCGTAGCCGGCGGCGGTTCCTGTCTCGGAACATACTTTGGCACCGGAACCCGCACGCGGAGGCGGTAGCTGACGACCTCGACCGGGCGGTCGCCCGCCGCATGGCCGTGAATCTGCGCGTGACGCTCATCGAAGCGCCTGCGGGCGGCCGACAGCGAAGCCGCGTCCAGCTCGGCATCATACAAGCCGTCGAGCGACGTCCGCAGCTCGTAACCCTGACCTGCATAGCGGAGGTCAAGCTCACGCAGGCAGCGAACGTCCGCGCTCCCCAATCCTTCGGCGGCCAGTTCTTCGCGTGCCTTCGCTTCCAGCTCCGCGAACACCTGCTCGGCGTGCCCGGCGGGGACCTCGGCCAGCGGCCTCAGCTCGGAGCGAATATAGTCGTGAACCACGTCCGTGCACAGAAGACCGAGCGCGGAGAATGCGCCCGGACGCGGCGGCACCAGTATGCGGCGCATGCCGAGCTCATCGGCGACGGCGGCCGCGTGTACGGCGCCGGCTCCGCCGAACGGCAGCAGGGTGAACGCCGAGAGGTCGACGCCGCGCTTGGCCGCAAACACGCGAACCTCATCGGCCATGCGCATGTCGACGATGCGGCGGATGCCTTCCGCTGCCTCCAGGACCGACATTTTCAGCGGACCGGCAACATGCTTCTCCACCACCGCGCGCGAAGCAGCCACATCGAGTTTCTGCTTGCCGCCCAGGAAGTAGTCGGGATTGAGAAAGCCGCAAACCACGTCAGCGTCGGTTACGGTCGGCTGCCCGCCGCCGCGCCCGTAGCAGGCGGGCCCGGGGTCGGCACCGGCACTGCGCGGGCCGACGGTGAGGAATCCGCCGCCGTCGATGCCGGCGATCGATCCGCCTCCCGCGGATATGGTCGTCATGTCGAGCGCGGGCACATCGATCTGGCGGCGTGCGATCTCGCCCTCGGTCGTCTCCAGCGGCAGGCCGCCTTCGATGAACGCGATGTCAGCGCTGGTGCCGCCCATGTCCAGCGTGACGAGGCCGGTCTGTGCATCGTGCTCGGCGAGATAGGCAGCGGCCTGAGCACCGGCGGCGGGACCGGAGAACAGCGTGTGCACCGTCTTGGCGCCGGAGACGACAGCAGAGAACGGCATCACGCCGCCGTTCGACTGCATGAGGAAGCGCTGTCTGGTGATGACGCCCGCCTCATCGAGGCCATGGCCCAGATGCCGGATATAGCGCACCATGACCGGCTCGAGGTAGGCGTTGAGCAGCGTCGTCGAGAGGCGCGCCCATTCCCTGACGCGCGGCAGGACATCGGACGACAGCGAAACGGAGATGCCCGGCAATTCCGCTTCCAGAATGCGGCGCGTGGCCTGCTCGTGCGCGGGGTTCATGAACGAGAAGAGATAGCTTACCGCCACCGATTCCACGCCTGCGGCCTTGAGCGCACGCGCGGCGCGGCGCACGTCGTCCTCGGCAATAGGCAGCAGCACATTGCCCTGATAGTCCGTACGCTCTGCGATCTCGTGCGTCCGGCTTTGCGGGGCGATCGGCTCAGGCTTGCGAAAGAAATAATCGAACAGGTTGCCGTCGCGGGCCTGGGACTGGACCTCCTGAACCGCCCGATAGCCTTTGGTGATCAGCAGGCCGACCTTCGCGCCACGCATTTCGAGCAGAGCATTGGTGGTGATGGTGGTGCCGTGCGCGAAATAAGATATGTCGCCTGGCGCAATGCCGCGGGCGAGAAAACGGCCGACACCGTCGAGAACACCCAGCGCGGGGTTGTGGGGTGTACTCGAAACCTTCTCGACCGTCACCTCGCCGGTATCAGTATCGAGCAGGACGAGATCGGTATGCGTACCGCCGACGTCGACGCCAAGCCTGAAACGCCCTCTGCCCTCCGCCATGCGTGCTCCCAAAGCTCGCCTCCGATCATTCGATCCGGCCGCACGGCTCAACCCCACGGCGGGACCGGACGCACCTTAGCTGGCTGGGGTCGCGACGGCCATAGCTCCGGTCCCGGCATATGCTATGCTGGCTCGGCTCGAAACGGCGACCCGCACATGAACGCCGATGCAAGGGGGAGGAACGGGATCAATGCGCATCGGCACGGCTGAGCCTGACAGCACCTTCATCACCCAGGGACAGGCGCTCGCAGCCGTGCTGCCACGCCATGGCGTCGACGGCAAAATCGAGGTGATGACGAGCCCGCACGCCAGTATCGACAACGCCAACCGGCTTGAGACCGGTGAGATCGAATTCGGCTTCATGGCAGCGAACTGGATCGGCCGCGCACGACGGGGCGAG
>JBFWYV010000168.1:0-10858 GCA_050186055.1 Hyphomicrobiaceae bacterium | reverse complement strand
GCCGCGCGGTTTCAAGACGCGCGGCTATGGGCGCTGGGTCTCCCGATCGGTTCAGCGGAGGGTGGTATTGATCACGGCGCCAGGGTGTTCTGCAAGCAGAGCAGGCGCAGGCGACAATGTGGCCCACCGCAATACGTTCTGGCAATAGCAGCGATAACCGGCGGCAGTGTGCGGGCAGTCGACGATCGCAATGGATTTGCGGAATCAGGCGGGCTAGAGTTTCTGCTTTATGCGTCATGGTTGGGGGGTGATGTGGCGCTGGCGGAGTTTCCGGACGCCAGAAGCGGTCTTGAGGCCGGGAGCCGCACATTCCGTGTGGGGATCGAACGTTCGCCCATCGTCCGCCTCGCAACCCTGTTGGAGCGCGAGCGGGGCCGCTGGTTCCTGTGGGCTCCAGTCCTGTACGGCGCCGGCGTCGCCGTCTATTTCGGGTTGGCCACCGAGCCGAGCATCGCCGCGGCGCTGGTGCCTCTCATCACGGCCCTGGTCCTGCGCGTCGTGTTCAGCCGAGGGACGCTGACGGTGGTCGCGACCGGGGCGGCGGTCGGCATGGCGCTGGGCTTTGCCGCCGCGAAGCTGCGCACCGAATGGGTGCGCGCGCCGGTGCTCGAACGTCAACTGAGCGGCGCGGCGGTGCGTGGCTGGGTCGAGTTGGTGGAGCCGAGATCGGGACGCGGCGAGCGGATCACGATCAGGGTCCATGCGATCAGCGGCATTTCCCAGGAGAGGATGCCGCACCGCGTCCGTGTCACAACCTCGAGAGCAGTGCCTGGGCTCGGTCCAGGCGTGCCGGTCCGCCTCAAGGCGACCCTCAGTCCACCGCCCATTCCTGCGCTTCCGGGCGGGTACGACTTTGCGCGCACGGCCTATTTCATGCGGCTTGGCGGGGTGGGCTATGCCTTGAGTGCGCCGACGATCGACGACCAGGCAGCGCCGGCTCCATTGTTGCTGCGTGCATCGGCGGCAGCAGCGCGGATACGCCAAGCCATCAGTCACCGGGTCAGGGCCGGGCTGGAAGGGGAGCAGGGCGCCATAGCCGATGCCCTGATCACGGGCGAGCGCGGCGGCATCAGCGACAGCACGAACGCGGCTTACCGCGGGGCGGGAATCTTTCACATCCTTTCGATCTCCGGCCTGCATATGACGATCATGGCGGGCGCGGTATTCTTTGCCGTGCGGTTTCTGCTGGCCGGGATTCCGGCGATTGCGCTGCGATATCCGATCAAGAAGTGGGCGGCGGTCGCGGCAACGCTTGCGGCGCTCGGCTATCTGCTGATCTCGGGCGGGGCGTTTGCGACAGTGCGGTCATGGCTGATGATCACCGTCATGTTCCTGGCGGTGGTGATGGACCGGCCGGCGGTGACGCTGCGGAACGTGGCGGTCAGTGCACTGGCGATCCTGCTGGTGCTGCCCGAGAGCCTGCTCGACATCGGCTTTCAGATGTCCTTTGCGGCTGTCGTGGCTCTGGTGGCGTCGTACGAGGCGATCCGGACCCGGGTTCCGGGCGGGCAGGGCGGGCGTCCGTTCGGGCGGGTGCTGGTCCCGCTGCTGTTCTTCGGCGGAATCATCCTGTCGACGGTGGTCGCCAGCATCGCGGTGGCCCCCTTCGCGGTCTATCACTTCCACAACAGCCAGCAGTATGCCGTGATCGCGAACCTGATCGCCATTCCGGTGTGCAACATTGTGGTGATGCCGGCTGCGCTTGCGACCATGATTGCCATGCCGTTTGGGCTCGAAGCGCTGCCGCTGTGGGTGATGGGCCTCGGCATCGATGCGATGACGTGGTGTGCCCACCGCGTCGCCGGGCTGCCCGGAGCCGTCGCAAGGATGCCGGCCGTGCCCGCCAGCGCGTTTGCGCTGACGGTGCTCGGCGGACTGTGGCTCTGTCTGTGGCGGACGCGCTGGCGGATGTTGGGGCTGACGGCGATTGCCGGCGGCGTGGCTCTTTCGCCGACGATGGCGCACCCGGATATCCTGGTCGGGCGTGATGGCTATCTGGTTGCGGTACGGTCGGCATCGGGGCGGCTGGCGGTATTGGCCGGACGAGGCACGCGCTACGAGCTCACGCGCTGGCTGGAGCACGACGGCGACGGGAGACCGGCTTCAGAGGTGGCGGCGGTGGGCGGATTCCGGTGCGATGCGAGCGGCTGCACCGCTTCGTCAAACGGGGTGCTGGTGGCGGTGGCGCGCAGGCCGTCGGCACTGGCGGAGGACTGCGCGCGTGCCGGGTTGCTGGTGCTGACGTTCGCACGTCCGCGTGTGTGTGCGCGCGAAGGTCCCGCCATCGATCCGCGGGATCTCAAAGCCAGCGGCACACACGCCGTCTACATCGAAAAGGCCGCCGCGGATCAGGATGGGGCGGCGGCTGCACCGGTGTTGAGAATCGTGTCGGTGGCGGAGGCGCGAGGCGCGCGGCCATGGTCCGGCGCGGTGCAGTACGGCGGGGGGACGGATCACTCGCTGGGCATACTGAAGACCCTGGTCGCGGGGTGGTGGGCCGAGCGGATTTCAGGAATGCCGGGTGCCGGCTTTGCGCACAAGCGGCCGTCGAGGATCGGCCAATTTGCGGCACCGTTCGACCTTGCGGAGGACGCCGGCATGCGGCGTCCGGAGGTCGAGGACCAGGATGAGGATGATCCGCGCTGACCGTTGGTGCCGGGATCAAGGCGGTGCCGTGCCGGGTGATTTCCCGGTACGGGCCTCAATACCGGCGCAACAAACCGACGAGCCGGCCCTGAATGTTGACCTGGTCGGGACCGAAGATGCGGGTCTCGTAATTGGGGTTGGCTGCCTCCAGGGCGACTGCGGCGCCGCGCTTGCGCAAGCGTTTCAAGGTGGCTTCCTCATGCTCGATGAGGGCGACGACGATGTCGCCGTTCTCGGCCGTATCGCAGCGCCTGATGACGACGATATCGCCATCAAGGATGCCGGCATCCACCATCGAGTCGCCTTTGACCTCAAGCGCGTAGTGCTCGCCGTTGGTCAACAGATCGGGCGGGCAGGCGATGTCGTGCGTGTGGTTCTGAATGGCGCTGATCGGAACACCTGCAGCGATGCGGCCCATCACGGGAACCGATACCGTCCGGCTGTCGAGCACCGTCGACGGCGCCATCACGAGACCGCCGGGCTTCGGTTTGCTGCCGCCCTCGATCACGCTAAGACCCGGACGCTTCGGACTGTCGCCGGCGTTGTCGGGCAGCTTCACGACCTCCAGCGCGCGGGCGCGGTGCGGCAGGCGGCGGATGAAGCCGCGCTCTTCCAAGGCCGTGATAAGGCGATGAATACCGGATTTCGACTTGAGCTCCAGCGCCTCCTTCATCTCGTCAAACGAGGGAGGCACGCCCTCATCCTGAAGACGGGCGTGGATAAAGAGCAGAAGCTCTTTCTGTTTCTGCGTGAGCATCGCAGTGTCATCTCCCGGATCGCGCCTCGTAGTCCGTTCGACGCCGAGCAGGCGGGATCCCCCAACTAGCACAAAGCAAGAACACCCTAGTCGTTCGTGCGCTGTTCTGCAAGTGTTTCTTCCGGTATTGCGTATTTCACAAACCCATTGCCGTCTGGCATATAGGTGCACGCCGATGTTTCCAACCCACCAGCGCAGCATCCCATCCGGGATCAAATCGTCAATCCGCTGTCTTTCGAGCAGCCTTCTTGGGCTTGCCCGGCGGTGCCGACGCCACCTTGCGCACGATGTGCTTGAAGGTTTCGTCGTTGCCATCCGCGCCATGCTCTCGCGCCGCGTCGACGAACTTCTGACGCTGGCTCTTGCCAGCGGGCTTGGCCTTATCCATCGAATTGGCTCCTTTGGTAGCGGGACCGTAGCTTGCTAGCGGCAGTGCCGGCATAAATGCTTCATCAGCCGTACGAAACATTCCTCGCGCGGGCCTCTCGTTCTGCTGTAACGCCATCAGTAGCGCGAGAGTATCCCACTCAAAGAGTCTCAACCACTTGGTTAGGTCACGCAATTCACGTTCGTTGCAGATCATCTGCGGCTGGTTGGGGTTTTTGTAGTGCTTGTTGGCATCGACGAACGCTTCCAGTGTTGTCTTTTCTGGGTTTGTGAACGGCACCCAGTGCAGGAGCTGATTCCGGAATGCCATCACCTTCCGCAGCAGCGCCATAGAAACGAGAAAATCGCGGTATCGCGTGCCATGCGAATCTATGGCCACCTTGACCTTGGAGAAAACAACTTCATCGCTCATGCCGTAGACAAGTGCCCGACCGCCAGCGCTGTTTGATTTGAGTGCCGAAAGCAGCACAGACCGCATAACACCCTGGACGCTAGCGTACTGGATCACGAACTCGCCAATGGCTGGGTAAAGTTGTCGGAGAGGCGTGGGCTTGCCAATCATACGGAGGCCCACACGCTGGCTATAAACGTGCAGGCTGATGTGAGATCCTTGATACGCCTGGAGCCCGCGCGGGCCTCGCACTTCATTTGATGCTGCACATCTATCTGAAGGCAAATCCGTGGAAGAGGTTCTGTATCAAACGGCTTCTTGTCGCTCATTTGTAGATAGGCCAGAGTTGCGGCATAATGGCCAATCGCTTCCCTTTTCGATTTTGCAGCATCGCCGTCCTCAGCCATCGTTAGGCGAAGAATCACTCCGCCATACTGTTCCACGCCCTTGACCGGTAGTACCGAGTAGAGGTCGAGAGTAGTGGGCACCCGCACGCCAGCGATGATGAGCGGCCCCAAACGCTCCTGCGGAATACGAAACGTCAGCCTCGCTAAAGCGAGGGTATTGTAGGCTGTAAAAAACGCCTCCACGGCGTGGGCCGATGTTCTGGCGTCCTCCCGCTTGCTTGGTGCGACGGACGAATCGTCAGCCAGTTGGCGGAAATACTCGATCGCGGTAGCTAGCTTCGTTTTGTCTCGGACGTCATCGGCTAAAAAGGCTGTTAACCTCCGTTTGGCATCCTGATATCTTGGGTTGACGTGCTTCGACGGGTACTTGTTGCGTCTGATGATCCCTAGCTTCGTGCTCTCCGACGACTCCATGTAAAGAGCTAGGTCGTTGGCACTTATTTGAGGATGGCTGCGTACCTTCAAGCCCCCCGAGGTGTCCATGATAGAAATGCTCCTTGAAGAACGGATCGACGCTCATCGGCGTCTATGCGTTTCAGATTTGAGTCCAGAGACTGTCAATGACGAGTTGGGTGATAAATTCGAAGCAAAGGGCCTATTTCTATACGTATTGGACGATCGTCCAATCATCGGTGGGATTCGCATTCTTGCACGAGTTGCGTCCTACGATGCGGCCATCGAAGTTCTAGACCTTTTTGCCAGCGCGTTTAGAGCGACTCCCATCGCTCGGAAGCGGCGCCCTAGACGTCAGTCCGCCGATATGTCAGTCGCTTACCCTTAGCTCCACGGGTGGCCTTTAGCGCGCGCTCCGTGTCCTCAATGCCTAACGCAGAACGATTGTTGTGCCTAAAATCGAACTCCGCCAGATACCTGTGTAGGTGTTTCTCAGCACAATGCTGATAGGTCCCGCGCATACCACGTTTGAATACGGAGAAGTAGCCTTCGACGGTATTGGTGTGGATCAGCGGCTTGCCCTGCTCGTTGCGGACGTACTCGTCCTTCGAGTGATCGATGGTGTCATGGCTGGCGAAGGTCTCGTCGCCGTTCATGTCCCGATACCAGCGCGCGGCATCGGTCATGACCTTGGCTTCGCGTCCAACGTTTTCCTCAATGATCGGCCACAGATCACGCTGCGTCGTGCTGCCGACGTGGAAGCTCCGCACCGAGCCTCCGCGCTCGACCAGTGACAGGACGATGTTCTTGTTCTTGGTGCCGTGGAAGCGCTGGCCTTTGAACGGGCGGCCCTTGGGGTGATCCGACGAACGCCCGTAAATGGTCTCATCGATCTCGACCACGCCGCCGTCACCACCCATCGGGGGAGTGAGAGAGCCCGAGCGCATCGCCTCGCGGATGCGATGGCTCATGAACCATGCCGTGTTGTACTGCACCTCCAGTATGCGGTGCAGTTGGTGGCTGCTAATGCCCTTTTTGCTCGAAGCCATAAGATGGATCGCCTGAAACCACTTGTGCAGCGGGGCGTGGCTGTCCTCGAAGATCGTGCCGATGCGCACGGTAAACTGCTTGCGGCAGTGGCCGCACTTCTTGAGACCGTGACGCTCGACGCCTTCCGGATGCTTCTTGCTGGGCTTGGAGCGAACACCCTTGAGGGCGTAGATGCGATCCGTGGCACCGCAGTGCGGACAGACCGGGCCAGACGGCCACATGATGGCTTCAAGCTCGGCAAACGCCGCTTCTTCGTCGTGAAAATGCTTAGCGTTGAGTATTGACATGATTTCGCTCACGATTTCGTCGTGATGCCAATATAGGGCGGATCGTGAGGTTTGTCAAATACGCAATACCGGTTTCTTTCGGTGTAGTCCGTTTGGAAGTGAATGCCCGCCTTGCCTTGTCCTCGTCACACCGTGTTCCTTGGCGGCCTTCTTAAACCGCTCGAACCGTTTCTTGGGGCTCCTTCTGATCGCTTCATCTTGGGCAGCTCAGACCTCCATCTACTGTGCGCGGATTGGTATCGGCAGGCGACCTTGCCGAACGTCACGCTTGATTTCACGTAGAGATGCGTTGATTGGTGTCTTCCAGCCTCTACCTCGTTCGCGAGCGCCATCTAGTTCCGTTTGCAACGCTTGCTCGTCAGATTCAATGAGTATGTCGATAAGCTCTTGGGCCTGCTTCAAGTCCTTTTGTTTCTTCGCCCTCTCCGTTGGTTTTCGTCGTTGCGCTACGATAAGCTTGTGTACGGCAAAACGAGCTGGGGTTGGCACGCGAACTAGAACGCCATCCCCATACAGAGCGACTGCATTGACCGTCTCTTCCGCGGGATATTCCTGGAAGCTTAGAGGTATGGCAGCCGCTTTTATGCTTTCGACTAGCACAGGAGATTTGCGCCCCCTGCCGAAGCTGGTCAGAAGCTCCACCTTAAACCCATTCGAAGCCCGAAACACTTTCGGCAATTTGTCGTCCATGTTCCATACCGGCTCGAAGGTGTTGTCGGCGCGGCGAAGTAGATCATGGAAATCCTCTTCGTTTTCGCTGGGCGCGAACTCAGCGACGGAAAGATCGACGTCGTTGGTCGTGTAGGTAGCAGTTGGAAGGTAGTAGCCAAGTATTGGGGCGTATGTCTGATATGCGGCTGTGCCGACAAGCGTCATACCGCGCTCAAACAACCCGGCATTGGCAACAACCTCGAGAATGCGGCCGAGGATCAAGCTTGGCGATGGTAGGCGGGCTGCTTTCAATAGCGTCACGGTACTTCTGAGGCTCTTGGCTCGCTCGGCTGCATTTCGCAAGCTCTCAACCTCGGCCCGCACCCTCGGGTCGTCCGCTGGCCCTAAATACCTTTCGATGCGAGCACTGCCGTCCTTTGTCGTGGCGTAAACGTATTTCTTTTTTTTGACAGTCTTGACTGCGATGGACGCTGCCTGGATGTCGCCCATTTCAAGGCTCTGCCGAAGGTCGGCGTAGACCGTCATAAGGTTGAGCGGGATTGGTCTCGGGCTCATGCGGTTCAAGCCTCGTCGTTATCTACAGTTTCAGGAAACTGTAGATAACTACATGTCGGCCAGAGGAAGCCAGGGGCGGTTATCTACAGTATAAGAAAAATGTAGATAACCCCACCTCAGCGGCCGATCCAATGCCACTCCAGTACGCAGCCCGGAGCGGCTTGCTCAACTCAACCTCACCGGGTTTCTCGACCAGTCGTTCGACTAGGTGAGCCGCGTGCCCTTGGCTCCCTTGGCCAACTCGGCGGCACGGGTAGCATCGTCAACGCCCGGAGCGATCCAGGGCCCAGGCACGTTGCGGCCTTTGACATTGGGAGCCCAACAAACGCGGGGACGAAATGCAAAGTGGACGATCTCTCATTTGGCGGTATGATATGCTGCCTGCCAATGAAAAATACTGCGCATGCAGTCGCCGTACACGGCGGTTCCAGGATGCGCTCACCGTAGTCAATCGGCTCGATGACAAATAGAAGGGGGAATGCCCATGCTCAAGCGAGTATTGACCACGATCGGCACGATCACTCTCGCAGCCGGCGTGACGGCGACGGTCGCCTCGTTGCAAGCCCAGCCCAAGGAATTGAAGTGGGGCACACCTCCGGTCGGAAGTTCCGGACACAAGTCCCTCGTCGCGTTGTCGGCGGTGCTCAACAAGCAAATGCCCGAATACCGCATCTCGGTGCTGCCCACGGCGGGCGCGGTCGCCACCATGAAGGGCTTCGCTACCAGGGAGTTGGACGGCTTCTACGGCTCGGACGGGGGGTTTGAGGAGCGATCGTACGACTACAAGCGATTCAAGGGCTTCTAGGCAAGGGTCCAGCGCCCGCTGGCGCAGGCGTTCTGGTCGCAGACCCTCGAGGTCGGTCTCGCGGTAAAGGCGGCCAACAAAGACAAGTACAAAGGATGGCGCAGCTTCGCCGGCAAGCGCGTCTTCACCGGGCCTCTGCCGTTCGATACCCGGGCCCACACCGAGCGCGGCCTGAACGCGCTGGGCGTAAAGTTCAACTACGTGCAGGTCGATCTCGCGACAGTGGGCTCGCAGCTCGAGTCGGGTGCGCTCGACGCCACCACGATCTACACCAGCTCGGAGACCTCCCCGCCGCCGTGGCTTGCGGAAGCCTCGCTCGCGACCGACTGGGCGGTGGTCAATCCCAGCGCCGAAGAGATTGCCGAGCTCAGCAAGAAAGGCCTCTCCGTCGTCGAGGTGAACCCGGCAGCCTACAAGCGCAACGTTCATGCCAGCAAATCTATCCAGCTGCCCTTCTATTACGGCTTCCACGTCGGCCTCAATGTGCCGGAGGGGGACGTATACAAGATGCTGACGATCATCGAGAAGAATGCCAAGGAGATCGTCAAGGCCGACCCGGGCCTGGTTCAGATCGCAAAGGACATGAAGGCTTTCCAGGTACGCGGTGTGCAAGCCTCTATCGAGTTCGTGCCGGTTCATCCAGGCCTTGCCAAGTGGATGAAGGAGAAGGGCGTTTGGAACTCGAAATGGGATTCCAGGATCGCGAAAAACTAGAAGAACTAGAGGCTCTGGAGCGTCGCGTCGACAGGATGGGAGGGCGCTGGATGGCGCCCCCCACGAATTCTTTCAAGCGAGCGCCTCATGACGGAGACTTTCGACAAGCGGTCCCGGCTCATCGTCGAATGCGCCTACTACATCATATCGATCGGTTATTTCCTCTATCTCTTTCGATACTTCTGGACCAGCGAGGGCGGTCCCACGCTGTTGGCGATGACGCTGGTACCCGTAACCTTCGCGTTGTTCGTTCTCAATTGCCTGCGTGAGAACGATCTCTACCCGCGCCTGCCGTACGCCGCCAACCTCGTCATTGCTGCCGCCTACATCGTGCTTGCGTTTGCAATCGCCTACTATATGCACACGGAGTATTATGCGCTCGGTACCGAGCGGGTGGGCTACTGGAACTGGACCGATCTGCTGATGGGCGTAGCAATGACCGCGCTGGTCATGGAGTACGCACGCAAGCGCCACATGCCGCTTTTCGTCCTGAACATCATCCTGATCATTTATGCGGTGTACGGTTATGCGGTGCCAGGCATGTTCGGGCACGGTGGGCTGAGCTGGTGGCGCGTCGGGACGGCCATGAGCGTCGAGACCGCGACCGGCGTGTTCTCGAACCTGCCGCAGATCGCCCTCACGGTGATCGCATCGTTCCTGCTCGTGCTCAGTGCCCTGCGTGGTTTCGGCGCCATCGAGTCGCTGCTGCGCGCCACCAAGCGAGTCGCGATCCGCTCGCCGCACACGCTGCCTCAGTCGGCCGTGGTGGGGTCGATGTGCGTCGGCACCATCAGCGGCAGCGGCGCGGCCAACGCCATCACGATAGGCTCAGCCACTATTCCGGCGATGATCGGCGCCGGCATGCCGCGCGCGACGGCGGCGGCGATCGAGTCGTCCGCCTCGCTGGGTGGCCAGCTGATGCCGCCGGTGATGGGCGTCGCGGCCTTCCTGATGGCCGAGTTCCTAGGCAAGAGCTATTTCGATGTGGTGGCCCGCGGCTACGTGCCGGCACTGATCTATTATGCGACCATGGCGGTGTCGGTGTACCTTCTCGCGCTGCGCTATCGCTTGCGCGTGGTTGTCGAGATGGACCAGACGTTGTCGCGCCGTGACATCGTCAACCTTGCAACGTTCATCGCCGCGATCGCCGGCTTGGTCTTCATGATGGCCGCCTGGAAACTGGCGCCGCAGTTCGCCGCGAACTACGCCTTCGTCGCCATCGGGTCATTCCTCCTCGTCGTCCACGTGGTCTTCCTGCTGGCCGAGAGCCGCTGGTCGCTTGCGGGTTTCGTCAGCCCGCTGCGCCGCTTTCTCGATTCCTATATCGAGATGACCTCGGACCTGACGCTTCTCCTGGCCACGCTGGCAATCATGACTGGCGCGTTGGTGATCACCGGCGTGCCCACCAAGCTCGGGGCGATCCTGATCGAACTCGCGGGCGTGAACCTGGCTGCGATGGTGGTCCTCGCATTCGTGTTCGGCGCAGTGCTCGGCACCGGCCTGCCGCCGGCGCCCACCTACATTCTTGTTGCCATCGTGATCGCGCCACCGATGATCAAGGTCGGCGTCGACCCGTGGGCTGTCCACTTCTTCGCGTTCTTCCTCGGGGTCTGGGGCGAACTCACGCCGCCAACCTCGCTCGTTGCTGCGATCACCGCCAAGATTGCCAATGCGTCCTTCTACTCGACCCTTGGCCGCTCTACAAGAATCTGCTGAACGAAGTGGTGGCGGTGCTCGATGGTGCGACTCCGCCACAGCACGAAGTGGCCGTCACCCTCGCGGCACTGCGCGAGC
>JBFWYV010000167.1:0-10921 GCA_050186055.1 Hyphomicrobiaceae bacterium | reverse complement strand
CGTACGCGGCGATGGTCGACGCCGAGGGCGCACGATTCCCCGATGCTGCAAGCGCAATCGCGGATGCCCATCGCAGCGACGTCAACGACGAGTTCGTGCTGCCCGCCGCCATTGCAAGCTACACCGGCATGGCCGACGGCGACGGCATCCTGTGCTTCAACTTCCGCGCCGATCGGGTGCGCGAGATCCTGGCCGCGCTGCTTGACCCCGCTTTTGACGGGTTTCCGCGCAAGCGCCGCGTCACCTTCGCCGCCGCCGTCGGCATGACCGAGTATTCCGAGGCGCTCAATCCGTTCATCGAGACGATCTTCCCGCCCCAGAATCTCGCCAACGTCCTCGGCGCGGTCGTGTCCAAGGCCGGGCGGACACAGCTCCGTATGGCTGAGACCGAGAAATATCCGCACGTCACCTACTTCCTGAACGGCGGAGAGGAGAGCCAGTACCCGGGCGAGGATCGCATCATGGTCCCGTCCCCCAAGGTTGCGACCTACGATCTGCAACCCGAAATGTCGGCGCCGGAACTGACCGACAAGGCAGTCGCGGCCATCCTGTCGGGCAAGTACGACCTGATCGTGCTGAACTATGCCAATCCCGACATGGTCGGCCACACCGGCAGTCTTCCCGCCGCCATCAAGGCTGTCGAAACGGTGGATGCGGGGCTGGGGCGCATCGCCGAGGCGATCGGGACGGCGGGCGGCGCGCTCCTCGTCACGGCGGACCACGGCAACTGCGAGACCATGCGTGATCCCGAAACCGGTGGTCCGCATACCGCGCATACAACCAACCCTGTTCCCGTCATTCTGCTGGGCGGCACGGCAAAGTCGATCCATAATGGCCGACTGAGTGATCTTGCACCGACGCTGCTGGCGCTGATGGGACTGTCCCAGCCCGGAGAAATGACCGGCCGCAGCCTCATCGATTAGGGTGGCGCACGCCCTGAGGACAACCGATGTCGTTCGATTTTTCCTGGCTGTTCTGGATACTGATTCTGGCCATGGCGCTGCAGCCGCTCCTTACCGGGCGCTGGTTTGCGATGCAGCGCGCCTCGGCCATTCGCGCCATCGAAAAGGCGCACGGGACCCGCGTCATCACCATGATCCACCGCCAGGAGCGGCGCAGCCTGTTCGGCTTCTCCGTCTCCCGCCACATCGATCTGGAGGATGCGCAGACCATCATCGCGGCCATCAAGGAAACGCCGCCGAACGTGCCGATCGACCTGGTTCTGAACACGCCCGGCGGTTTGGTGCTCGCCGCCATGCAGATCGCACGGGCCGTGGAAGCGCATCCGGGCAAGGTCACCGTCTACGTGCCCGTCTACGCGATGTCGGGGGGCACGCTGATCGCGCTTGCCGCCGATGAGATCGTGCTCGGCGAATTCTCCGTGCTCGGACCGATCGATCCGCAGATCGCCGGCTTGCCGGCCGCGAGCATCGTCAGAGCCCGGGACATGAAGCCCGTGGGCCAGGTTTTCGACCTGACGCTGGTGCTGGCGGACGTCAGCGAGAAGGCGCTGGCCCAGGTCAAGCGCGGCGCCGTGGAGATCATGACGCCGCGGATGGAGCAGGCCGCAGCCGAGGCGCTGGCTGAAAAGCTGGCCGGCGGCTACTGGACGCACGACTACGCGCTGACTGCCACGGAGGCCCGCGAGCTGGGCCTTCCGGTCAAAGTTGGAATGCCCCTGCCCGTCATGGAGCTGATGAAGCTTTATCCGCAGGCGGTACAACAATCCGGTGTCGAGTTCCTGCCGTTCGAACTGCCTCACCGCCGCCGCACCTGAAAAAGTTATCCACAGACCGAATCGGACACGCGGGAAGAATCTGACCGCAAGGCCGTTGTGGTCCCAAGTGCACCGATGGGTCTTATGTCCCCGCGTAGGTCCCTGGGTGCTCGGGGTATCGCCAGTGCTTTGCGTTCTCGATGTGTTGCGTCAATCCGTGGAGTGCGTTGTCTCCGCGAGATCCCCGAAAGACGGGCCGGATTCCGCACAAGTCCGGCCCGCCTTGTTTTTTCCGGCAACGATGGACGGGTCAGATCCCGAGAACGTCGGACATCGAGTAGAGCCCAGGCGCCTTGCCGCGCGCCCACAGCGCCGCCTTGACGGCGCCGTTTGCGAAAATGCCGCGGTCGCCGGCCAGATGCGAGATTTCGATCCGTTCACCCGGACCTGCAAACACCACCGTATGGTCGCCGATCACGCTGCCGCCGCGCAGCGCCGCGAACCCGATGTCGCCGCGGGGTCTCTCGCCTGTGATGCCGTCGCGGCCGCGCACCGAGTGTCCTGCCAGATCGATGCTGCGCCCGGCCGCCGCCGCCTGACCCAGCATCAGGGCGGTGCCGGATGGCGCATCGATCTTGTGGCGGTGATGCATTTCGACGATCTCGATGTCGAAGTCCGCGTCCAGTGCCTCGGCCACTTTGCGCGTGATCGCCACCAGAAGATTGACGCCGAGGCTCATGTTCCCGGCCTTGACGATGGTGGCATGCCTGGCAGCGGCCTTGATTGCCTTCTCGTGCTCTTCGGTAAGCCCGGTGGTCCCGATCACATGGACAATGCGTGCATTGGCGGCGAGCCCGGCGAATTCGATGGTCGCGGCCGGCACGGTGAAATCGAGGATCGCATCGACCGTGGCGATCAGGGCCAGCGGATCGTCCGTCACCTTCACCCCGATGCTGCCGATGCCGGCAAGCTCCCCGATGTCCTGGCCCACGGCCTCCGAGCCGGGCGCCTCGATGCCGCCCGCCAGCGTGCAGTTGCCGTTGGCGGCGACGGCGCGGGCAAGCTCCCGCCCCATGCGGCCAGCCGCGCCCATGACTGCGATGCGATAGTCGGCCATTGCTTCAGATCCTCAGAACCGGTTCCGCCCGTGAGTCGGGGGCATATTGCCGCTCGCCCCGGCAAAAGCAAACCCGGGTCGGACGCGGCTGTCATGAACTCTTGCTCATGAATTCCTGCTCATGAACTCCGGGCGGCGGCTCTCGCGATCGCCTCCTCGATCATGCGGCGGGCTTCGGCGTCATCGCCGAAACCATCGAGCTTGACCCATTTGCCCGGCTCGAGGTCTTTGTAATGCTCGAAGAAATGCGAGATCTGGCCGACCACGATATCCGGCAGATCGCGATAGCTGCGGACCCTGTCGTAGCGTGCAGTCACCCGCTCGGACGGGACGGCGATCAGCTTCTCGTCGCCGCCTTTCTCGTCCAGCATCCGCAGCACGCCGACCGGGCGGCAGTTGATGACGCAGCCGGGGATCAACGGGCGCTGATTGGCGATCAGCACGTCGATGGGATCGCCATCCTCCGACAGCGTCTTCGGCACGAACCCATAGTTCCCCGGATAGCGCATCGCGGTATAAAGCATCCGATCGACGAACAAGGTGCCGGAGTCCTTGTCCATCTCGTACTTCACCGGTTCGCCGCCAATCGGAACCTCCACGACGACGTTGATGTCGTCGGGCGGCCTGACGCCGGTCGGGATGGCTTCTATTCGCATGGGTTCGCTCCGTTTGGGGGCTGGCGCCGGAACCGCGATGGTGCGCGTCAAACTGCAGGCACGCAACCGGGCTATTGATCGCTGCCGTCGAATTCGAACAATGGGCAGCCGAAAGGGCAGATGGAGGAGGGCTCGAATGCGGGCAACATCCGTTCTGGTTGTTGCGATCACGCTCGTGCTGTCCCAGCGCGCGTTCGCGAATCCATTGAGGAGTCAGTTGACGACGATCGATCTTTCCGAGTGCCGGACGGTCGCTGCCGGGCCGGGTTCGAAAGCATGGCTCTGTCCGGGGCTCAAGGGCTTCCCCGTCCTGCTTACGGAGCGTGACGGCCGCCATACCCTGAGCTTTGGCAGCAAGCCGGCCGGACGCCGATCGGTCACGCAAAGCCTGGCCGAGAGGAATACGATATTCGACGGCAAGACACGCCCTACGATCGAATGGCGGATCGAGCACCGCTTCGACGGCGGCGAGGTACCGTTCGCGACCATCGTGCGCTATCACGCCAGGCGCGGCGAGCATACGCGCGAGGTGCTGGTCATCACCAAGGTGGATGCAAGCCGGTCCTGCCGTCTCGCCGTCATCGACGCTTCGGCGACCGACAATCCGATGGCGCTCGCGCGCAATTGGGCCGACGCGGAGGCGCGGCAACGAACCTGCCCTGCCGTCGTCGAGCGCATCGGTGCGCCTGCCGATACGGCGATCTGGCCCGACTGAGAGAGGGCGATGCTGAATGAGACGATGCTGAAATGAGGCGTGCCGTAGCGGCTCAAGTCCACTCGAATGCAATCTTCTTGAGGCGTGCGCCGCCAATGAGTTCGGTCGTCTCGATGATGGGACGCCCGCCGCGCCGCCAGTAGAAGTCGACAGCACTCTGATTGTCCGTCAGTGCCCAGACGATCAGGCCGCCGAGGCCGCGCATTTCCAGCGTGTGCCGCGTGCCCTCGAACAGATGCTCGCCCAGCCCCATGCCCTGATGCAGCGGCGAGAGGTAGAGTTCGTAAATTTCACCTTCGGCCTTGCCGACACGTCCGCGCGTGCGGGAGAGCCCATAGGTGGAATAGCCCACCACCTCGCCCGTAACCGTCAGCACCTTGACGCTCTCGCGCGACCGCATGGTGTTCGTCCACCAGCGGGCAGTGCGACGGCTGATCATTTGCTCCAGATGGGCCTGAGGAATGATGCCGCGATAGGCGAGCCTCCAGCTTTCGCGGAAGATCTCCGACAGCTTGCCGCCGTCGGTCGGCTTGCCGCTACGCACGACGATATGTGAACTCGAACCAAGCATGCGCCCATCCTAGCGCGGCCATCGATGCAGTACAGCAAAAAGCTCATGAAAGGTGACCGGTTGTTCCGCGCCGGAACACAGTGATTTCCACTGCCGGACCGTAGTTTTGAATTGGAAAAAAGAAAAAAGAGACCGGATCGTGAATAACCCGGTCTCTCACGTCACAGGAACAGGAACTGGGCCGACCTAATTGTCAGGCCGGCAGGCGATTACCGCTTGAACTGATCGAATGACTTGGCCGCAGCCGCGTTCATGCTCTCCAGCGTCTCACGGGCAACCTTGGTGGAAAGCTCGAAGAACTCGCGGGTCTGCTCGCCAGCGACGGCAAATTGCTGCTGCATGTAGTCGGCCTGGAGGCGGGCAGCCTCCGGCAGGGTTCGCGCCCGTGCCATCGCCTTGGCGGCATCGAATGCGGCTTCCGTGTTGGCGGCCGTGTTCTGGAACACCTTCTCGCCCAGCGTCTTGGCGCCGGCCTGCGCTGCCAGCACGACTTCCTCGACCACCTTGGCGCTGTCCTTGGCCGCTGAATTCATCCGTTGATAGGCCTCACGCGTCTTCGCCACGCTGTCCTCGGCGAAGGCCTGGAAATTCTCGGGGATCTTGGCGTCCTGCGCGACCCTGAACATATCTTGCGCCTGGCGCGCGAATTGCTCGTTCATCATCTTGCTCCTCGTGACAGGTTGAGTGGCCGCTGCGGCGGCCTTTGTTGTCGTTTTGCGCTTTTTGGGAACGGCTTTGCCAGAGGCGGACTTTGCGGACGTCTTCGCCGACCCGGATCCACGTTTGGTTGCTGCCATCGACTGATCCGGTCTTCGACCGCCCTTCCGGAAACTGAAATGCAACTCGCCTCAGATGTTCGGCTGAAGCAGTTTTCATATAGGCCAATTTGTTGTGCAGTGCAACAAGATTGACGCAATGCGATACATGGCACGGCACAACAATCGGCTTCATGGCAAATATTGCACTGCAACATTGACGGTTGAAAATGCTCAAAAACCAAGCATTACGTCATGTATTGCAGCAATATCAGTTCAACCGATCGAAAATTCTGCGATATTCAGTCGCAGTCCGATCGAAGAGAACGTCTGACGGACGCAGCGGCCTCGCCAGCGCCAACCCCTCGATCGTTCGGCAGCGCGAAAGAGCGACGTACGCTTGCCCGTGCGCAAACGTCCCGCGCCCCAGGTCCAGATACACCTTGTCGAGCGTCAGCCCCTGGCTTTTGTGGATGGTGAGGGCCCAGGCCAGCCGCATCGGGAACTGCTTGAAGGAGCCTGCCACCGTCTCCACGATCTTGCCCGCGGTCTGGTCGAAATCGTAGCGCCGGCTTTCCCACGCCGCCGGCTCGACCTCGCAGTCGCGACCGTCGATCTCGATCCACACGCGCTTGTCGGTGAGCCTGGAGATGCGCGCGATCGAGCCGTTGACCCACCGCCTGTCGGGATCGTTGCGCAGTATGATGACCTTGGCGCCGGGCTTGAGCAGCAGGGTCTGGTCCGTGGGCTGAGCATTGGCGGAGAACTCGCCTGCGATGCTGGCCTCGAAGGACTGCGTCGCCCCCGGGAGCGCATCGAGATAAGCGCGATTGATACGGCTGGCTGCGGCATTGGTCGGCGTCAGGATGACGAACGGCTCGCCCTCCTGCAGCGTACGGACCGGATTGACGCGCTCGTTCAACGCCGTCAGATCGTCCGCCGACACCTCGCCTTCGCGGATGCTGTTGAGAATGGAGATCAGGCGTTCGTCGCTCTGGCGAAACACCTCGTTCAGCTCCAGCAGCATGGTTCCGGCGCCGTCGCGCAATGCCGAGACGCCGAAGAAAAACGGACCGCCGTGCTCGCTTTCGAGGTGCTGCGCCACCTCCGGTTCCTGCACCACCGGCGGAAGCTGATGCAGGTCCCCGAACAGCAGCAGCCGCACGCCGCCGAACGGTTCGCGCGGCCGGCCGCGATTGACGCGAAGCGAATGATCGATCGCCCACATCAGGTCGGATCGAACCATCGACACCTCGTCGATGATCAGGAACCGCAGGCGGCGCATGACCCGGCCGTTGCGGCTGCGGCGGATGTCGTCGGCGCGCAGCAGCCTGGGCGGCAATCCGAAGAAGGAATGGATCGTCTGGCCGCCGACGTTGACCGCAGCCAATCCCGTCGGCGCGACGACGACGGCATCCTCGGCGAGGTCGTCGGCCAGGCATCGCAGCAAGGTCGATTTGCCGGTACCGGCGCGCCCGGTGATGAAGAGATTGCCCGCGCCGGAGCGGACGAAGTCGATCGCAGCCTCGTACTCGGCCGTCGGTGTAACCCCGGCCGGCCAGCCGGAGCGAGCCGGAAGTGCCGCTGCAGCCTGTGATGCAATCGCGTTCAAGCACCCTCGCTCGGGGCGGATCCGCCGTCGCGCCCATCGCAACGGAATCGGCCGCTCGCAGGCACCATACCGCAACCTGCCACCGGCACCAGCCATCTGGACCCAGCCCGGCCGGATCTGTCCACACACGCGCCGGCCGTATCCGGGCTCGCGTAACGTGCCGCGTTCAGCCGCCGGTCACCGCGCTCCAGAAGAAGCGGGCCGACATGATCGCCAGGAACAGGGCAAAGGCGAGCTCGAGCTTGCGTTTCGGCATGCCATGCGCGAGGCGCACGCCGACGGGTGCGGCAACCACGCTGGCCGGGATGACGAGCGCCGCACCGATGAGGCTGACGTAACCGATGGACAGTGCGGGCAGGCCGGATGTGCCCCAACCCGCCCACATGAACCCGAGCGTTCCCGGGATTGCGATCAGCGGCCCCAGACCCGACGACGTCGCAACGGACGGCAGGATCTGCCAGCCGTAAAGCGACAGGAACGTGATCATGAAGGAGGCTCCGCCGACGCTCATCAGCGTCGAGATCAGGCCGATGAAGAGAGAGACGATCTCCGGCACGAACGAGTGCTCCGGCAGCGTCTCGGCAATCCGCCAGTCGTCGCGGCCAAGCGCCATCTTCAATGCGAGACCGCCGCCGAGGAACGCCCAGGTCCATTGCAGTGTCAGGCTGTCCACGAACCGTGCGATCACGGCGCCGATCAAAACGCCGCCGACGATCCAGGGACCGACGCGCTTGAGAAACGAAACGTCGACCGCGCCTTTGGCGGCATGGCCCCGGAACGATGTGATCGTCGTCGGAATCATTACGGCAAGCGCCGTGCCGAGACAAAGATGCATGATGATGGAGCGATCGACCCCGATTGCGCCGAATGCCTCATAAAGGGCAGGGACCAGGATCGCGCCGCCGCCGATGCCGAACAGGCCGGCGAGGAAGCCCATCACGAACCCGGCAGCGATCAGCGCCAGGCCCAGCATGACGAGCCCTTGCGTGGAGACGGCGATGTGCATCAATCCTCCGGTATAAGGTAGAGCGGCGCGGGCGAACCCATAGTACGAGGACACGATCGATGACAACAGGCGGTCCTGATCCTTTCTGCCTGCGGCGCTTCGTCGATGCGCAATCGGGCGCCTACATAAAGAGCGACAAACCGGCCGCAGGCATCGCGCGACTGGCAGGCGCGCGGCATTCGTGCTAGTCGGGCGCACAAATTCACCCAGAAACCCCGGACCAGGATCAAAGCGAGCCCACATGGAGCTGCGCAATATCGCAATCATCGCCCACGTCGATCACGGCAAGACGACGCTCGTGGACGGGCTGCTCAAGCAGTCCGGAGCCTTTCGGGACAACCAGAAGGTTGAAGCCCAGGCGATGGATTCCAACGACCTGGAGCGCGAGCGCGGGATCACCATCCTCGCCAAGTGCACCTCCGTGGTCTGGAACGGCACCCGCATCAATATCGTCGATACGCCAGGCCACGCCGACTTCGGCGGCGAGGTGGAGCGCATCCTCAATATGGTGGACGGCGCGATCGTCCTTGTGGATGCCTCCGAAGGCCCGCTGCCGCAAACCAAGTTCGTCGTTTCCAAGGCGCTGAAGCAGGGCCTGCGGCCAATCGTGGCCATCAACAAGATCGACCGTCCCGACCAGCGCCACGACGAGGTGCTGAACGAGATTTTCGACCTGTTCGCCAATCTCGACGCCACCGACGAGCAGCTCGATTTCCCGATCCTGTACGGGTCCGGCCGCGACGGCTGGATGGCGGAGAGCCCGGAAGGGCCGAAGACCGACCTGGCGCCGATGTTCGATCTCG
Organism: Hyphomicrobiaceae bacterium; assembly: GCA_050186055.1. Taxonomy (GTDB): domain Bacteria; phylum Pseudomonadota; class Alphaproteobacteria; order Rhizobiales; family Hyphomicrobiaceae; genus CAMDPA01. The sequence goes on along the minus strand of JBFWYV010000167.1, from coordinate 1,969 downwards.
TTCTGCGCCACGTGCCGGCGCCGTCGATCGAGCCCGGCCCGTTCCGCATGCTGGCCACGACGCTGGAAGCCGATCCCTACCTGGGCCGTATCCTGACCGGCCGCATCCGCTCGGGCTCGCTGCGGCCCAATCAGGCGATCAAGGCCATGCGCCGCGACGGCCTGCCGATCGAGAACACGCGCATCACCAAGGTGCTGGCCTTCCGCGGCCTGGAGCGCACCGCGATCGACGTCGCCGAGGCCGGTGACATCGTGGCGGTGGCAGGCATCAGCGAGGCCACCGTCGCCGACACGCTGTGCGATCCCAGTGTCGAGAAGCCGATCCTCGCCCAGCCCGTCGACCCGCCGACGCTGTCGATGACGTTCCGCATCAACGATGGTCCGTTCGCCGGCCGGGAAGGCGACAAGGTGCAAAGCCGCGTCATCCGCGACCGCCTGACGAAAGAGGCGGAGCGCAACATCGCAATCCGCATCACGGACAATCCGGACAGCGACAGCTATGACGTCGCCGGACGCGGTGAATTGCAGCTTGGCATCCTGATCGAGACCATGCGCCGCGAGGGCTTCGAGCTGACCGTGTCGCGCCCGCGCGTCGTTCTGCGGACCGACGAGGCTACCGGACAGAAGCTGGAGCCGATCGAGGAGGTCATCGTCGATGTCGACGAGGGATTTTCCGGTGTGGTCGTGCAGGGTCTCGCCGAGCGCAAGGGCGAGATGGTCGAGATGCGTCCTTCCGGCGGCGGACGGCAGCGCCTGGTGTTCCGGGTGCCGACCCGCGGCCTGATCGGCTACCAGGGCGAGATGCTGACCGACACCCGCGGCACCGGCGTCATGAACCGCCTGTTCCACGGCTATGCCCCCTACAAAGGCGAACTCGCCGGCCGCCGCAACGGCGTGCTGATCTCCAACGGCATGGGCGAGGCCACCGCCTACTCGCTCTATTACCTGCAGGACCGCGGCGCCTTGATGATCGACCCGCAGACCAAGGTCTACGAGGGCATGATCGTCGGGCAGCATTCGCGCGACAACGATCTCATCGTCAACGTGATCCAGGGCAAGAAGCTGACCAACGTGCGCGCCGCCGGCAAGGACGAGGCGCTGATCCTGACACCGCCCATGCGCATGACGCTGGAGCGGGCGATGTCCTATATCGAGGACGACGAGCTGGTCGAGGTCACGCCGCAATCGATCCGGCTGCGCAAGCGCTGGCTCGACCCCAATGAGCGCAAGAAGCAGGAGCGCAGGCGCGAATCCGCCGACGCCTAGGCACCCATCAGAACGTCATGGCCGCGCCGGGACGATGTGACAACGTCGGCCCGGAGCACGGCGGCCATCCACGTGGCTCACCGCGGGCAGCGAGCAAGCGGTGGCTTGTCGTAGGCGGCCACCTCCGTGGCCGTGACGGTTGAGGAAATGGGCGCTGCTGGGCACTACAACCGGAGTGCGTTCCGGAACGGCGCTTGCAGCCGGCTCCCCGCAGGGATGTCGCAAGCCCAACCAGAACCGCCCAAGAGCTGTTGCGGGTGACGGTTTTCCCGTAAGCTGGCGCCGTGGCGGCGAGGGCTGCTCGTTCTGCAACGGTTGTCGCGCCTATGCCTGGTCCCGCTCTTTCCCGCCAGCAACGCCGCAAGGTCAGGCGCGATCTTGCCCAGCGCGGACGCAAGGCTCTGCAGCGCGGTCTGCCGGTCCCTCTCTCCGACGAGGACGGGCTCGCAATCGCCCTGTGTCTGCGCGAGACGATCGCCGATCCGGCCAATCCAAGGCCCGCCGCCGCGATGGCTGAGGCGGCGGAGGCCATCCTGGACCGCACGCTTGCGGTCCAGACAAAGCCTTTGAACATCGCATGCGCCAAGGGCTGCAACCATTGCTGCCATTGCCTTGTCGTGGCGACGCCTCCTGAGATCTTCCGTATCGCGAATTGGCTGAGCCAGCGCATCGGCAACGAGGATGGCGGCATGGTCGCAAAGGTC
>JBFWYV010000166.1:0-10935 GCA_050186055.1 Hyphomicrobiaceae bacterium | reverse complement strand
AGAATTCTTGGGTCGCGGTACCATACGGCGACGAGGCTGATCCGGGGTTCGATCGAAACTGCGTGCGAGTCTGCTCTTCCTTCAGGAAGGCAAGGCCCGCAGTGCCGTAGACCAGCCAGCGATCGAAGGAATATCCGATACGCCCCCGCACAGTCGCCATCCAATCGAACTCGTAGTCGGTCTCAGCCTGGAGCCAATCGCGCTGACCCAGCGTGCCTTCGGTAGCGACCGCCTTCCGGTTCTCAGCGGATGTCATCCAGGAGAAATCGCCCTCGAGACCAACGACGATCCCGTTGCCAAACTGATAATTCAGGCCGATTTGGCCGCCCCTCAACGGGTCCTTGCCCTCGACATCGGCGGATTCCGTGCCGGGGATACCACCGGCCGTGCCGTCCCCCGCCGTCGTGGTTCCACTGATGGACGCAAGTCCATAGCCGACGTGCGCACCGAAATAGAGGCCCGTCCAGTTGCTGCCTGGCGCCCCTTCCGAGGCACGGCCGAGCGTCAGATCAGGCACGCTTGGAAGCATGTCGCCGTCTAGCGTGCGCGTGAGTGACACGCGAGCCGTGCGCCCGGGTGACGGAATCCCGACGGTAGACAGGGCACCATAGTAGTACTCGTCCGTGATGTTCTCGACGCTCCAGTTGAGCGTTGCATCCTCGGACAGTTTGTAACTGCCGAACACATCGAAAACGGTGTAGCGCGGCCATGTGAACTGGTTGCCGACCTGGCCCAACCTGCCGATAGCGTCGCTCCACGAACTTCCGAAACGAACGGACGCGAAGTGCATGCGTCCGCCCAACGTCAGCATCTCATCGAACAGGCGCACGCCCGCGGTCACGCTGCCCGAGTACTCAGGTGGGATGTAGTTGGTAGTATAGTCGTTTCTCAGCGGATCGCTTGAACCTCCAAAGCCACCCATCGCAGGCGTTAAGCAGGGTACGCCCGCCGGGCAATACTCGACCGTAAAGTATTTGTTGAACACACCTTCCACGAACCATTTGCGCGCGTCATACGAGGCGGAAAGCTCGATGCCCTCGTAATTCGCGTGATCGATGTTGTTCCAATGGTAGACGCTCTGTCCCGCATTCGGATTTCCGCCGGGAACAAGGCCGCGCACGATATAGTCGTCGTAACGGTTGCGAAAATAGCTGGCCTTGAAGCGGAACTGATCGTTGTTCGTCAGCACGCCGTCGCGCAGAATGTTGAGACCGATCTCGATGTTCTTGGAGATCTCCGGATCGAGGTCGGGATTGTTGGTCAAAAGACCCTGATACTTCCAATGGGATTCGCGTAAACTCGGCGGACGATAGCCCTCCGCATATTTTGCGAAGAGCTGCACGCCCTCCACCGGCGTCACGATGACGGCGGCATCCGGGCTGGCGCGCCCGCCGGATCGTTCGGGGAATTGGGCCAGATATCCTTCTCCCTCCGTATTGTAGCGGTCATACCGCAGCCCGCCTTGCAGCGTCAGCCAGTCCGTTGCCTTCAGGCTGGCGGAGGTATACGCGCTTGCCATGAGCCGCACGCCGGATGGACCGAACGTGTTCCATCCGCCGCCGCCGGTCGTGCTATCGGCGAACTGCTGCGCGCTCGCATGCTCGCGAATGAGCCCCAGTCCGTTCTTCCAGGTCACTTCGCCCAACGCAGTATTCAGAACAGACGTATTGCTGAAGTCGCCTCCGAGTGTGCGCATGCGGTGATCGCGCGCGTCCAGTCCGTTGGAGCCACGATCTACGTCGAGGTCGGTGAGCCATAGATCGCCGCGCATATTGATCCACGGACTATTGGCCGGATTCCAGCGGTACTTGGCGGTATAGGTGTCGACATGCGTGGTCGTCAGCGCCAACTGCTTGTTGTCATTCCGAGGGGCGATGAACAGCTCGTCGAGTTCGCCGTGCCGGCTATCGTAGAGCATGTAGCCGAGCTGCAATGACTGGCCGTCACCCCATTTCATCTTGCCTTTCAGCAACACGGACTGCGTATCTTCGGACGTATTGAAGGCTTCCGCACCGGCATGAATGGGCGTATTGGGCGGAATGTCCGGGCTGGTGGGTGACGTGCTGACAAACCCATTGCCATCCACGTCTATTCCCGGCGGGAACACGATCCCGTCCGGCACTCTTTTACCGGTGAAATAGTTGCCCGACTTGCGCCTGGTGTAGGCGACAACCCCCTCATAGTTGTCCTTGATCGTCGCCATCGCGACACTGCCTGCCCAGGTATCGCCGAGGAAACGCGGGCGATTGGCGCCGTCTGTCGTGCCCATGTCCGGCGGTGACGATGTATTGCTGCCGAATGTCGTCCGCACGCGTGCGCCGGTGGTCTGCCCATTTTTGACGATGTCGCCGGCTTGCAGCGTGCGGATACCGACAGTTCCGCCGATGCCCCCGGCGCCGCCGCCTGCGCTTGGTCCTTTTGATATATCGATGCCGCCAATCATGTCGGGATCGATGTAGGTCTCATCACGATTGCCGATGTAGCCGCGATAGGAGGTCGACGTCTGGCGCGCACCGTCGACCGTCGTCACGACGCGCCCCATGCCTTGCAGACCGCGGATATTTGGATTGATGGACGTGCCGACCCGATTGCCGGCATTGATGACGCCGGGCGTGTTGATGAACAAGTCGCCAGGAGAAATCGGCGGCACACGATCGATCTGTTCACGCGAGATATAGGCTGACGATCCAGGCGTCCGATATGGCAAATCTGCAGCGGCCGATGCGCTTCCACCCCTCGAAACATCGATCGTGTCGAGCGCGATCGCGCCATCGACGGTGGCCGCGCCGGTGCCGCCGGAACCGGAAATCGCCACTGTCGTCGCACTGGCAAAGCCGTATGTAAGTCCCGATCCGCCCAGGATGCGTGAAAGCGCCTGCTGCGGCGTTGCGGTGCCGCTAAATCCAGGCGATTGCTTGCCGGTGGTAAGCTCCGAGGGATAGGTAATCTGAAGTCCGGATTGCCGGCCAAATGTTGCAAGCGCCTGCGAGAGCGGCCCGGGAGGAATCGTGAAACTCTTCTGTGCTGCGGTTTGCGCGAGACCGGCTGGAGCCCATCCCACGATCCCTGTTCCAACCGCCGTCGAGAGCATCAAGGCCGTCGCCAAAGCCTTAGGAGCAAGGCATCGGAGCCCGCTTCCCCCACAACGCAATACCATCACGCAGCACTCCGTTCCTGCTTCCCACAACGCAGCACGCTCAATCGGCGGTGCGCCGTCCTGACTGGTGAAACGAACGGGGCGAGGGAATTTTCTCTTTTTTTCTTGCGTGACTTCAGAACGACGACACGACTGTCACGTAGGCGGAGATCTGGCGGACCTTGCCGCCGAACGGATGCACTACGGCTTCAAGGGCAGAGACAGGGTGCCTGGTGTCGTAGACGCCGTTGACGCGGCGGGCGCCCAAGGCGCCGTCGATCAGCATGGTTCGGCCGGTCTGCCAGCGGGCAATCCTGGCGACCACGGCAGAGACGGTCTCGCGCTCGGCCACGATCAGCCCGTGACGCCAGGACGCGACCTGGCCCGGATCACGCGTCCCGCGCTCGACGGTGGAGGCGGCCGTGCCGACGGTGAGCCAGTTGCCCGCATCGATCTTCTCGCCGGCGGCTGGGGATGTCCCCGGCAGATGCAGGTCCACCTGGCCTTCATTGACCGACACGGTGAGGTAGCCGGCATCGCTGCTGACGTCGAACGCCGTCCCCAGGGCCGTCGCGACCATGGCGTCGCTTGCGACCCGGAACGGCCGCCGGTCCTTCGATACCTCGAAGTAGCACATGCCGGTCAGCAACTCGACGCGACGCTCTGTGCCCGAATAGGAAAGGGCGAGAGCGCTATCGGGTCCCAGCGTGGCCATGGTGCCATCCGCAAGAGCGACGGGACGGATCTCGGCGGTGCGCGTGAGGTGGTCGGCACGCGCGGCGATCACCAGTTCCGGGATGACGAGCCTGCCGGCTGCATAGGCGCCGATTCCCAGCCCAGCACCAATCACGAGATTGCGTCGGGTCAGCCCCAGCCTGGTACGGCGATCGGCTGACCGCTGATCCTTGAGCACCTTGCCGGCCATGCCGTGAATCTCGGCGACCTCGGCCCAGACCTGCTCGTGCAAGGGGCTTCGCGCGCGCCACTCCTGCACCATCTGCAGCGATATAGCGTTCTCGGGATCGTTTTGGAGGCGGATGATGAGGTCCGTGGCCTCCTCGAACAGCCGATCCTCATCGGGCGCGGTTTCGGGCATTCGTTCCCTCTCGCCAGGGCATTCCAGCCGTCTGGGCTAGCCGTCTGGGACGGCACAGACGCTGCCTACACGTTCTAGAACGAACAGGAGAGCCGAATTTTCCCTTCCGGATGCACCGGGCTCAAAGGTCGCGGAGCCGCCGCTTGATATGCCTATAGGCATCGCGAATGAGCGTCCAGGTCCGCGTCGTCGAGAGATCCAGCCTTTCGGCCACCTCGGTGATAGTCAGCCCGTCGAGCCTGTGCAGCTCGAATGCTGTGCGCGTACGCTCGGGCAACTCACGGATCGCCGCCCGTGTCGCCGCCAGGCGCTGCTTGTTGTACACGACGACTTCCGCGGAGGGCGCCGGGTCGGCGATGCGCCCGAATGCCTCGTCGGTCAGCTCGACGCGCTGCAAGAGCGCTTCCCGACGCCGGTAGTCGATACCGAGATTGTAGGAGATGCGATGCAGATAAGCGCGCTGATTGGCCGGTGCGGCACCCTCCTCCGACGATAGCGTCAGCAGCCGGACAAAGGCATCCTGCGTGAGGTCGGCGGCGGTGTCTTCACTGAACCCACGCCGACGGAGTGCGCGCGCAATCTCCTTCGCATGCTGCTGGAACAGCTTGTGGAGATCCCATGACAACGACGTACACCTTGGATCCTGAACCGGCTGCAACCCCTGCCCAACAACGGCTGGAGCACTTATGATCTGGTAGCCCGACCCAAAATCTCTGGCAACAGCAATGATTTAGACCCGATCCAAGGAGCAGCGGACGAGAGGGAGACATAAACTATACCAAAAAAGTATTGTTTATGGCGGGATTCCAGTCCATTGCCCGGGGGAGACGTTACACATTGCGATCATCGGCTGGGTGCTGAAGGCGGTACAAATTCGGGGAGCCATGTTGCGTGACGGCAACGCAGAAGCGGAGCAGCGGGCAACGTACTCCGCGATTATCGGGCAAGCAGTCGCCAGGAAAATTGCTCAGGCGCCGCGCACCATATCCACGATCACTGATGGATCGGCTGGAAGTTCGTTTCCTCTCCAAGCGACATGACCGTCCGGTCGAACGAGGACCAACTGGCGCTCGTAAAGTGTCGCGATCGCGGGGTCGTCAATGTCGGCCACCTTAAACGGTACGCACTTTGCTTCGAATGCCTGGGTGAAGGGCGCGGCACTTGCGGCGCTGAAGTTCATAAGCACGTAACCTGTCCCGAACAGGTCGAGGGTCGAGCGTCCGTCCGACAGGAAAGCGTGCGGCGCGCGTGCGCCAGGATAGGTCGATGACCGGTACGTCGAGACGTCCTGTTGCGGCGGGGTGTCCTCCTCCTGTGCAATTTGGGGGGAGACGTACCTGTAGCCGAGCGCGAGTCCGTCCGTGATGACGCGTTCTTTCTGGCGCGACATGATCGCGCGACCCATTTCCTCGCGGGCGCGTACACCTTCTGCGCTGTCCTCCGCAATGGAGGGATGTGAAGATCGAGTCCTGTCGTCCGCGTGAGTTGCGTCCGCGTTGCCCACATTGCGCAAACCGACCGGCCGCCGCTCCGCCTCGTAGCTCTCGACAAGGTGTTCACCCGCCCAGCCGTTGTATTCGGCGGCGAGTTTCCAGCCAAGGTCCGCTGCGTCGCCCAATCCGGTATTGAGCCCGATCCCGCTCGCAGGATGGTTCAGATGCGCTGCATCGCCGGCTAGATGAACCCTGCCGACTTGATACGCGTCGGCCACGACATTGCGCGCTGTCCATCGTCTGACGGAGACGATCTCGTGCGGCGCATCTCCGCCGACCACGCCGCGAAACATGGCGCTTGCATCGACAGCCTCCGGATTGTCATAGAACTCTTTGCCCCTCAACCCCAAGCGATAGAGAGAGCCTGAATCGAGCAGGATCAGATTGCGCCAGATACCGCGCGCATCGACGAACGAGATCAGTGCGGCCCTGCCCTTGTCGTGATGCCGCCAAAGCTCCGGCGCACGCACCAATATGGTCGTGTGATAACCAACGTGGTCTGAGCCTGACATTGCGATGCCGAGCGATCGCCGCACGATACTTCCACCACCGGAGCAGTCGATCAGCCGGGTCGGGCGAACGGTGTGCGTCTCGTGTTTGTTGAGGTCCTGCACGACTGCGGTAACGCCGCTATCGTCTTGTACAAAGCTTTCCAGCCGCCATCCGTAACGGACGTCGACACACTCGAAACTTCGCGCGCGCGCCGCCAGTATCGGATCGAGAAACAACTGGTTGCAACGCTGTGCCCGTTCCGGACTCGTCATGGTCGGCCCACGCCCACCGTGATGCGGGCGCTCGATCCGGGCGATCTCGAACCCCTTGAGACTGGTGCAGTAAAGTGCTGTATGCGGAAAACCATCGGGCGTGGAGGCCTCCCGCACAGCATCCGCGATAGACCAGCGCCGCATCAACTCCATCGAGCGGGCATTGATCGCGGAAGCTTTAGGATGGTCGATCGTGCCATCGCCCTGCTCGATCAGAAGACACGGCACACCGCGCATGCCGAGGTCGCAGGCGAGTGCCAGGCCGACCGGTCCTGCCCCGACGATCAACACGGGCGTTTCGATCGGCTTCCCAGTTCGTTCCATTCCAGCTTTGCCTACACTGGCGGTCACAGCAGCTCACCCCCTCCGTCAGTTTTTCGGCTTCGTCCTGCTCCCGCCAGATTGTGGCAGGGTCCCTCCCATGAGCGCGCTGACCTTTGACAGCAGATCCGGTCTGGTCTTGAACGTCGCCGCCACGAGCTCGGTTAGCCGCTCTCCCGAGTCGGGACTGAGATCAAGACCCTGTTGCTTGGCTTCAGCGATGAACGCGGGGTCCTTCATCGTCGCCATAAAAGCCTTGCGAAGTGCGACGACGCGATCCTGCGGCACTTCGGGCGGTGCGAAGAACGGCCGGCCCAGCTCGACGGGGCTCGAGAGAACCGACAAAATCTCTCGCTGGTCGGGGTCGGTCGCCAATTCCTTCATCAGCGGCACGTCGGGAAAATCCGCATCACGCTTGCCGCCGACCTGTGCTATCGGCACCAACAATTTCTTCGAGAACCAATCCGGATGCTGCCGCAACCATCCCGAATAGCTGATGCCGGCGACTCCCTGGACCTCGCCACGCGTCATCGCCAGATCTATCTCGCCCGCACTTCGATAGCCGGACACGATCTTGAATTTGGCGCCAAGCAATTCGTTCAAGGCATAGGGATAGATATAGTTGCCGGAGCCGGAGCCGGTCGCACCCATAACGACCTCGCGACTCAAAACGTCCGAGAACGACTTAATCCCGGCCGTATGCCATACGCCGATCAGCAGATTGCTGATGCCCGTCGTACCGATCCAATTGAACTTGCGCGCGTCGTAACGCACCCCCTTGCCGCCGATTGCCTGATGCAATGGGATCGGATTGTTGACTGTCGCCAGTGTCGTGCCGTCGCGCGGCGCCTGCGTTGCCATGTAGTTTGTCGCCAGCGTATGACCGCCTCCCGGCATGTTCTTGATGATGAACAAGGGCGAGCCCGGAATGTGTCGACCCATATGTCGTGCGATGGTTCGAGCGGTTATGTCGAAGGGGCCGCCCGCTCCCGTGCTTGTTATAATGCTGATGGTCTTGCCGGAATAGAACTGCGCAACCGTCTCCGCATCCGCGCTGTTCGATCCGCGTCCAGCAAACACTGCAACGGCGGACAGGCCGACCACAGTCAGCCGGGTTGCGATAGCCATCAGGTTTCCCTCCCTCGACCGGGATTTATCAGCCAAATCCCCATACTTTGGCCGGATGCTAGCGATTTCATCGAACTGCTGCAATCCTTAGCGGCAAGCGCATCATCGATAACTGGCAGCTAATCTCCTGAAGCATGTCCTATTGTCCGCCGACAGACGAGCACCCCCGAACCAACATGGGTGGCGGGCTACCCAGTGCTGCGAATCGATCCTCTTCCATTCCGGCTCGACCTCGGAGCAAACAGGCTTGCTCGTGATGGTTGAATACGACTTCGTCGGCAGAATCCGACCCATTATCATTGACTAAAAAAACCAAGCAGGTACGACGCAACTGTGCGGACAAGATTGGCGCTGGAAGCGTCTGCGCCGCGAAAGATGAGGAAGCTCATCAAAAGGAGGAACGCTATGCAATGCAACACCGTTTCGCGCGGCCCGTGCGCGAAATCCCGTTTTCAGTCATATCCAACAGCACCCAGGTGGCGATTTGCCCTGCGCGCCTTGCTGCCGGCCGCAGCGACGATGGCGATCGCGACGGGCACCCCGGCGGCACATGCGACCGAAGAGTTCTACAAAGGCAAGCAACTGACAGTGCTGATCCCATTCCAGGCAGGCAGCGGCTACGACACCTATGCCCGCGTGTTCGGTCGTCACATCGCGCGCCACATTCCCGGCACGCCGGCGATCGTACCGAGCAACCTGCGGGGTGGCGGCGGCCTAGTGCTTGCCACCTATCTCTACAACGTGGCGCCCCAGGCCGGCACTGAAATCGCCCTGCGCAGCCGCGCGAACCGCACCGACGCCGTGATCAGCAATCCTGTGGTCAAATTCGACCCGCGCAAGTTCAATTGGCTCGGCACGATCAGCGACGAGGTCAGCATGTGCGTGGCCTGGCACAGCTCGGGCTTCAAGACCTGGGAGGATCTGACCAAAAAGCAATTCATAGCCACCGCCTCCGGCGCGACCGCCGACAACGGCGCCTTTCCGCTTCTATTCAATGAGGTGCTGGGGACAAAGTACAAGGTTGTCGTCGGCTACAAAGGCGGCCCCGCCATGAACCTGGCAATCGAAAGAGGGGAGGCCCACGGCCGCTGCGGCTGGTCGTGGACGGCGGTGAAGACGACCAAGGCTGATTGGCTGGCGGAGAAGAAGATCAACCTGATCCTGCAGGCCTCGCTCGAGAAGTCGAAGGAACTGCCAAACGTGCCCCTGGTCATCGACCTTGCCAAGAACAATGCCGACCGTGCGCTGTTGAAGCTCGCCTTCGCACCGCAGGCGATTGCCTGGACGATAACCGCCGGCCCCGGCATTCCGGCCGATCGCGTCGCAATCCTGCGCAAAGCCTTTACGGCGACGATGAGCGATCCGAAGTTCCTGGCCGAGGCCAAGCGCATGAAGCTCGATATCAATCCACTGACAGGGGAGAAAGTGGCTGAGATCGTCAACGACATGTTCTCGGCCGAGAAAGACGTCGTTGCGCGCCTGCGCCGCGTCACACGGCCGACGGACAAATAGGCAGCGAAGAAAGGGGGGCCGGACCAGTGTGTCCGACCCTCCCCATACGTCCTGATCAATGACGGTGTGATTGCTGTCGAGGCGATGGATACGGCGATCACCCTGCAGATGCGAAACCGGCCGAACAACGCTGTGATTCAGTTCGCGACCCGCGTCGCCCTCCACTCGCCGCCACCTTGAGTGGTTCCGACCATGGCACCGCCATCGATACGTCCGGTGTAGCGTTTGCCGCTCGCAGTGAATTGGATACGCTCGCCGTCCATCCTGGCATCGCTGACCGGCATCGCGGGTCCATCCTGCGTCAGCGTGCCGGAAAGCATCTGATAGGATTGAACGAGGCGAAGTTCGCCGTGCCCGAGGCGCCAACTTCCCGCAACGTTGGCTGGAACCACCCATTTCATTGCCCGGCAATGGGTGGAGCATTCACCACTGACTTCGGCCCGGTCATCGGGTTCCCAATTGCCCATATCGAACGAATTCGACACCACTCGCGTGCCAGGTTTCATCTTGAGCAGCGTCGGACGCAGCCTCACGTTAAGTGACGGCAAAAGGAAGAGAGTTACCACCGTGGCCTTGGAGAAGTCCGTCTCGAAAATGTCGGCACGCTCAAACGTCGCAAGCCTGCTGACACCGGCTTCCTCAGCGTTTCGCCGGGAAAGGGCAACCATATCCGGATTGTACTCGATGCCGTGCGCGCGGACCCCGCGTTTTGCGGCAGTGATTACCGTGCGCCCATCGCCAGACCCCAGATCTATGACGTAGTCTTCTTTTGTCACGGCAGCCATATCGAGCATGCGGTCGACAAGCGCCTGAGCAGTCGGCACCCACACGACGTCCTTGCCGGGCTGGCCGGAATGAGGCTTGTAAGTCGTCGTCCCTGCCGCGTCCTGGCTCATCGCGCTATTCCAGGCCAACAGCGAAAAGGCACATGCAAGGGCGAGTTTGCGAACAATTTGCATCGGGATGCTCCGGATTACGCTCGCGGGCGCCAGCCTCCATCCTCGGACGCTCACATCGTCAGATAGCCGGGACAGCAGGTTGAGCCCACTCCGATTGACGTTGATACTGCGCTGACGTGCAGTCAGGATGTTTGCTCGAGCTTGAATCTCCTCGCGTCGATCCAGAATCAGACCGCGGTCCGCTGAACTGGGCGTCCGCCCGTCCGACGGGTCTATGTCGCTGTGATAGCTGCGGTATTTGATGTGCGTCAACGGCCGGGATGAACACAACAAATTTATCGGCGTTGTGATCAATCCGGCCGGGTTTCAAACTAGAACCTCCTGCAGCGTCCGTTCGCGATCATGAGCGACCCTTTGCCCTCTTCCGAAGAAACGCCTCGCCTTCGCCATGATTGAACTGTCCATGTCCGATGAACTGCACGGTATAGAGGCAACAACAAATCGGAGAACCCCACGTGATAATGCGATCCCTCGCCGGTGTTGCACTGGCGATGATAGCAATGTTGGGTGGCACGGCAGCGCAATC
>JBFWYV010000165.1:0-10946 GCA_050186055.1 Hyphomicrobiaceae bacterium | reverse complement strand
TGCTTGCGTTCGTAGGCCTTCCGGTTATCGTTGGTACACATCGTGGGTCCCGCTCGCGAATCACGCGCACGACCCTACAGAATCACAACCGATTCTCCGGACTCAAGAACTTTGAGGACGGGCTCTTAGTCGCGAGGGTATTTTGCTGAGTCTATCCCAATGGTGGGATCAACATGGCGATGGTACCCTCTTACACGAGCGGTCATTCGAAAACATTGTTAGAAATCTTGCTGATCGGGCGGATACCGGGTGCCAGTTGGTCAATGCGATTTGGCACATCATCGAACTGGGCGATTGTGACGGAACGTTCGTGTTGGCGGATCGCCCACTGATACGGATCAAGGGGCTATTTGAAGAGGGTGCCCCATGGCTGTGGGCTCTGCCACTTACGCCGAAACACATCTTCCTCGCGACCAATAGCCAAGACGTCTTTGACAAGGTTAGGAGGCTCACGCGGCGCCGTCTTCGCAAGAAATTCAATGTACGCTCCGCAGCGCAAGCTGAACGTTTCGTTTTTGCTGCCGACGGATCTCACGTTCATTGGATAGGCAGATACCTAGCGGCGAGAGTCCCGCCCCCTCATCCCCCCTCGCCCGACCACCCATTTCCATAATCGCTCGGCCGTCGCGCGAAATGCTGCCCAATACGTTGCCAATTGCACGAGGCAATTGAACAGTCTGCAGGCAATTTCATTGAAGTAATTCTCTTGAGGTGCGGCACACTAGACCGGACCAATTTCTTTTCGTTGCTTTGCCTTGACCCGCGTTTGCGGCCTGAACATTTTGACGCCGCCTAGCGCCAACAAACCAAAGGAAAATTAGAATGATCAGAGCATATAGGGTGGCACTGATGTCCGCCGCCGTCGCGGCGTCGTACTTGACTGCAAATTCGTCTGCCTACGCACAAGATGACTTCTTCAAGGGCAAAACGATCTCGATCTATATTCCGGCCGGACCTGGGGGCGCTTACACGCTTTATGCCCGAGCGGTAGGGCAGCATATGGGGCGGTTCCTGCCTGGCTCCCCCACTGTCATCGGCGTCAACATGCCGGGGGCCGGTGGCGTGGCGGCGGCAAACTATGTCACAAACGTCGCTCCCAAAGACGGTACGGCGCTGCTAATGCCGAACAAGATGATCGCGATGACGCAAGTCTTATCACCGAGCCGCGTGAAGTACGATGCGGCGAAGATCCAATGGATCGGCAGCATGGCGGATTCGCCAGGTGCCATCGCAATTTGGAATAACTCGCCGACCAAAACCGTGGAAGGCGCAAAGAGCGCGCAGTTGGTGCTCGGCAGCACCGGGTCCGGCTCCGATACGACAATCGTACCGCTGGTCATGAACGCCGTGCTCGGCACGCGCTTCAAGGTCATTTCCGGCTTCAAGGGAATAAGCGATATCTTCCTTGCCATGGAGCGGGGCGAAGTGCACGGCGTGACGACGGTGGCCGCCACTGTTCAAACCGTCAAGCCGGACTGGATTGCTGACAATAAGATCAGTTATCTCGCCCAGGTCACCGTAAAGCGCACTGCACAACTTTCCGACGTACCGACGATTTCAGAGACGGCGAAGACCGATGCTGACCGCATGGCGCTCGACTTCCTGGCTTTGAGCAACGCGCTTGGACGCTCGCTCGGCGCGGCCGAAGGCGTACCGGCTGACCGCGTGGCCATGCTGCGCAAGGCGTTCGACCAAGCCGTCCATTCGCCTGAGTATCTCGCGGAAGTGAATAATCGCAAAATGGATGTCAACCCGACAACGGGGCAGCAGCTTCAGAGCGATGTCGAACGCCTTATCAACTCTCCGAAAGAGACGATCGAGCGGGTGCGGAACGCGCTCAAGGCAGGCGAGTAAGGCACATCGCATCGGGACCGGGGCCAGCCGGTGACGGACGTCCCGCTGAATACAGACGATAATCGAGCTGGCCTCCCGGTTGCCTTCCGACTGAGGGAGCCTGCTCGACGGATTTGTCATCCGACGGAATGAAGACGGCGGGGCAGTTCGGTTCGGGCTGGCCGACTAAACCGGCAAGATTCGCTAAGCCGTTCTCATATTGCCTATCCCTTGGCGCGCCTCACCTCCGCAATGACCCGTTCGATCGTGGGCAGGAGGCGGCGGACGATCTCGTCGACGCCCTGGGCGTTGGGATGGATGCCGTCGTTCTGGTTGAAGCCGGGGCGGGCGGCGACGCCGTCGAGGAAGAACGGATAGAGCGGGATACCGTGCTTTTTTGCGAGCGCGGGATAGATCGCCTCGAACGCGTCGGCGTACGCCTGTCCCCAGTTCTTGAGCGAGCGCATGCCGACCAGCACCGGGCGCGTGCCCTTCGCTTTCAGCCGCGCGATGATGCTGTCGAGGCTGGCGCGCGCTGCCGACGGCGGCAGGCCGCGCAGCATGTCGTTGGCGCCAAGCTCGACGATGACGATGTCGGTGTTGTCGGGCACCGCCCAGTCCAGCCGTTCGAGACCTGCCGATGTAGTGTCGCCGGAGACGCCCGCATTGGCGACCTCCGCCGCGATCCCCTTCGCTTCCAACGCCTTCTGCAGCTTCGCCGGGAATGCCGCTGACGGCGCAACGCCGAGTCCGGCTGTCAGGCTGTCGCCGAATGCGATGATCTGAACCGGCTTAGCCGCGCCGGCGCCATGGGCGGGCGCCAGCAAGAGAAGCGAAAATACAGCTATCAGCAGCGCCGCGACCATTCCTGCATGGAAAACGGCGCGAGGTGCGCTTATGTGGCTCCCAGGCGAGAGTGGATTGGAGCGCAGCTCCATGTCGTTGCCTCAAAAGCGTTGCAGCGTTGGCCGCTGACGTAGAGACCGCGTGAGCCGAGCGCAAGTCCCGCGTACATGGGGCCGGCCTCTGCGAAGGCTGCCGCGAGCCGGGCAACAATGCCTTGGTTTCCGGAGGGAGATATCTTCCGCGTGAGTGATCCATTGCCGCTTGTGAAGCTGGCGAACGTCGATCTGACGCTGACCAGCAGGGCCGGTCCGGTGCCGATCCTCCGCGACGTCAACCTGGAGGTTGCGGAGGGGCAGTCGGTCGCCATTGTCGGGCCGTCCGGCTCCGGCAAAACCTCGCTGCTGATGGTGATGGCCGGACTGGAGCGCGCAACGTCCGGCCGCGTATGCATCGCAGGACACGACCTCCAGCACCTGGACGAGGACGCGCTCGCCGGCATCCGTGGCGCCCATATCGGCATCGTGTTCCAGTCATTCCATCTGGTGCCGACCATGACTGCCTTGGAAAACGTTGCGCTGCCGCTGGAGTTTGCGGGCCGTGCCGATGCCGAACGCGTGGCCCGCGACCTTCTGGACGAGGTGGGCCTCGCGCCCCGTGCCGATCACTTCCCGGCCGAGCTGTCGGGCGGAGAGCAGCAGCGGGTGGCGATCGCCCGCGCCCTGGCGCCCAATCCGAAGCTGTTGCTGGCTGACGAGCCGACCGGCAACCTGGATGGGCGCACCGGGCATCAGGTGATCGATCTGCTGTTCGGGCTGCAGCGGCGGCATGGCGCCACGCTTGTCCTGATCACGCACGATGCCGCGCTAGCCGCGCTGTGCGAGCGGACCGTGCAGATGGCCGACGGCAGGATCGAGCCGGCCGGCACCGTTCCGGCCGCACCATGACGACAGCCAATACCCACGTTCCCGCCACCGATGCCGCCCGTCGCACGTCGCTGCTGCCGACGGCATTGCGGCTTGCGTTGCGTGAGCTGAGATCCGGCCTCGGCGGCTTCTATGTGTTTGTCGCCTGCATGGCGCTCGGGGTCGGCGTCATCAGCGCGGTCGGTGCGCTCGGCGATGCGCTGCGCGCCGGCCTGGAGACGCAGGGCCAGGCCATACTCGGCGGCGACATCACGCTGTCACGCATCCATACCCGGGCAACGCCGGAGGAGCGCAAGTTCATCGACGGGCTGGGGCGCACCAGTGAGACGGCGACCATGCGGTCGATGGCGCGCCGGCTGGACGGCAGCGATCAGGCGCTGATCGAGCTGAAGGGCGTCGATCGGGCTTATCCGCTGGCAGGCACGCTTGCGCTGCGGACGGACCAGACGCTGGCGCACGCGCTGGCGGTGCCGGGCAGCGCCGTGGTCGATCCCCTGTTGCTCGAACGGCTGCGATTGAAGGTCGGCGATACGTTCCGCCTCGGCAACATCGAGGCCAGGATCACCGGCGTCGTCGAAAAGGAGCCGGACCTGATCTCCGACCGCGTATCCTATGGCTCGCGCGTCCTGGTCTCCAACGACACGCTGATGCGGACCGGACTGGTGCAGCCGGGCACGCTGGTGCGCTGGCGCTATGCTGCGCTGCTGCCGGCGGCCGACCCGGCGAGCCTGATCACGCTGCGCAGCAGGATCGCTTCCGCGTTGCCCGAAGCGGGGTTCCTGATCGCGGACCGGCGCGATCCCTCGCCGCGCATCACGCGCACGCTGGAGCGCCTTCGCCAGTTCCTGACCCTGGTCGGCATCACGTCGCTGCTGATCGGCGGCGTCGGCGTCGCCAATGCCGTCGCCACGTTCATCGACCGGCGGCGCAAGGTCATCGCCACCATGAAGAGCATCGGCGCCAGCGGCCGGATGGTGTTCGGCATCTTCTTCACGCAGGTGATGCTGATCGCCGCGATCGGGATCGCCATCGGGCTTGGCCTCGGCTACCTGGCGCCGCTCGTCGTCACCGGGCTCTATGGTTCGGCGCTGCCTGTTCCCGCGGTGGTCTCGGTGTCCGTCGTCAGCTTGGCGACGGCCGTCGCCTACGGTGCGCTCGTCGCCGCACTGTTCACGCTGTGGCCGCTGGGTCGGGCGGAACGGATCCGCGCCGGAGTCCTGTTCCGCGAGGAGGTGGCTCCGGTCAGGGTCTGGCCGCGGTGGCCGGTCATCGTGCTGATCCTCGGCGCGCTGGCCGCCGTCGTAGCGCTGGCGATCCTGGGGTCCGATGCCCGGCGCACGGCGATGTGGTTCCTGGCAGCGGTCGCGGGTGTGTTCGTCGTATTCGCCGCGCTCGGCTGGCTGGTGAGCTGGCTCGCACGGCGGGTGCCGCGCCCGCGTTCGGCGGCCTGGCGGCTGGCGCTGGGCAGCATCGGGGCCCCGGACGGTCTGACCCGCTCCATCGTGCTCTCGCTGGGTGCCGGCCTTTCGCTGCTGGTCGCCGTGGCGCTGGTCGATGCCTCTCTCACGGCGGAGCTGACCACGCGTGTTCCGAAGACCAGCCCGGCCTACTATGCGCTCGATATTGCGCGATCGGATCGGGACAAGTTTACCGCTGCGGTCAGGGCGGTGGTGCCGGACGCCCGCATCGATGAAGCCCCGATGCTGCGCGGCCGCATCGTGCGGCTCAACGGCCAGCGGACCGACAGCATGAAGGTCGGGCCGAATGCGCAGTGGGTTCTCAACGGTGACCGCGGCCTGACCTACGCCGAGACGCTGCCGGAGGGATCGACGGTAACGGCGGGAGAATGGTGGCCGAAGGACTACAATGGCGAGCCGCTGCTCTCGTTCGAGGCGGAGCTTGCCAAGGGGCTGGGGCTGAAGGTCGGCGATACCGTAACCGTCAACGTGCTCGGGCGGAACGTGACCGCGCGCGTCGCCAACCTGCGTGAGGTCAAGTGGGAAAGCCTGTCGATCAACTTCGTCATGGTGTTCTCGCCCAATACCCTGCGCGGTGCGCCGCACAACATTCTGGCCACGGTCGTGCTCCCCGACGGAAACGATGCCGGTGCGCTCGCCAGGGAGGCCCGTATCGCGCGCGCGGTGGTGCGCGACCTGCCGACAGTGACCATGATCCGGGTGAAAGAGGCGATCGCCGCCTTCCAGGCCATTTTCGAGAAGGTGATGACGGCAGTGCGTGTCGCAGGCGGCGTGACGCTGCTGGCGGGCGCATTGGTGCTGGCTGGCGCTCTTGCCACGGCGCAACGCCGCCGGATCAAGCAGGCCGTGATCATGAAGACGCTGGGGGCGACGCGCCGGCGCATTCTGGCCACCCATCTGATCGAATACAGCGTGCTGGCGCTGGTCACTGCTGTGTTCGCGGCCATGCTGGGGACCATTACCGCGTGGATCGCCGTGACGTGGGTCATGGAGTTCGAGTTCGATTTCTCAATTCAGGCCGTTTTCCAGGCACTTGGCGTAGCCTTGGCGCTGGTTCTGGCGTTCGGCCTGATCGGAACCTGGGCCGTGCTGAGGGCGCCGGCGGTTCCGGCGCTGCGGGCGGAGTAGGCAAGGCAACCGCGGTTCGCATTGCGGCCGCAAGCCGAAAATACGGCCTTATCGCTTGGCACAGGGGCTTGTAGCGGATCGGCGATCGCCTACCTATATCATCGGAGCTAGGCCTGGGGCGGCTTGAAAGGCAGCCGCAACTCAGCCATAGTCCGTAGGCGATCCGAACGATCGCATTCAAAGGGATTGGGACCTGAACCATCATGGCTCAAAATAACTGGAATGCGCAGGCTGGGGCTGGGGCGCGTACTGGCGTCGCGGTCGACGAGGGCCTGCGCTCCTATATGCTGTCGGTCTACAACTATATGGCCGGCGGCCTCGTGCTTACCGGACTGGTTGCATACTTCCTGTTCACGCAGGCGGTGACGGGCGACGCCCAGCTGGCTGCGAAGTCCTCGACAGGCGCGGCGCTCGCTGTAAAGCGCGGCCTGTTCCTGACGCCGCTCGGCGTGACGCTCTACACGTCGCCCCTGAAGTGGGTGATCATGCTGGCGCCGCTGGCGTTCGTGTTCTTCCTGTCGTTCCGCGTATACGCCATGAGCGTCGGCGCGGCCCAGATCACGTTCTGGCTGTTTGCGGCGGTGATGGGCGCATCGATGTCGGTGATCTTCCTCGTATTCACCACGCAATCGATCGCCAACGTGTTCTTCATCACGGCGGCCGCCTTCGCCAGTCTGTCGGTCTACGGCTATACGACGAAGAAGGATCTGACGGGCTGGGGTACGTTCCTGATCATGGGCTTGTTCGGCATCATCATTGCCGCCCTGGTCAACATCTTCCTCCAGTCCTCGGCGCTGCAGTTCGCGATCTCGTGCATCGGCGTGCTGGTCTTTTCGGGCCTGACCGCCTATGACACGCAGCGGATCAAGGACAGCTACTACGAGTTCGCCGGTGACGCTGCTGCCTTGGGCAAGGGCGCGATCATGGGTGCGCTGAGCTTGTACCTGGACTTCATCAACCTGTTCCAGTCGCTGCTCGCACTGCTGGGCAACCGCGAATAACAAGTGTTGCCGCCTGGAAAAGATCAGGCTGGAAAAGATCAGGGCCCCGCTGCGTTGGCGGGGCCCTTTGTCTTTCCGGGTCGGCCAAGAACGAAAAATCAGCCTACCAGCTCGAGCTTCTTGTCGATGACAGCCAGCACCCGCTTGAGATCGGAGCCGCGCTTGAGGATCAGGCCTGTCGCCGTGATCACGCTATAGGCGCCTTGTTTGCGGGCGAGCTTCGGGTTCTTCTCGACGCGGTAGAGCGGCATCTCGCTGGTGCGGCGGAAGATCGAGAACACGGCCTTCTCGCGCCCCATGTCGATGGCGTAGTCGCGCCATTCGCCGGCGGCGACATGGCGGCCATACACCTGCAGGATTTCGTTGAGTTCGCTTCGGTTGAAGCAGATCTGGGCGGCAAAGGACTGGGCCGGCGCCGATGGATGACCGATCGGCGCGGCGGCACCGCGCGCGGGGGCATCGGAAACCGCGCGCGGCCTGAATGCTATCGGTTCTGAATCGCTCAAAACGCGCCTCCCTGTTGCATCTGAATCATGTGTGCACAACCTGGACGATATGGCGTCATTCTACAGTCATAGTTGCTTGTCGAGATCATGATTGCAAGCCTGGGCGATTGCGGAAAGTCCCCTGAGGCCCTGCAATTTGCCGCTCGCCGGCCGAGTGGAAATTCAGCATGTGTCGCAGCATGGCCGAACAAAATCCTCGGCAGCAACACAACCCGGTCTCGATGACGCCAGAAACAGTTGGCAATCTGATTTGGCTGCTCGGTAACCCGATGCCACGCGCTGTGCCCTGGTTTCATTAGCCCCCAGCCCCCGGGGTACGGCAGGCCGGGTCACCCGACGCAGCCAATTCGAGACATACCACCATCTCGGAAGAAGGGCCGGTGCTTGACCCCCGCCGACCCTTCCTTTCCGTGCGTGCAGGTGCAGGTACGTCGGCGCACGCTGGCGCAGCGCTATTTCGCCATCCAGGCTGCGCCGATGATCCGTCCGCCCTCGCCGGCTTGCACGAGCACGGCGCAGCGCTTGTTTTCGACTTCCATGGCCTTCGGCGGCAGATCGATGCGCAGTGGCTTGCCCGAATACATCCCCACCGGCGTCAGCGAACGGACGACGTTGTAATAGGCAAGGGTACTGCCGCGGTTCTCTCCACGCTTGACCGGGACGTCAACCCGTGGCGAGACGACCGCGAACCAGATCGTGGCAGGTGACGATGCGACGTCTCCGCCACCACCGCCGGCGACGTCGATCCTGATCTCGTTGCCGAGCAACGCTGCCGAGACGTCGACGCGATCCTGCTTCAGGTTCCGGGCGTAGGCGATCGCCTTGTCGACTTTGGCGGCGGCGCTCCCGACCGCCTGCGCGACACCGTCGATGACGATCTGCGGCGTGTAGACGTTTCCGGTGCCGAGTGTTTTTGCATAGGCCCGCTGCCGCTCCGAAAATTTCGGGCTCGCGAGCGTATCCTTCCAGCCGAGGTGGTCCCAATAATCGACCGACAGAGAAAGGGCGACGAGGTCGGTCCGCTGCGCGTAGGTCTTAAGCAGTGAATCCGCCGGGGGGCAGGACGAGCAGCCCTGGCTGGTGAACAGTTCGACCACCGTTGCGGTCTGGGCCCCGGGACGTGCCACGGCATGGCCTGCCGCCAGCAGCGACAACGCGCCGAGAAGCGTGACACGGAGTTTCATTTTCTACCCTTTCAGCGCTTTCGCGGCTGCCTGACGAATCTGCATTGGATTCGCCAAGATATGGTTCCGACAGCGCTCAAGAGCCAGTCACGATTGGGTGAATCCGAATTTGATCGGCAATCCGCTTTGCTTTTGCCGCGGGGGCGCGACAAATATTGCAGCTTTTTGGAGTTCTGCAAGCCGCAGCGACCATACGTCCGTCACGAGTCGGGAGACCAATTGCTCTGGCGCCTCAGGGGTGTTCGTGTACTGTCGCCCGGTTTGATGAGCGCGAGAGAGGTTTGCCGGCATGCCGGAAGGGACGGGCGAGAAGGAGGCCGGATTCTCGCGTGGTAAACCGCGGTCTGGACTGCTGACGCGCCTTGCCGGGCTTGCGCCGGCCGTTGCATTTCGACGGCGCTGGGATGCGATGGCTCCCGATGCGCGCGGCGCCATGCTCGTAGGCATCGGCTCGTTCACGCTCGTCATCATGGCGACGCTGGTGAAGGACCTCGGCGGGCGGCTGTCGAGCTTTGAGATATTGTTCTTCCGGTCCGCCGTCGGCTTCCTGTTTGTGCTGCCGTTGTTTGCCGGCAACCCGTTCGAGCCGTTGCGGACCCGGCGTCCGTGGATGCACTTGCTGCGGGGGTCAACGGGCGCGGTCGGCAACGCCTGCTTTTTCTGGACGATCACCCACCTGCTGCTCGCCGACGCCATGGCGCTGCAGTTCTCGCGGCCGCTGTTCATGATACCGCTTGCTGCGCTGCTTCTGGGCGAGATCGCCGGTTGGCGACGCACCAGCGTCTCCCTGATCGGTTTTGTCGGTATACTGCTTTATGCTCGTCCGTTTACCGAAGGCTTCGACCCCGGCGTGTTCGTCGGCGCGCTCGGCGCGCTTGCGGGAGGACTCGTCGTCATCTGGATCAAAAAGCTGGCGACGACGGAGCCGACACGCGTGATCATGTTCTATTATGCGTTCTGGAACGCCGTATTCTCGCTGCTGCCGGCTCTCTATCTGTGGATCACGCCGACGGGGGGCGAATTGCTTCTGCTGATCCTCGTCGGTTTCCTCGGCATTTTGGGCCAGGGACTGATCACGCACGGTTTCACCATGGGTGATGCGACGGCGCTGATTCCGCTGGACTACTTCCGCATCGTCTATTCCGCGATCCTGGCCTACCTGCTGTTCGGCGAAGTCCCCGGAATCTGGAGCTACGCAGGCATGGCTCTGATCGTCTCGTCATCGCTGTACCTGGTGCTGACGGAGAAAAGGAACGCACGCTCCGGATAGCCTTGTAGGTGCAGGCGCCGGGGATCACGCGTCCGGCAGTCCCTCCGACAGGAAGATGCCGGCCATGCGGCTGGCCGCCGCCGGATCGCGCATGGCCTCGCCGCTCAGCGCCATCAGCCGTGCAGCGAATGCGGGCCGGTCGATGTGGGCCAGCACTGCTTCCCACTTGGCCTGCAAGGCCGCATCATCGAGCCTGCGGGCCGGATCGCCCGGCGCATCCTCGACACGCTTGACGATGACTTTGCCGCTTCGGGTTTCGATTTCGATTTGTGCCGGCCACCGTTTCGGAAACATGGCGTCGAGGGAGGGATCGGCCTCGACCTTGATCAGTCCGGCAAACCTCTGGATCTGTCGATTGGCGAGCACTTTGTCGCGGGCCACGTCATACAGGTGATCCGGCGCCAGCGCTGCAAGAGCAAGCTGTCCGCCTGCGCTGACGTAGCTGGAGCCGCGCTGGGCCGGGTCGAGCCGCATGGAGATCATGCCGGCGTATGCCGTCGGCACACGCACATGGATCGATGTCACATCGGCAGGATCGAGCCCGTCCGCCATGGCATCGCGCATCGCCGCCGTGGGAGAGAGCGCCTGGCGGGACGTGCAGACCGGCTTCAGGCTGAGTTCCGGAAAGACGCTGGTCGCGCCGAGCCCCGCCGTCAACTGCGCGATGTCGACCGGCACGCCGAGGGAGCGCTCGAGCCAGGCACGTTCCAGAGATGCGGGATCGCTCTTGAAGCCGGCGCGGGCGGCCTCCGCAGCACGCAGCCCGGCGCTCATGGT
>JBFWYV010000164.1:0-10969 GCA_050186055.1 Hyphomicrobiaceae bacterium | reverse complement strand
CGCCGAGGCCATGGAGCTGAGTGTGAGATGGGCTGCGCGCTGCAAGGCCGAGCTGCGCCGCCAGCAGGATGCCGGCACGGCAAGCGACGCCCAGGTCCTGTTCGGGATCGTCCAGGGCGGCACCGACCGCGATCTGAGACGAGCATCGGCTCACGCGCTGGTCGGGCTGGATTTCCCGGGCTATGCGATCGGCGGACTGGCCGTCGGCGAAGGGCAGGACCTTATGCTGGCCACGCTCGACGAGACGCTTCCCCATTTGCCGACCGACAAGCCGCGCTATCTGATGGGCGTCGGAACGCCTGCCGATCTGATCGAGGCCGTGGCCCGCGGTATCGACATGTTCGACTGCGTGATGCCGACCCGCTCCGGCCGTCACGGACAAGCGTTCACCTGGAACGGCAGGGTCAACCTGAAGAATGCGCGGCACGCGGAAGACAAACGCCCCCTGGATGAGCACAGCGCGTGTCCGGCATGCCGGGACTATTCCCGCGCCTACCTGCACCATCTTGTGAAATCGGGCGAGTACCTGGGCTCGATGCTGCTGTCCTGGGCCAACACCTGGTTCTATCAGGAGCTGATGGCGGCCATGCGCCTGGCCATCGAAGAAGGCCGCTTCGAAGCATTTCGGCGAGAGTGGGCCGGCCGCTTGAACACGGCCGAACCCGCTGCTTGACGCCCGGTCACCTCTCAGGCTGGGCCCGCGCAACGCCCGTGAGAACCTGCCCGACGAACATCAACAGCGGCGGCAGCGCGATCAGGATGGCGCAGACGCCCGCTGCCGGGAGCCCGCCCCACTCGATCAGCGGGCCCGTCGCGATCGACGCCGCCATGGCCATTCCGCCAGCGAAGCTTTCGTTGACCCCGATCGCCCGTCCGCGCTCCTGCGTCTCATACTTGTCGGCAATCAGCGCCGTCGCGGCCACGTTGGCTGCCGCCCATCCGAGACCGACCAGGAACGTTCCGAGCGTGATCAGAAAGTACGAGTACGTGAATGTCACCAAGGCCGCCCCGGCGAACGCAACCGCCACGCCTGGAAGCATGACCTTGTAGTGGCCAAACCGGTCCGAAAGCCGTCCAAACGGGACCGTGAACCCGAACATGCCCATCGAGTGGAACATATGCGAGAACGCGATCTCAGGCAGCGTATGACCGTGATGCGAGAGCACCAGCGACGTCAGCACCATGACGATCGCCATGTTGCCCTGGCCGGCGCAGTTGGAAACGATCGCCAGCCGCGTACGCGGTTGCTGCAGGAGTTCGATCGGACGGAACGCGGCCGCCAGCACCACCTTCCGCTTTGGCGGCTCGTATCCTGGGTAATAGTGCTGCAGGTTCATTCCGATCACTTTCGGATCGGGCCTGACAAAATACACCAGGACCATGCCGAAAACGATGATGCCGACCATGAGAAACCACGGCAGCGCCAGCGGATGCTGGCCGAGCCACTTCGCCATCTGCTCGCCCGACGTCATCATCGCCGGAACCAGCAGCAGTCCGGCCAGCGAGCCGAGTGAGATATAGCCGAGGGCTTGCGCGCGATTGTTCGGCAGATACATATCGGTTGCCGCCACCCGCAGTTGCTGCGCGGCGTTCATCCCCATGCCGAACACCAGCATTGCGGCGATGAGCACGAAGATGCTGCTCACGATCATCGACAGGCCCATGCCGATCGCGCCCACCAATGCGAGCACGAGCCCCAGCATGATCCCTGGCTTGCGGCCGTAGGTGTCCGTGATCTTGCCGACGGGATAGGCGACCAGAAACCGGCTGAACCCGAGCAAGGCAACCGTCAATCCGGCAAGCGCCGCCGACCCTGTCAGCCCCACCACCATCAGCGGCCCGAACCCGTAGGCGAACGACATTCCCGCCCCGGTAAACGCCTGCGACAGCGCAAACAACGTCATGTTGCGCTTGATGATGCCCGGCACACGAAAATGGACGGGTGCTGTCGGTGTCTCTGGCTCGAGCGGACCCTTGCCCGCCCCTCCGGTCGTGCCCTCCATCCTCGGTCCGCGTCCCTGATTTATCGTATCGATTGCGTCTGGCCGGCACCCTAAGCGCAGACCCCGCCGGCAGCCACACCCACCAGTGCATGGCAGACAGGCACATTGGCACAGGGACGTGTCCCCCGAGGCCGTTCGCCTACTCCGCCGCCGCTCTTACAGGATCGGGCGAGCGCAGGCTAGCCAGCAACGCCTGTTGCCGCTCCAGTGCCTGCTGATGGCCCGCCAGCTTGACATGGCCGAAGCCCTTGACGTCGAGCGGGAGGGCTGCGAGCGCGACTGCGATCGCATGCGTCTCTGGTGAAAGCCGCTCGGCGATCTCATCGAGCATACATTCATAGTCGGCGATCATCTGCCGTTCCATGCGGCGCTCCCGCGAATACCCGAACGGATCCCAGCGCGTGCCACGCAGCCCCTTCGCCCGGACCAGCAGCCGGAAAACCGGCGTCACCAGCCATCCCGGCACCCGGATCTTGCGCGGATGCCCCGTGACCTTGTCGCGAAAGACCCGCGACAGCAGCGGCGGTGCGAGGTGATAGTCGATCCCTTCGACACCTTCGAACTGCTCCGCGATCTCGCGCGCCATCCGCCCGTCCGTGTGCAGACGCGCCACCTCATACTCGTCCTTGTACGCCAAGAGCTTGTAATAGGCTTGCGCGACTGCCTCCGCCAGACCCGAACGGCCGGGCAGCTTGCGTGCTTCGATTTCGGCGATCCGTGCCACCCGGCTGCGGTAACGCTGCGCCAGCGCCTCGTTCTGGTAGGCCTTCAGCTCCGTGGCGCGCACATTGATGATCTCTCCCAGCGAACGCGCGGCTGTCGCCTCCGCAGGACCCTGCGCTTCCGGCATATCCTGCACCAGCCGCTCGAACTCGGCCCGGTCATGTGCAGCCAGCCGTCCCAGGCGGAAAGCCTCGATGTTCATCTCGACCGCCGCGCCGTTGAGGGTGACGGCCTCCTCGATCGCCGCCGCCGGAATCGGGACATGGCCGAGCTGCCAGGCAAAGCCGAGCAGCAGCATGTTGGATGCGATGGCATCGCCGAATACCGCCTGCGAGACAGCATGTGCATCGATCGACGCCGCCGGACCATCGCCCACGCGATCTAGGATAGCCTGGCGAAGTCTCTCACCGGGCACTACCAGCCGCGGATTGCGCGTGAAATCGCCCGTCGTCATCTCGTAGCTGGAAAACACGACCGCCGTCGCGCCCGGCTTGACCGTCTCCAGCATCTTGCCCGATGCCGTGACCACGAGATCGCCGCCGATGATCAGATCCGCGCCGCCGACCCCGACGCGGATAGCGTGAATCTCATCCGCCGACCTCGCAACCTTCATGTGACAGGCCACGGCGCCGCCCTTTTGCGCCAGCCCAGTCATGTCGATCGCGCGGAACCCCAGCCCGGCGATATGCGCCGCCTGCGCCAGAACGGCGCTGATCGTCACCACGCCGGTGCCGCCGATGCCGTTGACGATCATCGCGTACGGGCCGTCGAGAGCAGGCGGCGTCGGCTCAGGCAGCTCGCCGGACAAGCGGCTGCGCGTCTCACGCACGATCCCCGTGCCTTCCGCCTTGCGCGGCCGGGCGCCATGCAGTGTCACGAAGCTGGGACAGAAGCCCTCCACGCACGAGAAATCCTTGTTGCACGCCGACTGATCGATCTGTCGCTTGCGGCCGAGCTGCGTCTCCAGCGGCAGGATTGCGACACAGTTGGATTTCACGCCGCAGTCGCCGCAGCCTTCGCAGACGGCGGGATTGATGTAGACGCGACGGTCGGGATCCGGGAACAGGCCGCGCTTGCGCCGCCGCCGTTTCTCCGCCGCACAGGTCTGATCGTAGATCAGCACCGTGACGCCGGGTATTTCCGAAAGCTGCCGCTGCACCGCCATCAGCTCACGGCGATGCTCCACGCGTACGCCTTTCGGCAGTTCGTGCCCCGGCTCCCGTTGTCCGGCGCCGTACTTCTCCGGCTCGTCCGTGACGATCGTGACCCGCGCGACGCCTTCAGCCAAGACCTGCGCCGCCATCTGGTCGACCGTCATGCCGCCGTCGAGCGCCTGCCCGCCGGTCATTGCGACCGCATCGTTATAGAGCAGTTTGAACGTGATGTTGGTACCGGCAGCCACCGCTGCGCGGATCGCCAGGCTGCCGGAGTGGATGTACGTGCCGTCGCCAAGGTTCTGGAACACGTGACCGCGCTTGGAAAACGGCGCCTCGCCGACCCAGTTGGCCCCTTCGCCTCCCATCTGCGTGAAGCCGTCGGTGCTGCGGTCCATCCACTGCACCATATAATGGCAGCCGATGCCGGCGTACGCCCTCGCCCCTTCCGGCACTCTGGTCGAGGTGTTGTGCGGACAACCGGCGCAGAAATAAGGGGTCCGCGCGAACATATCTGCCGTCTGCGGACGGTTTCCATTGGCGGCATTCAGCCTGCCGAGCCTGGCCTTGAGTTCATCGCCGCCAAGCCCGCGACGGACCAGGCGCTCGCCGATTTCGATGGCGATATCGGTCGGCTCCAGCGCGCCGAACGCCGGGAACAGCCACGACCGCTTGTCGTCGGCTTCATTGCGTTTGCCGGTCACCAGCGGGCGATTGGGCGTATCGAACAGGATCTCCTTGACCTGCGTCTCGATCAGCGAGCGCTTTTCCTCGATCACGATGATGAGATCGAGACCTTCGGCAAAACGGCGCACGCCGCGCGGCTCGAGTGGCCAGACCATCGCGACTTTGTAGAGCCGCAGGCCGAGCTTGTTCGCGGCGACCTCATCGATGCCAAGCGCATCGAGCGCCGCACGCGTGTCGAGATAGCTCTTGCCCGTGGTGATGATGCCTATTTTCGCATCCGGCCCCCCGCTCATGACGATACGGTCAAGCCCATTGACGCGGGCGAAAGCCAGCATGGCGCGCCGCTTGTGGTCATGCAGCCGCGCTTCCTTGGCCAGCGGTGTATCGCCCAGACGGATGTTGAGCCCGCCTTCCGGCATCTCGAACTCGTCATCGCCGGGAATGCGGATGCTGACACGGTCGATACGTCCATCCACCGTCGCCGTCGACTCGATGTTGTCCTTGACGCATTTGAGGCCGACCCACACGCCGGCAAACCGCGACAGGGCGAAGCCGTAAAGACCGTAATCGAGAAGTTCCTGCACGCCCGCCGGATTCAGCACGGGGATCATGAAATCGACAAACGCGAACTCCGACTGATGCGCGCTGGTCGAGCTTTCGCACGTATGGTCGTCACCCATCAGTGCGAGCACGCCGCCATGTTTCGACGTGCCCGCGTGGTTGGCATGCCTCAGGGCATCGCCCGAACGGTCGACGCCCGGTCCTTTGCCGTACCACAGGCCGAACACCCCGTCGTACTTGCCCTCACCCCTCAGCTCGGCCTGCTGCGAGCCCCAGACCGCGGTCGCCGCCAGGTCCTCGTTGAGCCCGGGATGAAACACGATGTCGTTTTCCGAGATCAGCTTGGCCGCGCGCAGGAACGCCCCTTCGAGCGTTGCGATCGGCGAGCCCCGATAGCCCGTCGCGTAACCGGCCGTATTGAGCCCGAGCGCCAAGTCACGCGCCTTCTGCATCAGCATCAGACGCACGATCGCCTGTGTGCCGGTCAGCAACTGACGCGCTTCGCCGAGATCGAACTTTGCCTCCAGGCTATGGACGGTTTTGGCCATCCGAGTGCCTTGCCTCCTCCGGAGCATGGACGCCGGTCACCGCCGGAGCCTCCGATGCCTTCCATTCTTCCCCCATCATATGGGGTGCCGCAGGGCCGTTCAGGAGCACCACGCCCGATGCCGGGAGTTTCCGCCTTCCCGCCGCGCGAGGCAAGCATCAAGCCTGCCTCCTTCACATGCAATTCGACCGGCTCCACGGGAGCCCGGACTGGCACCTGCCGCGATAGAGGCCTCGCCGGTCGCCACAACCGTGCTTCGCAACGCTCGCGAATTTGCTAAAGTATCGCGCTAATCCAAGTAAATACGGAGGAACGCCCTGATGTTACTGCGCCTCAATTCATCGAGACGCTACGCTCAACCGGTGCTCGCAGGTGCCGTTGCCATCGCGCTCGCGACCGCTCCCGCGGCCGCACAGGCTCCCTATGCCGGCAAAAATATCACCATGATCGTCGGTTCGGGCGCCGGCGGCGGCTTCGACCTCTATGGCCGTCTGGTGGGTCGTTTTCTGACCAAGCACATCCCTGGCAATCCCAACGTCATCGTCCAGAACATGCCCGGCGCCGGCAGCATGAAGGCGACCGAATATATCTACGCCGTTGCCCCCAAGGACGGCCTCACCATCGGGATCGTATTCCCGGGCGCAATTGTCGAGCCCCTGATCAGCAGCGACAAGAAATTCCGCTTCGAGCCGCCGAAGCTGTCCTACCTCGGCAGCGCCAACAGCGGCACACGCCTGTGCATTACCCACCATACGTCGAAGACCAAGACCTTCGACGACGCATTGAAGCAGGAGACGACGATGGGCGGCAGCGCCCCCGGAGACTCCACGACCGACTACTCGCAGATGTTCAACAGCCTTGCCGGCACCAAGTTCAAGATCGTGACGGGCTATAAGTCGTCGAACGCGATCGTGCTTGCCATCGAGCGCGGCGAGGTCGATGGCTTGTGCGGTTTCGACGCCGCGTCGTTCCGGGCGCAGCGCCCCGACTGGTACAGCGGCAAACTCGCCAACATGATCGTTCAGGCCGGCATCACACCGGATCCGGAGCTCACCAGGCTCGGTGTGCCTTCGATCTGGAAATACGTCACCGGCGAGAACCGCAAGGTCGCAGAGCTCATCCTGTCTCAGCAGGAATTCCATCGGCCGTTCATCGCGCCGCCCAACATTCCCGCGGATCGGCTTGAAATCCTGCGCAAAGCCTTCGATGCGACAGTTGCCGACAAGGAGTTTCTCGAGGCAGCCGCAAAATCGAAGCTCGACATCGCGCCGAAGTCCGGAGCCGTCGTCGCCAAGCTTGTCACGGAGATGTATGCCGCCCCCAAAGAGCTTGTCGTCCGCATAAGGCAGGCACTGCGCCGGTAGTGTGGTCTCGGGCTGGCTTGTGCCTTCCCGCTGCCGCCGCACCGGTGCGGCGATGGCCTGCGGAACATCATGGCCGCACCGGGACAGAGTGAAGGCAACGGCATCGCCATCCTTCGAACGTCATGGCCGCGCCGGGGCGACGTGCGAACGTCGGCCCGGACAACGGCGGCCATCCACGTGGCTCACCGCGCGCACTGAGCAAGCGGATAGTTGCCGTAGGCCGCCGCCTCCGCGGCCGTGACGGCTGAGGGGATGAGAGTTCCACCCCCACACAGCACGTCATGGCCGCACCGGGGCGACGTGGATACGTCGCCCCGGACAACGGCGGCCATCCACGTGGCTCGCCGCGGGCACGGCGCAATCGGATAGTTGCCGTAGGCCGCCGCCTCCACGGCCGTGACGGCTGAGGGGATGAGAGTTCCACCCCCACACAGCACGTCATGGCCGCGCCGGGACGACGTGCGAACGTCGGCCCGGACAACGGCGGCCATCCACGTGGCTCGCCGCAAGTAATGCGCAAGCGGAGGCTTGCCGGCGCCCGCTCACTTCAGCCGGCCGATCACCTTCTCCGAGAACAGCCGCATCGAGGCCTCCGCCGTCGCCACCGGCATGGTGCCGAAGTTGACCTGCATCGAAGCGATATCGATGCCGCCGACCTCCTCATCGTAGGCCCTGATCGTCTCGACCAGACGCTCCGGCGTGCCGACCCAGGCGATACCCTTGTCGACCTGCGTCTGCCACGTCTCCTTGGCGAACTCGCTGATCAGCTTGTCGTAGCCCGGGTAGTCCTTGGTGGACGCCCCGCCCGTCCAGTCGCTCGCCGCTTCCACGACAGACCGGAGATAATAGTTGAGATCATCCTCGCTCTTTTCCCGCGCAACCGCATCGCTCTCATCGCAGAGCATATGGAACGCCAGCATCACGCGCCCGTTGCCGGGATGCCCTGCGTCCTTCCAGGCGTTGCGATAGATCGTGAGCAACTCCCGCATCTTCCCGCCGGTCATCGGGATGGCCATGATCCCGAACCCGCGCTTGCCGGCGTTGGAGAAGCTTTCCGGCGTCGCGATCGCGGCGACCCAGATCGGCGGATGCGGCCGCTGGGTCGGCCGCGGTAGAGTCGTCGCATTCTTGAACGAATGGAACCGCCCCTCGTGCGTGACATTCTCTTCCGTCAACAGCCGGAGGACCACGGCAAGCCCCTCCTCGAACCGCGATCTGCTCTCATCGAGGCTGACACCGAACCGCACGAACTCCAGCGGCAGGAAAGCGCGTGCCATGCCGACCTCCAGCCGACCGCCGGAAATGGCGTCGACCAAGCCGATCTCGCTGGCAAGCTGGAGAGGATGATTGAACACCGGCAGGCAGGCCCCGGTAATCAGCCGCGCCTTGGCCGATTTCATGGCCGCGGCTGCAAGGAACGTCAGCGGCGAGGGCGACAAGCCCCCGTAGCGGTGAAAATAATGTTCGACCGTCCGCACGGAGGTATATCCGAGCTGATCGCACAATCCGGTCAGATGGAGACATTCACCCCAGTACTGCGCCGCCGATTT
The DNA here is from genome assembly GCA_050186055.1 of Hyphomicrobiaceae bacterium. Taxonomy (GTDB): domain Bacteria; phylum Pseudomonadota; class Alphaproteobacteria; order Rhizobiales; family Hyphomicrobiaceae; genus CAMDPA01. Next base: position 2,380 of record JBFWYV010000164.1, on the reverse strand, counting down.
TTCGTGCGCGGCGACGACGGGAAAAAACTGGATTCCAAATTCCAAGGCGCGCTCCCATCGTTGTGATTTGGCTGGCCTAGGAATTGCGCATCGAGGCGCTTCGGTCAACGCTCCCGGTCAATGACATTGAGCTGAAACGGCGTAGGGCGCGAAGACCCTGCGCTTCGCGCCCCATGGATCACGCCGGGGAAGATGGTTATCAGGGTAGATCAACCCTAGCCGGGAGCCATTGAACCGGCTCTGAACGTACCGTTCATCCAGCGTTCAACGTGCCGCCACAGTCTCGCCAAATCTAAGCATCGACGACGATCGCAGCGCCGTGACACTGTCGACCCACGAAAGCCCGTCATGGCCGCGCCGGGACGACGTGCAAACGTCGGCCCGGACAACGGCGGCCATCCACGTGGATCGCCGCGGGCACTGAGCAAGCGGATACCTGTCGTAGGCGGCCACCTTCGTGGCCGTGACGGTGCAGGGGTGAGACTGTCGACCCGCGAAAGCCCGTCATGGCCGCGCCGGGGCGACGTGCAAACGTCGGCCCGGGGAAACGGCGGCCATCCACGTGGCCCACCGCAAGCACTGCCTTACACGTCCCCGACAAACCGCGTGAAGCCCGCGACCTCCTCGCGTTCGGTCCGGAAAGAATTGACGGCAGCATCCGGATCCGCGAAACCCAGCCCCATCCCGCACACGACCATTTCCTCCGCGGGGATCTCCAGCAGTTCCTGAATCCTACTGTGATAGACACAGAACGCCGCCTGCGGACACGTCTCGAGTCCGAATGAACGCGCGGCAATCATGATCGACTGCAGGAACATGCCGTAGTCCAGCCAGGAGCCTTTCGCCAGGTCGCGGTCGATGGTGAAGATCATGCCGACCGGCGCACCGAAGAATTGATAGTTGCGGCGCTGGAATGCGCGGCTCGCCGCCCTGTCGCCTTTGGCGATACCCAGCGTACCGTACAGGCCCCACCCCGTCTTTCGCCGGCGCGCCAGATAGGGCTCCCGCCAGACGTCCGAATAGTAAGGATATTCCCAGTCGCCATCGTCGCCGGCGTCGTGCAGCGCCACCAGGGCATCGCAAAAGCGCTGTCGCCCCGGCCCGGTCAGCACGATCACCTTCCAGGGCTGCATGTTGCTGCCCGACGGCGCACGGCGCGCGATGCCGATGATGTGCTCGATCGTTGCACGCTCCACCTCTCGTGGCAGGAACGCACGGATGCTTTGACGCCCGGCAATGGCCTCCTCGATCGTGATCGCTGACTGCTCGGACATGCGCCCGCTCACCTCCGCTGTTCGCATCTTGCGCCGCGACTCTGCGACAGGCAGTGCCAATTCCACGCCAGCGCCGGCGGCGCAAGTCTCCCGGCAACGACATTGCCGCGCACCACAGCCCTCGCCAGCGTCAGTGGCTGGATCTCCCCCTGATATTGGGGGTTCATTTTGCGCTTCGGTTGTAGTTTTCTGCAGCGCTCCCTGCCATGACCTGATCCGGAATGTCGAAGCCAACCGTAAGCCTTCTGCAATCGTCACGCACACTCGCCATCGGCGTAGCCGGCGGCACGGCATTCTGGTTGCTCGGACTGCCGCTTCCCTGGCTGTCCGGTCCGGCCGCGTCCGTCGCCGGCATGTCGCTCGCAGGCTGGCGGCTCGGATTGTACGCACCATTGCGCGAGACCGCGATCATCGTGCTCGGCCTGATGTTCGGCTCCACGGTGACACCGGATACGATTGCCCTCATGCCGCGCTGGCCGGCCACACTGCTCGGCCTCGTCGGAGCCATTCTTTCGATCATGGCGGCAGGCGCCTGGTATCTGGAGCGGGTGCACAAGCTGGATCGGGCCACGGCTCGCCTGGCTTCGATGCCCGGCACCCTGAGCTTCGTCATGGTCCTCGCGCTGGAGACCAACTCCGATCCGAGGCGCGTTGCCATCATCCAGGTCATCCGGCTGACGGCCATCCTCCTGCTTTTGCCGTCGATCGTCACGCTCTTCGGCGATCCCGTTCCTTCCGGCATGTACAGACCGGCGGGCCAGACCATCGTGAAGTATGAGCAGCTCGCCCTGCTGCTGGCCGCCGGATTTCTGTCGGCGCATTTGTTTGCGCGCCTCAAGACGCCGGCACCTCAGCTCTTTGGCGCAATGCTGGCCGCAGCGCTGCTCTACGGCCCGGGCATCCTCGATTCCGCGATCCCGCCCTGGACCATGGTCCCTGTCTTCGTGGTGTTGGGCGCAATGATCGGGTCCAACTATCTGACGCCGATCTGAAACTTTTTCTCGAAACCGTCCTTGCCGGGCTGGGCTCTCTCGTCGTTGCCGGCCTCGTGGCGCTGGACTGGGCCGTGCCGCTGGCGATGATCGTGGATATGCCTGCGATCCAGT
>JBFWYV010000163.1:0-10998 GCA_050186055.1 Hyphomicrobiaceae bacterium | reverse complement strand
GCTACGCTGTCAGGCACCCGGCACGAGTTGATTCTGCAGCACGCCAACCGCGCGGCCAACGTGTTGCTGAGCATCGGAACCGACGGACCGGAGCTGGGCGAGGAACACTTCGGCCGTTTGCTGGGGATGCCCCAGTTGCCGGCAGGCGCGCTCTATGCACGGCGCGGAGACCCGCAGCCGGACCCTGGCGGCGACATCGAGATTACGTCGGCGGCTGCCTAAGCGCGGCGCCGGAAATGTTGCACCGCTCCCTTTTTGACGGGATAGGTGCGTCTGGTCCATAACGGGTCGGTGTCTTGCCGTGTGGCGGCCACAGGGCTGGGGCATCGATGGCGAGGCAGGGTGTCGTCGTGCAATTCGGGCGTGTTCCCATGAGCTTAACGAGCACAATGAATGTGACGGGACCAGTGAGGCGCAGCCGGGCCGGTCTCCGCAAGGTAGTTCTGGCTCTGGTCGCCACGATGCTGGTCGGAACGGCCGGCCCGGCTCTGGCCGAGGACGCCGCCGTCAGATACATGCGCCTGGTCGCGAAGGACCTGATTGCCGCCAACAACTCGGGATCAGCAGTCGCCTTTGCCGAAGCGATCAACCGCCACGCGCACGTCAAGGCCATTGGCACGTATGCGTTGGGCTCCCACAGCCGTCGCCTGAAACCGGCGGAAAGCGGCAGCTATTTCGCCGGCATGGTCCGCTTTATTTCACGCTATGCCGCCAGCGAGTCGCAGAAATACCAGGTTGCGAATGCCGAATTCCTCGGGCCGGCCTACCGCACCAAGAGCGGCGTGATGGTCGACACGCGCGTGCATTTGAAGAGCGGGCAGACCTATGATGTCCAATGGCTGCTTCAGCCTTCCAGCGGCGGCTATCGCGTGCGCGATGCACGCGTGCAGGTGGTGCTCGCCGACTATTGGCTGACGCCGTTCCTCAAGGACCTGTTTGAGAAATACATCACCGAGAACGGCAGCGTGGCCGCCCTCGTCGTGGCGCTCAGTCGCTAAAGCAACAATCGAGTGGCACGCCATCCGCGCGTGTTTGGAGCCACGGCGTATTTCGCCTTCCAGGATCGGTCCCGCATGGGCCATCGCCGCTCCGCCGGTCGCTGATCTTCACAGCGGTACGAGGATCCTTGCTTTCTTGACCTCGTGCAGGAGCTTGCGTTCATCCTCCCCCAGCAGATAGGCGAGCTTCACCGTCTTGCAGTTCCCCGACAGCACCCGGCCTTTCAGCCTCTTGAGATAGTCGCGATACCCCGCAAGCCCCACCGCGCGGCTTTCTTCGTACGCGTCGCCGAACACCTCGTCGTACATGAAGTCGAGCAACTCCGACGTCGGATAGGTCGCCTGTTCGGCCTCCTTCGACAGCGGACGCATCATGAGGAACAGGTCGACCTCCTTTTTCTCGCTGAGCGGCGGCTCCATTGCGGGCTGGCGGTAGCGCAACGGCCTGCCGTCGTCGCCGACGAACGACTTCGACTGTTTCTTCGGGTGATCGAGATAGAGCGCGATGCGTCGAAGCGATCGGACCGTCTCGCGCTCGACCGCGTTCAGCCGCGGCGGCGAAGCCCCGCGATGCCTGCGCAGGCGCTTCAGCAGCCTGGCGACGACCTTGTGGTCGTAAGGTTCGACCTCGAACAGAATGCCCTTGAGGTTGTTGCACCGCGCCAGTGCGTGCTTCTCAAGTTCCTCCAGAAGATATTCGGCGCGCTGGTATTTCCGCCAGACGACGTCCATGCCGAAATAATTGCCGAAAGCGTATCCGCTCTTGGGATGGGCCGACAGCCAGGCGAAGCCGGCGGGTCGCCCGTAGATCGAGATCGTCGAGAACAGCTCCAGCCACGGCGATTCCGAACCCAGCGACGCCGCCTCGTTGATCCAGTGCCGTATCTTGTGAGGGTCGTCGCGCTCGTCGTTGACCGGAAATAGCCGCTCGTACAAGTCGAACAGCTCGTCGGGCACCTCGTCGATATCGCCGCGATTGACGCCGAAGTGCCGGACCGTGGGCTTCAGCAGAGTGGCGATCTGTTCGACCGAGTCCGTATGCGGATTGTCCGTCGATATGCCGCGTGCCGCCGAAAGATCATACGACGACAGCAGCGGCAGGCCGGTATCGAAATGGCGCAGGCGGATGCGGCAGGGCTTCTGCCCTTTGATGTAGACCGGGATGACCACGGGATAAGGCTGTCGGCGCTCCTTGTGCAACTGCCGCATCAGCGCCAGCTCTCTGGCCACCCAGGGCGCTTTCGCAGCGTGCGGAGAGATCAAGGGAATGAACGCGTCGCAGTCCTCGACCGCCGCCCTGATGGTCGGTTTGATCTTGTTCGACGGCAGCAGGTCGTGCTGGTAGATGAAGGCGCGGATGCCGACGGCCCTGAGATCCTCGCTCAGCTTCTTGGCTTCGTCCGCATCGCGGTTGTTGTAGCTGACGAAGCAGTCCGCGAAATAGCGCGACATCCACAACTCCAACGCCGGCCGTGCCGAGCCCTCAGCGATCGATCTCGCCGAACACGATATCGAGCGAGCCGAGGATCGCGCTGACGTCGGCCAGCATGTGGCCGCGGTTCATGAAATCCATGGCCTGCAGATGCGCGAATCCAGGCGCCCGGATCTTGCACCGGTACGGCTTGTTCGAGCCGTCCGATACCAGATAGACGCCGAACTCGCCTTTCGGCGCTTCCACCGAGGCATAGACCTCGCCTTCCGGCACGTGGACGCCTTCGGTATAGAGTTTGAAGTGATGGATCAGCGCTTCCATCGAGCGCTTCATCTCGCCTCTCTTCGGCGGCACCACTTTCTTGTCGTCGACCACATGCCGTCCGGCGCCTTCTGCCGACAGCAGCTTTTCGCAGCACTGGCTCATGATCTTGACCGACTGGCGCATCTCCTCGACGCGGATCAGGTAACGGTCGTAGCAGTCGCCGTTCTTGCCGATGGGAATGTCGAAATCGAGCTCGGAGTAGCATTCATAGGGTTGTGCGCGGCGCAGGTCCCAGGCGGCGCCCGAGCCGCGCACCATCACGCCGGAGAAGCCCCAGCGCAGGCAATCCTCGAGGCTGACCACCCCGATGTCGACGTTGCGCTGCTTGAAGATCCGGTTCTCGGTCAGCAGGCCCTCGATATCGTCGATGACCTTGGGATGCGTGACGCAGAAATCGGCAATGTCCTGGACCAGCCGCTCCGGCAGATCCTGATGCACGCCGCCGAACCGGAAATATTTCGCGTGCATGCGGGAGCCGGACGCGCGCTCGTAGAACACCATCAGTTTTTCGCGTTCCTCGAAGCCCCACAGCGGCGGCGTGAGAGCGCCGACATCCATGGCTTGGGTGGTCACGTTCAGAAGGTGGGAAAGCAGTCGTCCGATCTCGGAGTAAAGCACGCGGATGAGCTGGCCGCGCTTGGGCACTTCAAGTCCCAGCAGCCGTTCGACCGCGAGACAGAAGGCGTGCTCCTGGTTCATCGGCGCGACGTAGTCGAGCCGGTCGAAATAGCCGATGTCCTGCAGGTAGGTCCGGGTTTCCAGCAGCTTCTCGGTGCCCCGATGCAACAGGCCGATGTGCGGGTCGACGCGGGTGACGACCTCGCCGTCGAGCTCCAGCACCAGCCGCAGCACGCCGTGCGCCGCCGGATGCTGCGGACCGAAGTTGATGTTGAAGTTGCGGATGTCGGTTTCAGGCATTGGAGGCATCCCAACGTTTCGTACGAGGCGAATAGCGAATTGCGAGTAGCGAATAGGGATGGAGACTGCTCTGGTTTGAGATCATTCCATGTCACCGATCTTGGATTGCAGAGAACGGATCAACGCACGAACCATTCGACCGATTTCCGCCGATGCCGCAAACAGAGGTTCAAGAGACGCGCTGGTCGTCAATCCGACTTGCTCAGCCAGCACAAGGTGCGTCTCCAATTCCTTCAGCGAGCCCTGGGCAACCCTGAGGAATTGAATGAACGAACGCGTATGCTCCCGACCATGCCCCTCCGCGATGTTTGCCGGCACAGACGCTGAGCTACGGCGTATTTGCGATGTCATTCCATATAGCTCGTCCCGGGGAAAAGCTGCTGTCAGCCTGTAGCAGGCAACGGACAAGGCGATGGACTTCTGCCAGACCTGCAGATCACGGTAGCTTTGAATTCCGGAGTCGGACACACCACTTCCCCTACTCGCTATTCGCTACTCCCCATTCCCTCATTCACCCCTTCGCCTTCTCATCCCCCGGCAGCACATACTCCGTGCCTTCCCATGGGCTCTCGAAATCGAACTGCCGGAACTCCTGCGTCAGCTTGACGGGCTCGTAAATGACCCGCTTGGCTTCATCGTCGTATCTGACCTCGACGTAACCGGTCAGCGGAAAGTCCTTGCGCATCGGGTGGCCCTGGAACCCGTAGTCGGTGAGCAGGCGCCGGAGATCGGGATGGCCGGAGAACAGGATGCCGTACATGTCGTAGGCCTCTCGCTCGAACCAGTCGGCCACCGGGAACACGCTGATCACGGAGGGAACCGGCGTATCGGTATCGGTGGCGAGCTTGATCCGGATCCGCTGATTGAGGCGCAGCGACAGCAAATGATAGACGACGTCGAAGCGTTCGGGCCGCGCCGGCCAGTCGACGCCGCAGACATCGAGCAGCACCTCGAAGCGGCACTTCGTGTCGTCGCGCAGAAACGTCAGAACCTCGATGATGTCCTCGCGCGACACCGCGAGCGTCAGTTCGCCGAATGCGATCTTCGACTCCATCACGGCCGGGCCCAGGCCCTCGGCGACATGCGATTGCAGTTCGTTCATGCGGGCGGCTCTCATGACGGAGGGTTGCTGTCCCGGTCGCCCGGCGCCTGACCTTGCGGCGGGGGCGCGACGAGCACGCGGAATATGGCCTGTGAGAGGAGCATCGAGGCGATCAGGAGTGCGCCGCCGGCAAGGAGACCCAACAATGTCGGCTTCAGATTGAACGCCAGCCAGAAAGCGCCGAAGCCTCCTCCGAACCCGATCAGCAATCGCACGATACTTGGAATCATGTCGTCTCGGCTCGCTGGATCCGTACTGTCATCCCGCCAGGCCTTCCGTCTGATCCAGCCCGATCTGTCGCCAATGGACATGGATGCTGACCGATGCGCCGTCCGGTCGGCACACTCATTCAACGTGCAATCGTCCCGGTCCGTCGGATCTTCCGCTGCAGAAGCAGAATACCGTAGACCAGCGCCTCCGCCGTCGGCGGACAGCCCGGGACGTAGACGTCAACCGGTACGATCCGGTCGCATCCGCGCACCACGGCGTAGGAATAGTGGTAGTAGCCGCCGCCGTTCGCGCACGAGCCCATCGAGATCACATAGCGCGGCTCCGGCATCTGGTCGTAGACCTTGCGCAGCGCCGGCGCCATCTTGTTGGTCAAGGTACCGGCGACGATCATCACGTCCGACTGCCGCGGGCTTGCGCGGGGCGCGAAGCCGAAGCGCTCCACATCGTAGCGCGGCATCGACGCCTGCATCATCTCCACCGCGCAGCACGCTAAGCCGAACGTCATCCACATCAGCGAGCCGGTCCGCGCCCAGTTGATGAGGTCGTCGGTGGTGGTGACGAGAAACCCCTTGTCGGCCAGCTTCGAGTTGATCTCGGTGAAACCGCGGTCGCCCGGCACGACAAGCCCGCTGCCGGTGCCTTCCGGCGCATGCAGGCGGTCCGGCGAGAGGATCAATCCCATTCCAGTGCTCCCTTCCGCCACTCGTAGATGAAGCCGATGGTGAGCACGCCCAGGAATATCATCATGGCCCAGAAGCCGTAGAGGCCAGCTTCCTTGAAGGCGACCGCCCACGGGAACAGGAAGGCGACCTCCAGGTCGAAGATGATGAACAGGATGGCGACGAGGTAAAAACGAACGTCGAACTTCATGCGCGCATCATCGAACGCGTTGAAGCCGCATTCGTAGGCCGACACCTTTTCGGGATCGGGATTGCGGTATGCGACCAGGAACGGCGCGATCAGCAGCGCCGCTCCGATCGCCAGGGCGACTCCGAGGAAAATCACGAGCGGCAGGTAGTGGACCAGGAGCTGGTCGGCCGGCTGTATCATGAGCGCCTCGCGCTAGCGCCTTTGAGGGCGCAGATCTGTTCACCCCTGCTCGTAACCCAGCCGCTCCCGAATCGCAACCTGCACCGCGGGCGCCCCGGGGGCGGCAGTTCACCGCCGCGCCGCCGGCCTGCGCACGCAGGGCAGCGGGGTTGCGGCCAACGAAAGCGCGGACCGGGCCGATGTGGCATCCGACGCCAGCCCGCTATTGACATGTGGCCCAGCCTGTCCAGGATGCAACCCCTGCCACCGATCCCCAACAATCACGGACAGCGCACCGCCATGGCCCGGAACATCCATCTGACGCTCGCCTGCGGCGACTACGAAATCCTGCGGGCGCTGAAGGAGGGGACTGCCGCTCCCGACGGGGCCGATCTCACGATCCTCACCAAAATGGATTCCACCACCCGCCACTGGCGCTTCCTGCGCAACGGCGAGTTCGACGTCTGCGAGCTGTCGGGGTCCTCGTATCTGATGACGCGGGATCAGGGCATGGAGATCGACGCGATACCCGTCTTCCCGCATCGCCGCTTCCGTCACGGCTTCATTTTCATCAACACTGGCAAGGGCATCAAATCGCCGAAGGATCTCATCGGCAAGAAGGTCGGCGTCAAGTCGTTCCAGGCCACGGCGATCCTCTGGATGCGCGGTATCCTCGAGCACGAGTACGGCGTGCCGCACAAATCGATCGACTGGTATTCCGACCTCGACGAAGACATAGAGTTCGAGCGTCCCGGCGACTTGCGGCTTACCCGCCTCCCCGACACGACCTCGGTCGAGAAGGAGCTGGTGGAAGGGCGCCTCGATGCCCTGCTGCACACCGACCTCATAGAGCCGATCGTGAACAAGGATGAGCGCGTCGCCCGCCTCTTTCCCGATCACCAGAAGGAGGAGGTCGCCTTCTTCAAGAAGACCGGCATGTTCCCGATCATGCATGTCGTCGGCATTCGCCGCGATCTCGTGAAGAAATATCCGTGGCTGCCGATCAACCTGTACAAGGCGTTCAACGAGTCGAAGGCGGCGGGCATGCGGCGGATGTTCAATCCGCGGGTCGTGCCGTTGGCCTGGTACACGGAATATTGGGAGGCCGAGCGCGAGATGCTCGGTCCCGACCCCTGGGAGTACGGCCTCTCGGATCAGAACCGCAAGACGCTCGGGGCCATGATAGGCTATTCCCACGAACAGGGTTTGATCAAGCGCCGCCTTGAGGTTGACGAGCTGTTCCTCGACGTCAGCGAGGGCAAGAAGCGCGGCACCTTCCGGGTCTGAGCCCTTGAATCGCCGGGTCGAATCGCCGGGCTCAGGCGCGGCTCGCGCCTGCTCCGGATTTGCGCAGCAACCCGCGTGCCGGGGCCAGCAGTGCCGCGGCGACGAACACCGCCGTCTGCGTGAGGACGATGCACGGGCCGGTGGCGCCGTCGATGTGAAAGCTCAGCAGCGTGCCGAACACGCTGGAGCCCACCGCGACGAGCACCGCGATCGCCAGCATGCGCTCGAAGCGCGAGGTCAGCAGAAAGGCGGTCGCGCCCGGCGCCACCAGCATCGCCACCACCAGAATGATGCCGACCGCTTTGAGCGATGCGACGATGGTGAGCGCCAGCAGGCACAGCAAGCCGTAATGCAGGAGGCGCACCGGCAGCCCGATCGCTTGCGCGTGCTGAGGATCGAAGCAGTAGAGCAGCAGATCGCGCCGTTTGGCGATCACTGAGGCCAGAACGAAGCCTCCGACGATCGTTGTCTCGATCAGGTCTGTGGGCGACGTCCCCAGGAGATCGCCGAACAGGATGTGGCTCAGGTGCTGGTCGGTATCGACTTTGGTGAACATCACCAGCCCCAGCCCGAACAGACCCGAGAACACGATGCCCATGACCGTGTCCTCCTTCACCCGGCTGTTCTCCTTCAGGTAGCCGGTGGCGACCGCACAGAACAGTCCGGCTCCGAATGCGCCGACACTGAGCGGCAGGCCGAACACGAATGCCAGCACGATGCCCGGCAGCACCGCATGCGAGACCGCGTCGCCCATCAGCGACCAGCCCTTGAGCACCAGATAGCAGGACAGCACGGCGCAGACGGCCCCGACCAGCACGGCAACGGCGAGCGCGCGCTGCATGAACTCGAACGACAGCGGAAGCGTGACCAGTTCGATGAGGCCGCTCACGACGCCGGCTCCTGCGTGCTCCGAGGGGCAAGCGCTGCCGCCGTCTTGCGTCGCGCCGCCAGCAGGCCGTGCTTCGGCGCCGCGATGAAGGCCAGCAGAAACAGTGCCGTTTGCAGCGTCACGATCACGCCGCCGGTCGCGCCGTCCAGGAAATAGCTGATGTAGGCGCCGAGGAACGCCGTGCCCGCGCCGATACCCATGGCGATCACGATCAGCCGATGAAACCGGTCGGTGAGCAGATATGCCGTCGCACCGGGCGTCACCACCATGGCGATGACGAGACAGGCCCCGACCGTCTGAAGGGCAGCCACGGTCGCCGCCGCGAGCAGTGTGAAATAGAGCACCTTCAGCATCGTCGGCCGCAGGCCGATCGAGCGCGCGTGCCCCTCGTCGAAGAACACCAGCATCAGGTCTTTCCACTTGGCTGCGAGCACGACGAGCGTCACCACGCTGATGATGACGACCTGGATCGCATCCTCGTCGGTGATGCCGAGAATATTGCCGAGCACGATCGACTGCACATTGACCGAGGTCGGGTTGATCGAGACCATCAGCAGGCCGGACGCGAAGAACGCCGTGAACACGATGCCGATCACGGCGTCCTCGCGCAGCCGCGTCTGTGAACGGACGAACGCCATGCCGAGCGCAGCCAGCAGTCCGGCAAAGAACGCGCCCGCTGAATAGGGCACTTTCAAGAGATAGGCCCCGGCGACGCCCGGCACGATCGAGTGCCCGAGCGCATCGCCCATCAGCGACCAGCCCTTGAGCATCAGGAACGCGGACAGGAAGGCGCAGGTCGCGCCGACCAGCGCGGAGACCCACATGGCCTTCACCATGTAGTCGTATGCGAACGGAACCAGCAGCCCGCTCACCGCGATCCCTCCTCGCCGTTGGTGTCGTTGTCCCCGGCAGTTGTGCTCGCCACCGGCGCGTCCCGGTTCCGGTTGGCGCCATAGAAAACCACGGGCCGCTCGTCGTCGGTCAGCACGGTGACGCGGCGGCGGTCGTCATCGTCATGCAGTTCGGAGCCATCCAGATGGAAGTGGCGCAGCACGCCGCCGAACGCACGCTCCAGGTTCTTCTGTGTGAATGTAGTCGCGGTCGGTCCGGCTGCCAGCACCGTCTTCAGCACCAGCACGACCTCGTCGCAGAAGTCGGGAACGCTGCCCAGGTTATGGGTGGAGACCAGCATGATATGCCCCTGCGATCTCAGCTCGCGCAGCAGCTCTATGATGGCAGCCTCGGTGGTGACGTCGACTCCGGTGAACGGTTCGTCGAGCAGGATGACCTTGCCCTCCTGGGCCAGCGCGCGGGCCAGGAAGACCCGTTTCTTCTGTCCGCCCGACAGCTCTCCGATCTGGCGATGGCGGAAGCCTGCCATTCCGACGCGGTCGAGCGCTTCGTCGACCTTGCGCCGATCCCCGGCCGAGGGGATGCGCAGAAAGCCCATGTGGCCGTAGCGCCCCATCATGACCACGTCCTCGACCAGAACCGGGAAGTTCCAATCGACCTCCTCCGACTGCGGAACATAGGCGATGAGCTTGCGGCGCTGTGCTTCTCGCGCGGTCAGGCCGGCAATCCTGACCTCGCCGGCCGACGGCGAGATAAAGCCCATGATGGCTTTGAACAGCGTCGATTTGCCGGACCCGTTGATACCGACGAGGCCCGCGATCGTGCCGGGTCCGAGTTCGAACGAGGCGTTGTGAAGCGCCGTCGTGCCGTTGGGATACGTCACGGTCACGTCGCGTACCGACAGCGAAACGTCGCCGTCCTCGTCCGGACGCTCACGGACCTGATCGATGAGCGGCATCATGCGCGTCACTTGCCGAATCCCCTGGCGATCGTATCGACGGTGACCTCGAGCAGCTTCAGATAGGTGGGCACCGGCCCGCCCGGCTCACTCAGGCTGTCGACATAGAGCACGCCGCCGTAACGGGCGCCCGTCTCCTTCGCGACTTGCTTGGCCGGCCGGTCGGAGACCGTGCTCTCTGAGAATACCACCGGAATTTTCTGTTGCCTGACGACGTCGATGACGTGCTTGACCTGTTGCGGCGTGCCCTGCTCGTCGGCGTTGATCGGCCACAGATAGAGCTCTTGAAACCCGTAGTCACGCGCGAGATAGCTGAACGCGCCCTCGCTGGTCACCAGATGACGTTGCGGCCCCGCAATCCCGGCGAGCCGGTGGCGCAAAGGACCGTCGAGCGCCTTGATCTTCTCGGCATAGGCGGCCGCATTGCGTGCGTAGACGTCTTTGTTGGCAGGATCGTATTGTGTCAGCGCCTGACGGATATTTTCCACGTAGATCAGCGCGTTCGTCGGCGACATCCAGGCATGCGGATTGGGATTGTCGCGGTAGGGGCCTTCGCGGATCGGCAGCGGCTTGATCCCGCGTGTGACCAGTGCGCTCGGAACGCCCTTGATGTTTTGAAAGAAGCGCTCGAACCAGCGTTCGAGGTTGAGACCGTTCCAGAGCACGAGGTCGGCCCGCTGCGCCTTGACGATATCGCCGGGGGTTGGCTGGTAGCCGTGGATTTCCGCCCCGGCCTTGGTGATCGATACGACATCCGCTGCATCGCCGGCGACATTCTGGGCCATGTCCTGGATGATCGTGAACGTAGTCACCACCCGCAGTTTCTTGCCGGCGCGGCTTTGCGCCGACGAAGGCAGCGCAAACAGCGTCAGCGCCGCCCCGAGCAGGGCAATCCGACCGAACCAGGCGACGCGTTTGGCGATGGGGCGATGCGGGCGAAACGAGGCCGCTGATGACATAAGGATTCACACTCCCTGA
>JBFWYV010000162.1:0-11045 GCA_050186055.1 Hyphomicrobiaceae bacterium | reverse complement strand
CGTCGGGGTTGAATCGGCCTTGCTCGTGGGATCGAGCCAGAACATCGGATCGAAAGGCGACCTGTAGGGCGCCCGGTAACAGGACCGCACCGCCGGACGGGGGACATCACCCGATCCGCCCATCAGCCGCGGCTCCGCATCGGTCTTCCGATCAGCGTCTGCGGCCTTCCTTGTCTCCTTGGCATTGCCGCCAAGGGCGTCTTGCCACACGGACATCGCCGCGCGTGCGCTCCCCATCGATAGTTCGAAGCTGCTAGCCGCCAGATCGAAGGCACTGTCGGCTGCGCCGCGCCAAGCATCGAACAACTGGATACCCGTATCTCCTCCAGCCACGCTGTACCATCCTCTCATCCAGCACCACGCTGATCCACCGACACCATGGGCGGGCGCCTGCATAACCGACGCTCATCTGATCAAGTCGCTGGCAGCAATACGCTCCGATGATAGCACCATGCCGCAATGCAATAAAGAATTTGTTGCATTGCGATAAAATATTGAGGCAACGATCTTGGGCGGCGGGGCCAGCTAGGGGCGAGCGGGCTGCCCGGGTTAACCGCCGGCCGATCCACAGCGACCGGCAATCACTGGATTTCCCCCGAGATCATCCTGCCGGCGCCCGTTTCACTGCCAGGCAGCAATCTGATCACCGGCGCGGACCAGGGCCCCGTCAACTCGATGACAGATGCACGTTCGAGCACCTGGCCCGCCTTGACGGGCGGCTGCGCCTTGATGGACTTCATCACTCTCAAATCCAGTCGGCTGGACGGCATATTGAGAACACCGGTCACCGACCAGACCTCCTGGGCGGTGAGAATCTCCGCTGTCTCCGTCAGCAGCACGCCATCCCTCAGAACCAGCTTGAGATCGAGCTTTTCGAACGTCGTGCTGCCTTTGCCGGCCGCACCCCATCCGACTACGTGGTAGGGCTTGGCGCTTGCCGCCAGCGTTTTCAGATCGACACTCATGCTGCCGCTGGAAGAGCTGGTGACGCCGACCTTGCCGGACAACTCCCCGAGCAGTTCTTGAAGCGTGAATCCCTGTGAGCTCAGATCGGCCACGATCGTCGATTGCGCCTTCACGACAGGTTTGCCGGCGACGAGCGTCGAGACATTTCCGAGATCGACGTCCTGCAGCTTTCCCCGAAGCGTCATCCGCGGCACAAAACCTGAGAAATCCGCTGTGATCTGACCGCCGCCTGTCCCCCCTCCGAACCGCGTTTCGGCGAAGTCAGCCAGCAATTGGCCATCCCGCAGCGAGATCGCCGCTGCCGTTTCCCCAAAGGCAAATTTGTCGAATGACAGCTTTTCGGCGGAAATCCTGACATCGGCATCCAGATGCCGGCCGAGCGGTACGGTCAGGACCCCGGCCGCAAACGAAGCCCAGTTGAAGCTCTCCCGGGCAGCACCATCTTTGGTTTCAGACGGCAGATATTTGGTCGCATCGAGCGTCTGCATCGCAAGCGTGCCGGACAGCAGGGGCCTTTCCTTTCCGAACTCGAGCGCAAGCGCACCGGAGGCCTGGTTGCCGTCCATCTTGAACACGGCTTTGTCGAAGGCCAGAACGCGATTGGCGATGCTTACCTCCCCTTTCGCCCGAATGTTCTGAAGTCCGGGACCTGCCGTCCAATAGACACCGAGCCAGCGTGCCAGCTCGCGTCCGCTGTTGACGTCGATGTCGCCGTTGCCGCGCAGCTCCAGATCCTTGCCCACCAGCAGCCGGCCCTCGAACCTGGCATCCGCAATGCCGGCCTTCAGTTCGAGTTTCAGCGGCATCGCGATCCCGGCTGCGGACTTGTCGGCCACGATTCCGCTGATCGTCAGATCGAACGCGACGCGGCGCCCACGCAGGCGTGCAGTACCTTTGATCCCGACAACGCCCTTGCGCTTGACCTGGACCTTGGCGTTTACGTCGCTCGACGGTTCAAGCCTTCCGCCGGCCAGCGCGACGTGAACGACGCAATGCTTGAGTTCCAGCGTCTCGTACTTGCCTTGCACCAGCGCACGCAGCAAGGGCGGGTCATCGTCGCTCATCGAGTGCACGGCAGCCGGGCCGCCGATGCCGCCCAGCGAGATCGTCGCATTCTCCAGCGTCAAATGCGCATTCGGCGGCAGTGAAAGCGTGGCGGGACTGCCCACGGCGGCAGCTTTGTCAGCTTTGCTGACCTGCACCAAGGTTCCGCGTTGAACCTCGATGCCGGGTATTCCGGACAACCGGATCGTCTCGTCGATGGTGTACGTGTCACGCTGCGCCGCGATCACGGAATCGGGAAAGATCGCTTTCGACGTGCTGAGATTGATGATGATCGGCGCGGTCAAGCCGACGACAAGCCATCCGATGATGGCCAGACCTGCGACCATCAACCGACGATTTCGCCCCTGCCTCAGCATGCAGTCGGCATCCTCGAGAACGAGTCACTCGGTATCAAACCGATGTCCCCGCCTGCCCAACTTACGTTCGCGATACCCGCGCCTCTCGCGCGCACGCGAATATCCCACGAGCTGTCCCGCCGATCTGTTGAATGGCAGCTTCGTGCAGTTCGACGTCCACAATAGACCGACCGCAACTCACCGCTCAAGCCCGCAAGTTGTCGAGAAAAGCGAATCACCCGCAACGAATCACTCATAGCTCTTTGCCGGCAAAAAGGCGAACTTCGAAGACGAATGTGAATACGTGCCGCGGCCCGCAGAAATGTCACTGTGCGATGTCACTAGAGGGGGGCGGATGTCTTTTCCGCAATCTGCTCCCGTGTGACCCCCGGTGCAAGTTCGACGAGCTTCAGCTTTCCCTCGTCGACCTCCAGCACGCCGAGATCGGTGATGATCAAGTCGACGACGCCGACGCCGGTCAACGGCAGCGTGCAATCGCGCAGGATCTTCATGTCCTCGCCGCCGTCCTTCTTGCGTGCCGTATGCTCCATCACCACGACAACGCGCTCCACACCGGCCACAAGGTCCATCGCCCCGCCCATGCCTTTCACCATTTTTCCGGGGATCATCCAGTTCGCCAGATCGCCTTTCTCGGAGACCTGCATCGCACCGAGAATGGCCAGATCGATGTGGCCCCCGCGGATCATTCCGAAACTGTCTGCCGAACTGAAGAAGCTGGAGCCGGGCAGTGTCGTTACCGTCTGCTTGCCGGCATTGATAAGATCCGCATCGACCTCGTTCTCCGTCGGAAACGGCCCGATGCCGAGTAGCCCGTTCTCCGACTGCAACATCACGCTGATGCCGTCGGGGATATAGTTTGCCACAAGAGTCGGCAGCCCGATTCCCAGGTTGACGTAGAACCCGTCGCGCAGCTCCTTGGCCGCGCGTTGCGCCATCTCTTCACGTGTCCAGGGCATCGTCGAGGATCTCCCAATTCGCACTCTGTTCCAGGATGCTGCCGGATAGCAATCCGTATCCGCATCAATTTCCCGCCGGTTGGATCAGGCCTTTCGCACGGTGCGCTGTTCGATGCGTTTTTCCGGGGTGGCGTTCACAACCATCCGCTTCACGAAGATCCCGGGGGTATGGATATGATCCGGATCGAGGCCGCCCGGTTCCACTGCCTGCTCGACCTCCGCGATCGTCATCCGGCTGGCGGTAGCGATCACGGGATTGAAGTTCCGCGCCGTCATTCTGTAGATCAGGTTTCCGGTGGTATCGCCCTTCCACGCCTTCACCAGCGACAGATCGGCCCGGATGCCGCGTTCCATTACGTACATATGCCCGTCGAACTCTCGCGTTTCCTTGCCTTCGGCCACAATCGTGCCGTAGCCGGTACGGGTATAGAAAGCCGGTATCCCAGCGCCGCCCGCGCGAAGGCGTTCGGCCAGCGTCCCCTGCGGCGTGAACTCGAGCTCCAGTTCGCCGGCCAGAAACTGACGCTCGAACTCCTTGTTCTCACCGACGTATGAAGACACCATTTTCTTGATCTGCCGGGTCTTCAGCAGCAATCCCAACCCGAAATCGTCCACGCCTGCGTTGTTGGAGATCAATGTCAGGTCTTTGACGCCGCTGTCGCGCAATGCTGCGATCAGCGCTTCCGGAATACCGCAAAGACCGAAGCCGCCGACGGCGATCGTCATGCCGTCCTTGACGAGACCGTTTAGGGCTGCGCCGGCACCGGCGTAGAGTTTGTTCATCGTGCTCGCACCCGTTGCAGTGAAGCCCCGAACTGGCCGAGGGCTCGACGCCGAGGCGTTCCCGGCGGCATGACAAAATCGTCGCCGCCATTGCCCGCCCCTTTGCCCGGACATTAGGTCGCCCATCGGCCTCGACGCAAGCCGCATGTTGCAGCACAGCATGGCCGTCGATGCCCTGACGCGCCGACTTAGCGTTTCCTTAAACAACTCGATTCATCTTCGATGAAGGCAAATAGAATGCCTGTAAAACTGATGCAAAATCGCATCGATACATCGCTTTGCTCACTTGTTGCACATCGCAAAGCAGTTCATCGTTCAGACCACATCCCATTCGGAGCCGACCTGCCTTGCCGTCTCACACCCTCGCCACACCCTTAGCTGAGGCTATCCGCACGCCCCTGTCGGCAGCGGCCCGGCAATGGGCTGGACGCTTGTTTCCGCCCACGCTACGCCAGCGCGTCGGCGCACTCGCCTGCACGGCGAGCACCGCATTGCTGGTCCCGGCGCGCCGCCATACCTCTCGACAACAAGCCCTGCAGACCAGTGCCGAACCGTTGTCATTCGAGCGTCGCGCCGCGATGATCTCGCAGATGCTTCGCTCCGCACTCGACGCCGGCGAACGCGTCAATGCGAGCCGCGAAGCTGCAGCAGTCCGCATTGCCTCTGCACAATATGAGCTGGATCGCCTGCACGAAGAGCTCACGCAGGTGCTGACCGTACCTATGGTCCGCCGATCAGCAGCAGGACAATTGGTATACTGATCATGGAAATCGCCGTGCTCAGCGCCACGGACGCCGATGTCGTCTCGATCCCGGCTCCGGTGCGCGAAGCGAACAGAAACGTCGCGGTCCCGGTCGGCATCGCCGAAAACACGGTCACGATGATCGCCCCCAGTCCGGTCATTCCGAACAGTTGAGTGGTCACCACCGCGGCCACCATCGGCATACAGATATTCTTCAACACGGCACTTGTTCCAAGCGCACGCATCTCTCCGACAATACGGAACCCCGAGAGACTGAACCCGACCGCCACCAGCGCACATGGAACGCTCGCCTGCGCCAGCATCCAGATACCGCGTTCCAACGTGTCATGCAGACCGAGTCCCGTCAGCCGCCACAGCCCGCCGACCACGATCGCCACCACGATCGGATTGCGTGCAAACTCGATCACCACTGCGCGCAGAATCTGCAGCGGTCCCTGTCGCCCCGACAGCGAGACAAGCGCCAGATGCAGGCATGCCGCCAGCCACAGCGCGGCCACGTGCACCGACACGATTACCGCCGCGATCGGCGCCGCATCATGCCCGAAAACGCTGACGACGATGGGAATGCCCAGCAACACGAGATTGCCGTAGCTCGCCGTCATCGCAAACGCAGGCTGCTCCAGCTTCGGCCGCTGCAGCCACAGCG
This sequence comes from Hyphomicrobiaceae bacterium, assembly GCA_050186055.1. Taxonomy (GTDB): domain Bacteria; phylum Pseudomonadota; class Alphaproteobacteria; order Rhizobiales; family Hyphomicrobiaceae; genus CAMDPA01. Next base: position 5,510 of record JBFWYV010000162.1, on the reverse strand, counting down.
CAGCCAGCGTCGCGACGCCCCAGATCACGCCGACTGTCGTGAAATAGCTGCCAAGCAGCATCGTCGGCTGCGTCTGTCCGAGGTCGGATGTCACCATTGTCCTGAACAGCAGGGCCGGCAGCGCGATCAGGAACGTGAACTCGCTGATGCCTTTGCCGGCTGTCGCACTCAGCCACTGCCAGCGCGCGGCCGCAAATCCCAGCGCGATCAACCCGAAGATCGGGACCACCGCGGTCGCCACGAACGTCACGGCGGCTCTCTCCGCTGTCTTGCCTGGCGCAACCACATCGCGGCGCCACCCATGCTCAATACTCAACGGCGAGCGGACTGCCAATACCGGCGCACGCATCCCAGCAATTTGCCAGGCTTTCCCCGCGGCCGACCGTGTGGGCGTTAGAGAAGGACCGAGTCCAACCCCGCGAAAGCCCGTCATGGCCGCGCCGGGACGGCGTGGCAACGCCGCCCCGGACAACGGCAGCCATCCACGTGGCTCGCCGCAAGCACTGCGCAAGCGGAGACTACTGCTGAAAGGGTTGAAAGTTCCGGGTACACGCTAGCCCCACCGCCAACGTCCGCGCCTTGCAAAACCTGCAGCCCTCGCAAATTCGGATGCGATCCAATAAGTCGTTGCTGCTAAGCTGAACTGCAACGATTTACGGCGTGCTGCCCAGTGCCGAAAACCTGGACACCTGATCGCGCTGAAGGATTCAAAACCCGGAGTGAGCACCGTGCCGACCGCGCCCCCGGACCGCCATCAGGCCATGCTCGACGCCGTCTCGGCCGAACTCGGCGCCCGGCTGGCCGCGCCCATCACGCCCGGCCTCTACCTCGTTGCCACGCCGATCGGCAATCTCGCCGATGTCACCCTGCGTGCCCTCGCAGTGCTTGCGGCCGTCGACGAGATCTACTGCGAAGATACCCGCCAGACCCAGAAACTGCTCAGCCGCTTCCGAATCGACCGCCGCCTCTCGACCTACCGCGAGCACAATGCCGAGCGCGAACGTCCGCGCATTCTCCAGGCGCTCGCGGCGGATCGATCCGTCGCCGTTGTCTCGGACGCAGGCACGCCTCTCATTTCGGATCCGGGCTTCAAGCTCGCGCGCGCAGCGATCGAGACAGGATATCGGGTGATCGCAATCCCCGGCGCTTCGGCCACGCTGACGGCATTGACCGTGGCCGGACTGCCCACCGACAGCTTCCATTTCGCGGGCTTCCTCCCTCCGAAGTCGGCCGCCCGCCGCACCCGTATCGCCGGGCTCTCTGCCATCGACGCCACCCTCGTCTTGTTCGAGGCGCCCTCGCGCCTCGCCGACAGCCTTGCCGATCTCGCCGAGGGACTGGGACCTCGGGCCGCCGCCATCGCACGGGAGTTGACCAAGCTGCACGAAACCATTCGCCGCGGCACGTTGCCGGAACTGGCAGCATGGGCGGCCGACAATCCACCGCGCGGGGAGATCGTCCTGGTCATCGGACCGCCCGCACCTCGCGAACTGAGCGACGATGACATCCGCTCCGCGCTCGAGGATGCACTTGCCGCCGGAACGCTGCGCGATGCGGTGAGCGAAGTCGCAACGTCGCTTGGCGCATCCCGGTCGCGGGTCTACGATCTGGCGGTCGCAATGAAGAACCGCGAGTCCTGAAGCAGGCAGACCCGATGCAAAGGCGCGCTCGATCTCCCTTCAACACGGCCAGTTCGGCTGACAGGCGCCGCAACAGCGAACGCCGCGGCCGGCGCGCCGAGATGATCGCCATCGCATTGCTGACGCTCAAAGGCTATCGCCTGCTCGGCCGACGCGTCAAAAGTCCTTACGGTGAGATCGATATCATCGCCGTGCGCGGGCGCAGACTGGCGTTCATCGAGGTCAAACAGCGTAGCGGCACGGACGCGGCACGCGCTGCCATCACACAGCACCAGACATCACGGATCGAAAACGCCGTCGAGCATTGGCTTGCCCGGCATCCGCGCTACCGCAGCCACCGCATTGGCCTTGATGCCGTGCTGGTCACCCGCCGCTGCTGGCCGACCCATGTTCCGCAGGCCCTTCACGCTTGGTAAGTCCATTGCACCCGCCGGACCGACCGGCCCAATGGTCCCCGCCCGTGCCTGCTTGACAACTCGTCGGCCCAGCCGTCTGGTGCGGACGATTCAACTGCAGCGGAACCGGTGATACCGGATCGCTGAACATCGACCAACGACCGGGATCGCAGTCACATGCCCTTGCGAGTCGCCTGCCAGATGGATCCGATCGCTTCTATCGATATCGCTGGCGATTCGACGTTTGCGCTGCTGCTCGAAGCCCAGCGGCGCGGTCACGAAATCTTCTACTACACGCCGCCCCATCTGACGCTTTGGGGTGAACGGCTTCAGGCTCACGGCGCACGCCTGATCGTCGAGGATCGGGTCGGCAGCCATTACCGTCTGGGAGCGACATCGACGGAGGATTTGACCGAGTGGGATGTCATCCTCCTCCGCCAAGACCCGCCATTCGATATGGCCTACATCACGACAACGCATCTGCTGGAGCGCATTCATCCCTGCACGCTCGTCGTCAACGATCCTGCCCACGTCCGCAATGCACCCGAGAAGGTCTTCGTCCTCGACTTCCAGGACCTGATGCCGCCGACGATCGTCACCCGCAACCTCGCCGACGTCAGGGCCTTCCGCAATGAATACAAGGACATCATTATCAAGCCGCTGTACGGAAACGGCGGCGCCAGCGTGTTCCGGCTGACCACCGACGACACCAATCTCAACGCCCTCGTCGAACTGTTCCAGACCGTGTTCCGGGAGCCGTTCATGGTGCAGCAGTACCGGCCGGAAGTTCGCTCCGGCGACAAGCGCATCATTCTGATCGACGGCGAGGTGGCAGGCGCCATCAACCGCATCCCTGCGGCCGACGAGTCCCGTTCCAACATGCACGTCGGCGGCCAGGCCGCGCGCACGATCATGACCGACCGCGACCTCGAAATCTGCGCCAGGCTCGGACCGGAACTTGCCCGCCGCGGCTTGTTGTTTGCCGGCATCGATGTGATCGGCCCCTACCTCACGGAGATCAACGTCACCTCGCCGACCGGCATCCGCCAGGTAAAAGCATTCGGCGGCGCCGATATCGCCGCGCTGTTCTGGGATGCAGTCGAGAAGAAATGCGCTCAGCGCTGATTCGTCGATTGCCGGGGCTTGAAGGGGGAGACGCGCATGACAACCGCGAACAAGGCATGGCCGAAGGGAGCCAGATCGCCGGCAGATGGCAAGTTCGAGGTTCTTCACGAGATCGTCGCTGCCGCGCGCGCCAGGCTGGACCAAGGCCCCTGGGACTACGTCATGGGCGGCGCCGAGACCGAGACCACCATGATCAGAAATCGCCTCGCCCTCGACAGCCTGGCGTTCCGGCCGCGTGTCCTGAACGACGTACAGAATGCCAGTGCCCGTTCAACGTTTCTCGGCATCGATCTGCGGTTGCCGGTAATCCTCGCACCCATCGGCTCTTTTGAGGACATCGTCGAAGGCGGCGCACTGGTGCCTTCGCTCGCCGCCGCCGAGTTCGGCGCGCTGCACATGCTCAGCTCGGTCACCAAGCCATCGCTGGAGGACGTCGCCGCCTCCAATCCGCACCCCAAGCTGTTCCAGCTCTACGTGCGCGGCGACTCCGCCTGGATCGACGACATTGTCGCCCGCGTCATCGCCGCCGGCTACCGCGCGCTCGCCGTTACCGTGGACCTCGATTATTACGGCCGCCGCGAACGCGACCTCGCCAAACGCTATCGCCCGACATCACGCCTCGCTGCCGCACCCAGCCGCGAATATCAGGAACGCTTCAACTGGGCCGACATCGAGCGCATCAAAGCAAAACACGCCATACCATTGATCCTCAAAGGAATTGCCACCGCCGAGGATGCGACCGAAGCCGTCAACCGCGGGGTCGACGTCGTCCACGTCTCGAACCACGGCGGCCGGCAGCTCGATCACGGCAAGGGTACCGTTCAGATCCTGCCCGAAGTCGTCGAAGCCGTACGTGGCCGCGCTGCCGTCGTGGTCGACGGCGGAATCTGCCGTGGCAGCGACATCGTCAAGGCAATGGCGCTTGGCGCTGATGCCGTCGCCATCGGCAAGATGCAGGCGCTGGCTGCGGCGGCGGCGGGCCAGGCCGGCATCGTACGCCTGCTGGAGCTGCTCGAGGACGAGGTGATCCGCTGCCTTGGCCTGCTCGGGGCCCGCAGGCTCTGCGAATTGAGCCCGCGCCATCTGGAACCGATTGCTCCGCTCGCCCACCGCCAGGGTCTGGCAGCCGCCTTCCCCCTCCTTGACGAGGGCTACTGAAACACGAAAGCGGTCAATGGCTTAGCCCTGCGATCCGGTCAGCCGCATGCGGATGTACTCGAGCTGATCGAAGTTGCCGTATTTGATGGTCAGCAGCCCGCTTTCACCCGATCCGCGTTTGATCTCGACCTTCAGACCCAGCACATCGGTCAATTCTTTCTCGAACGCACGCGTATCCGGGTCTTTCTCGCGCACACGCCGGCCGCCCGTCGAACCAGGCCCGGTACCAAAACCGCCCTGCACGAGCGCCTCGACCTCACGGACATTGAGCTGCCCCTCGACGATGCGCTGAGCCAGCGATTCGGCGTCATCCCGCCCGACCAGAGCGCGCGCGTGCCCCGGCGTCAGCTCGCCGCTCAGAACTCGTGCCTGAACGCTGTCCGGCAACTTCAGCAATCTCAGCGTATTGGCCAGATGGCTGCGGCTCTTGCCGATCACTTCGGCAAGCCGATCCTGGGTATAGCCGAACCGCTCGATCAGCTCTCGATACCCCGTCGCCTCTTCGATCGCGTTCAGATCGGCGCGCTGGACGTTCTCGATGATCGCAAGCTCGAGCACATCCTGGTCGCTCAGCTCGCGAACAATGGCCGGCAGCCGCGTCAGACCGGCCATCTGGGCCGCACGCCAGCGCCGCTCGCCCGCTACGATCTCAAAACCGCCAGCCACCGCATCGGGCCGTACGATGATCGGCTGAACAAGCCCCTTCTGCCGGATCGAATCGGCAAGCTCTGCCAGATCCTGCTCGCGAAAATCCTTGCGCGGGTTGAGCCGGCTCGGCCTGACCTGCTCGATCGCGAGCAACCGCTGCTCACCCTCAGCCGGCCTCTGCGGCGCAACGCCGCCGGGCTGCTGGATGGGCTCACCGATCAGCGACGCCAGCCCCCGTCCGAGTCTGCTTTTCTGCAGTGGCGTCGCCATTCCCCTTGATCCCTCGATTTGTTCAGCCACTGCGCCTTGACGCTTGAGTCCAAATTCATCCGACATCGCTCGATCACGCCGCCTTCATTTGCCGTTCGCGATCGATGATCTCGGTTGCCAGCTTGATGTAGGCCTGACTCCCGGGGCAATCGTAGTCGTAGAGCAGAATGGGCTGCCCGTGCGACGGCGCCTCCGCGACACGCACATTGCGCGGAATCATGGTGTCGTACACCTTCGTGCCGAAGAACGCCCTCACTTCGCTCGCTACTTCGCG
>JBFWYV010000161.1:0-11122 GCA_050186055.1 Hyphomicrobiaceae bacterium | reverse complement strand
GATTGAAGGATCCAGGAGCCCCCGGCCGGCAGCGCGGCGAAGCCTGAGACAGGACGTCGGGCTATTTCTTGTTGCGGAATTGATCGAGGCTGAACACCTTCGCGCCGCCGGATGGCAGCTCGCGCGGCTCGTTGTCGCTGGCCGATCCGGTGGCGGCGTTGGGCGTCTGCGCCGCGGCCCCTTCCGGTGCCCTCGGCAGCAGGACGGTCGGAGTCTTGTCGCCGCCCTGCGGCATCGGCGTCTCGGCGTCCTCGCTGGCCTTCACGTCGTTCTTCGGCTTGCTGCGCTGGCGGGGCCGGCGCTCGCCGGGGCCGCGCTGTCCGAACCTGACGGCCTGCGAATCGATCGGCCGCCGCACGCCGGACCGCTCACCTTGCTCGTCACGCACGGAGCCGTCGTTGAATTGTAGCGTGAAGCGCGCACTCGGATCGACGAACATCCGGATCGCCGAGAACGGTATGACCAAGCGCTCCGGAATGCTGTCGAACGTCAGCTTGACCTCGAACCGGTCCTCGCCCACCACCAGGTCCCAGAACCGGTGTTGCAGGACGATCGTCATCTCTTCCGGATACTTGTCCTTCAGCCGCCGTGAAAGAACGACGGAAGGCGCCTGCGTATCGAAGGCGATATAGAAATGATGCTCGCCGGGCAGGCCATGCTCGGCGATCTGAATCAGCACTGTGCGCACCACGCCACGCAGGGCGTCCTGCGTGAGCACATCGTAGTCGATCGAGCGTCCTGCGGTCATGCGGATCCGCGTATTGATAATCGTTACAAGGCTGGTGTCAGCGGGCGGAATGAACGACCGGCGCTGCTGAACGCGTGGCCACACGGGCCCGGACCGACAAAAACAACCTCTCCTACTATACGGCGCACGATTCGGAAATGAAAGTGCGAGCATGTATTCAACAAGCTGAACAGATGGTTGCGTGTGGCGGATGAACGTCCGTGCCGTGACTCGCACACTGCGACCGCGACGCTCTCCTTGCGGCAACGCCGGACAGTGACCGAGTTGTGCTCGTCCGCCATTGTCGTCTATGCAAGGACCGTTCGCAGGCCGGTGCAATGATCGGAGATGATATGAGCGATACCGCCGTGACCGCAGATGCGGTCCGATTCGTGGAGAGCGTCACCTATCGCGACATTCCCGAGGAGGCGCTGCGGATTGCCCGGCGGTGCATGCTCGACAGCTTGGGGCTCTATCTTGCCGGGGGGCTGGAGCATTCCGTCCATATGCTTGCCGCTGATGCTGTCGAGACCGGTGGGCGTCCCGAGGCATTGGTTCTCTCGGCGGGCATGGCGAAGGCGCCCGCAGCGCTTGCCGCCCGAGTTCTCGGCACCGCGGGCCACGCCCATGACTGGGATGATACGCAGGTCAGCCATGACCCTGCGCACGTCTACGGACTGCTCACGCATCCCTCCGTTCCGCCGTTAACCGCCGCACTGGTGATCGCCCAGCGTCTTGGAGGCGTTGACGGGACGCGCTTCATGCTCGCTTTCCAGGTCGGGTTCGAGGTGGAATGCAAGATCTCCGAGTGGATGAAGCCGCGGCACTACCGTCGCGGTCACCATTCGAGCGGTACGGTAGGCACCTTTGGCGCGGCAGCCGCAGCGGCCAAGCTGCTCGGCCTGAAGGGAGAGGCATTGGCGCACGTGTTCGGCATTGCCGCCAGTCTTGCCGCCGGTATCCGCTGCAACTTCGGCACCATGACCAAGCCGCTGCATGTTGGTCGCGCAGCGGAGAACGGCGTGACGGCAGCCCTATTGGCCGCACGCGGTTTCACCGCGGACCCGACGGCCCTGGACGGCCAGTGGGGGTTCTTCCAGGTGATGGGTGAGGGCGCGACGCCGGAGAAGCTCGGCCAGGGCTTCGGCAACACCTGGACGATCATCGACCCCGGGGTGAGCATCAAGCCGTATCCGTCCGGTATTCTGACCCACCAGTCGATGGACGCGATGCTGGCCCTCGTCCTCGAGCACGATCTGAAACCGGACCAGGTCGAGCGCATCCGCTTCTACGCCGGCAAGAACATCACCGAGCCGATCCGCTATCCCCTGGCAAAAAACCATCTGCAGGCGAAGTTCAGTATGCCCGCCTTGTTGTCCATGCTGGTCCTGAAGCAGCGTGCCAGCCACCACGAGTTCATGGACGACTTCGTTTCCGGCCCGGCAATGCAGGACATGCAGCAGCGCACCGCCGTGCATGAAGATCCCGAGATCGATGCCAAGGGGTACGATCTGATCCGCTCACGCATCGAGGTGGACACGAAAGACGGTCGCAAGCTCGTGAAATGGGCCGATGAGCGCTATCGCGGCGGCCCGCTCAACCCCTTGTCGGACGCCGACGTGGAGGCGAAGTTCCGGATGTGCGCCGAAGGCACCGTCGACGTGGCTGCGCAGGACAGGCTGCTCGCCGCCGTCGCCGGGCTGGATAAGCTCGATGATGCTGCCGAGCTGGCCCGGCTGATGGCCTTCGACGCAGGGAACGCGTAACGGCGCAGTCCTGCGCGCCGGGCGCATCGAACCGGATGTCTGCCCGGTAGCAATCAGCCCATTACAGGCAGCGTCTTGATGGCGTAGCCGGCCGCGATCTTGCGCCCGAGCACCGGATCGTCGATCTCGTACTCGAACCGGTCCGACGGCCTGATGCCGCCTTTGGCTGCAAACGTGCCGCAGAACATGATTGCGTTCTCCGGCAACGCGTCTTTGCCATCGTAGCGTTTGACCAGGTCCAGCGGCGCGATCATGCCCGAGACCTGTCCTTCCTGGTACAGCACCCGCTTTCCGTCCTCCAGGATGTGCGAGCGCAGCACCAGCTTGTCCCAATGGTCGGCGACGCTCTCGAACGGCCAGAATTCGGCTGCGATCGGCTTGTCGCACATCTGCTTGGAGACGGTGACGCCGTAGGTTTCCACCTCGCGGTCGGTGTGGTCCGAGCCGACGCCGACCCACAGTTCGCCTTCCGTCTGCAGCAGAACGAATTCCACTTCGCCGCTCGATGCCGTGCCGGTCGCCTCGATCTCGCCGGCGGTCGTGATCCTGGTCGCTGAGACGCGATAGAAGATCGGAGTCGTCGCCGGACGCTTGACGCCCACTTCTTCGAGTTCGCGGATATGCTTCTCGACGGCAGCGGCATCGCGCCCGGTCCAGCCGGCGATGATGGCATGCTTGATCTCGACTTCGTCCTGCAGCGCTCCCAGCGCGCCGTGAAATGTGGCCTTGATCGACGGCAAAGCGTGAGACTCCTCTTGGTTTCGTATCTGATTGCGCCGCACCATGCTGTCGGTGCGGCGCCGATCTCCTAGCCGCGGTTGGCCTTGCCGACAAAGCCGTTGCCGAAGCCGGCCTCGTGTGCGGCCCAGCCGCCGGCTACCCGGCCCGAGAATATCGACGGACCCAGCATGGTGCCTTCCAGCCCGGCGCGGCCATTGATATGGCCGCCCGCCATACCGCACAACTCGCCCGCAGCATAGAGGCTCGGGATCGCCTCGAAGTGCTTGTTCATGACGCGGCACTGGAGGTCGGTCTTGACGCCGCCGAAGTTCTTGCGCGCCATCGGGAACAGCTGGATCGCATAGTAGGGTGGCGTAGCGAACGTCTTGGATGCGCCGAGCGGCTTGCCGAATTCGGGCTCGGTCTTGAGCCCGCCGTCGAGCGCCTTGTTGTAGCGAGCGATCGTTTCGATGAACGTTTTGACGTCGACGCCGATCTTCTCCGCCAGCTCTTCCAGCGACGACGCCTTCTTGATGAACGGCGAGTTATCCAGCAGCTCCTCGACCTTTTCGCGGTTCACCTTGTCGCCGATACGGTAATAGGGGTCGGCAATCTCGATCTTGTCGAGCATCGGCCTGTCGGCGATCGCCCAGGCATGACGCGGAGATTGAGCCAACAGTGCAGGGGCCGCCGAATTGCCGCCGGACAGCGCTTCGTTGTGAAAGCGCTTGCCCTGCTGGTTGACCCAGATGTAGCCCGGCACCAGCCGGAACGCGAGGCCGCGATGGCCGGCCGGATCACGATAGTCCGGCGTCGCGTAAACGTAGAACCAGACGTGGTCCAGGTGCGTGAGATAGCCGCCCAGTTCGCTGATGATCCTGTGCCCGTCGCCGGTGGACCCCCGCCCGGATCCTTCCATGATCCTCTCGTCCTTGAGCTCCGGCTTGACCTTTTTCACCATGTCGACGTTCGAATTGAAGCCACCGGTGGTCATCACGACCGTCTTGGCGGCCACCTCGATCTTGTCGCCCGTCACGGTGTCCTCGCCGATCAATCCGACTGCGCGTCCGCCGTTCATTTTGACGCCGGTGATCTTCGCATTGAGGATCAGCTCGCCGCCCCGCTTGCGGTAGGCTTCGATCATGTGCGTGAGCAGGCCCAGGCCGTTGCCTTCGGCGCGTGTCCACCGCACCACCGAGTTGCCTTCCTGTCCCTTCATGTCGACCCACTTGACGCCGAAGCCCTCGGCCCAGTGGTAGAGGTCATGCAGCGTGTGCTCGATATAGTAGCGGGCCCACACCACGTCCGTGGACGGTCCGCCCCACTTGACCCAGTCGTCAAATGCCAGATCGGGCGTATCGTTGATGCCGTTTTCCTTTTGCAGCGGCGAGCCGACGATCAGGCAGCCGCCGCCGGAAATGATTGCGGCGCCGCCGGGTTCGGCCGCTTTCTCGAACACGATGGTGCGGGCGCCGGCTTCGCGCGCCTCGATGCCGGCGGCAATGCCTCCGCCCCCCGAGCCGACGATAGCGACATCAGTTTCGAAGCGTTTCACCCCAGCCATCGGACGTCCTTTCCTGGCGTATCGGTTCTTGTATCACTGCCGCCATGCGGCGGTTTCGCTGAGCTCGGATAGTCTGTGCCTGCCCCCCGGGCGCCGCCGCAACTACTCTGCCGCGGTCGCCGGTTTGCTTGATGCCGGCAGGGTCTCCACCCACGGCCGCGAGCGCGAGCGGGGCAGGTCCTTGATCTGCGGATAGACCTCCTTCGCGAACAGCCGGATGTTGGAGACCGTCCTCTTGTTGCCCATGTATCCGGCCTGCATCATCATCAGCAGATGGTCCATGCCGCCCACGCGCTCGTTCAGCGTTTTGATCTGTGAGACGACCTGGTCGGGCGTCCCATAGCACATGATGCCTTCTTCGCGCAGGAACTCCATTCCTCGCGCACGCATGGCTGCCGAGCGGCCCGCGAAGGCGCCCTTCAGGGCCAGGACATTGGTGGCCACGTCGACGTAGCCCGGCGGGTTTTGAAACTGCGGTTCATTCTTGACGAACAGGTACCAGGTGAGCTCTTTCGCGCCCTCCTCCGCTTCCTTCTCTGTATCGGCGACGAACACCAGCGGCATGTAGGCCACGCCGCCCCCGCCCGGTAGTCCTGCGTCCTTGTAGGCGCCGCGGTAGGCGTCGAACATTTCGCGCACTTTCGTGTGCGGCTGCAGGAACGTGGCGAATACGAAGCCGTGGCTGGCCACCTTGCGGATATTCGGCAGGTCGGAGGAACCGGTGATCCAGATCATCGGATGCGGCTGTTGCCAGGTGCGCGGCCAGACGTTGACGAGGCGGCGGTGGAAGAAGCGGCCCTCGTAGTTGAACGGCTCGTCATGGCTCTTCCAGGCCCGGGTGACGAGGTCGATCCCCTCCCACACGCGCTCCAGCGTCTGTGTCGGGTTGGTATTGGCGGCCGGGATCTCGTAGGGCACGCCGCGCACGAAGCCCGCTTCCAGCCGGCCATGCGACATGACGTCGATCATCGCCATCTCTTCCGCGATGCGGATCGGATCGCCGCGATTGGCAACCGGGTTGCCGAGGATCAGCAGCCGGCCTTTCTTCGACTGGCGTGCAAGGATCGCCAGATTGAGCGGCGCACAGGTATCGAGACACGTCGCTGTCTGATGGTGCTCGTTGACCATCAGGTTGAGGCCGGCATCGTCGGCCTCCAGGTATTCGTCGAGATAGCGATGATAGAGATCGGCGCCGATGCGTGGGTCGTAAATCCGGTTCGGGATCGTCACCCGCATGCTGTCGATCGTATCGAGCGGCGGCAGATGCGGATACGGCATCTCGGTGAAGTACCACGCTTCCATTCCAGTTCTCTCCCTTGGCGGTCCCTCGCTCGAGTATCCGACGCTCTGTTCGTGAGGCGAAGTGTCCGTGCCCTTGCGACAATTCAGCTTATGAAGTCCGTCACCGTCTTAAGGAATGCCTCTGGCTGTTCCAAGTGCGGCAGATGGCCGGCGTCCGGAATTATGGTCAGCGTCGCGCCGGGCACCAGCGACGCGTAGCCCTTGCCGTAGGGATCGGCTTTGACGATGCCGTCGTGCTCGCCCCACACGAACAGGGTCGGAACATGGATGCGGTGCAGGCGGTGCTTCAGTTTGGGATTGTGCATGTAGGGTTCCCAGCAGAACCGCGCCGTGGTCTCGATGTTGCGTGCGATCACGGCCAGCTTCTCGTCTGGCATGCTCTTGAAGTCGCGGCGGCTCTTGTCCTGGTCGTGCCATTTTTGCGAGAGCACGCGCTCCGGGCGCTGCATCCAGATATCGGCAATGTCGCGATCGGTCGGGCCGCCCAGCTTGACCCCGTACGGATCGACCAGCACCAGGCGGCTCATGAAGCCGTCATCGATGGTCGCCATTTCCGCCGCGATCCAGCCGCCGAGCGAGAAGCCGATGACGGCGGTATTCTTAAGCTCAAGCTGCTCGACGAGGTCGAGCAGGATGAACGCGATGTCGTGCGGCCGGGTGATCCATAGGGGGCGCTCGGAGGCACCGAAGCCGGGATAGGAAGGAATGATGACCTCGAAATCGCTGGCCAGCTTCGCCACGACGTCGGATTCAGCCTCCAGCGCTTCCTCGCCCTGCAGCAGAAGAAGCGGGCGTCCCTGGCCCAGCCGCTCCACTTCGATGCCCATGCCCGACAGAGTGCGCATCTCCTTGTCGCCTGCTTCGGCCGTCATTCCTTGTCGTTCCCCCTTCGCCGTTGCTGCCGTCCCGCCTCAATGGTCCAATGGGATGGGGCGCTGTTCCACCAGAGTGATGCCGTACCCCTCCAGACCGACGATCCCGCGCTTGGAATTCGACAGCAGGATCATCTGGCGGACGCCGATGTCGTTCAGCGTCTGCGCACCGATTCCGTACTGGCGCAGATCCGAGATCGGCTTGCGCGTCGACTTGCCGAGCCGCTCCAGAACGATGCGGCTGAACATCGCCGGATCATGGTCGCGGATCAGAACGACGACGCCGCGTCCCGCATCGCCGATCATCTGCATCGCCGCTTCCAGTTCCCCCGTTCGCTGCCTGGCTTCGCCGCCGAAGAACTCCCCGACATGCATGTCGCCGAGCGCATCGGTGAGGGGATTGGCCTGATGCACCCGCACGAGCACCGGCTCCTCGCCTGAGATGTCGCCCTTGACCAGCGCCAGGTGTTCGGCGCCGTTGATCTTGTTGGCGTAGACGATGAGATGGAACGTGCCGCCGAACCGGCTCTCGATCGTCGTCTCGCAAATGCGCTCGACCAGCCGTTCGTTGCGTCTCCGGTATGCGATGAGATCTGCAATCGTTGCGATCTTGAGGTTGTGCATCTGCGCGAATTTGACGAGGTCCGGCATCCGCGCCATCGTGCCGTCGTCGTTCATGATCTCGCAGATGACGCCGGACGGATTGAGATCGGCGAGACGCGCGACGTCCACGGCGGCTTCCGTGTGTCCGGCACGCACGAGCACGCCGCCGGGCTCGGCGCTCAACGGAAACACGTGGCCGGGCGTCACGATATCCTCCGCGCCGAGCCGGGGATCGATCGCGACGGAGATGGTGCGGGCGCGGTCGGCGGCGGAAATGCCGGTGGTCACGCCTTCGCGCGCTTCGATCGACACGGTGAACGCCGTCGAATGACGGGTCCGGTTGCGTGCCGCCATCGGCGGAAGGCCGAGTTGGGACACGCGCTCGCGTGTCAATGACAGGCAGATCAGCCCACGGCCATGCTTGGCCATGAAGTTGATGGTCTCGGCCGTGGCCTTCTCGGCGGGAATGACAAGGTCGCCCTCGTTCTCCCGGTCCTCGTCATCGACGAGGATGAACATGCGCCCCTGACGCGCATCCTCGATGATCTCCTCGATCGAGGACAGCCAGGTTTGCTTAAGCTCGGTCATCAGATGTCTTCAGTCGTTTTCAAGAGGGCTACACGTTTGCGGAGTGCTGTGCTTCGGGCCGGCGCGCAACCCGGGTGACCGGTGCCGCCAGCCCCCGTTCCCAGCTCGCATCTCGGCCAATCGAAGAACCTTATGATCATGCTCCATCCTTTGTCCATGCCGCGCTTGCAGCACCTCGCCTGGGAACGGACCGCCGCGCTGGCGGCTCGGATACGCAATGCGTGCGCTGTGATCCTTTCTCACGAGCGGGCGGCTGCGGCAAGCTCGCGGATCTCGGGCCGGATCGGCCGCTCGTTGCGGGGATCGGCGAGCGTTACGCTCCAGTGCGGCTTGCGGTCGTCCTCCTCGACGAGATCGCAGTCCAGCGAGGCGAGAAGCGCCGCCGCCGCGGGCGGCAGTCTGTCGGGAATCTCGCGCCCGGACAGGCGTGCCCACAATCCGGCCCAGCAGCGTGACAGCGTCCACGGATTATAGCCGCCGCCGCCGAGGATAACGGTTCGGCCCCCCAGCCCGCGCAGGGCATCCACTGCGTCCCACAGAGCAACATTGGACAGTTCCATCCCCGACAGCGGGTCTCCGGCCAGGGCATCGGTGCCGCATGTCACCACGACTGCTTCGGGTTCGAATCGCGCTGCCGCCGGCAGCACGGCCTCGGCCAGCAGCAAGTCCAGCTCGCTGTCATTGAAACCGCGCGGCACCGGCAGGTTCAGCGCCTGGCGGCCCGCCGGGCGGACGGCCTGACCAGTGCCCGGCCATCGGCCTGCCTCGTGGATCGAGATTGAGAATACGCGGGCGTCGCCGGCAAACGCATCCTCGACGCCGTCGCCGTGATGGGCATCGAGGTCGGCGTAAAGGATGCGCCCAAGCCCGGCATCGAGCAGCGTCAGGATCGCGAACACGGGATCGTTGAGGTAGCAGAAGCCGGACGCCCGATCCGGCCGGCCATGGTGGGTGCCCCCGGCAGGATGGAATGGAACATCACCGTCGAGCGCGAGATGAGAAGCCAGGACAGCCCCGCCGACCGTGGCGCGGGCACGCTCCCATAAGCCCTCGAAAATCGGGCATTCCAGGCTGCCGAGGTTGTAGCGCTGGCGGACATATGCGGATGCCGAATGCGTGCGGCTGGCGGCCTCCAGCGCTGCGAGATAAGCCGGATCATGGAATCTCGTGAGCGTGTCCATCGTCGCCAAGGGACACGCCTGCACCTCTCCGGGCCCTGTCAGATCAAGGGCTTCGCATAGGCTCACCAGCGCCGAATGCCGCGGGATCGACAGCGGATGATTAGCGCCGAAAGCTGTCGTGAGAAACAGGGGATGGCTGAGGAATACGGCCACACGCGTTATGCCGATGTGATGTTCCCCTGCGCGCAGAACCGCCGATGCAGCGCGCTGACGATGTCGCGCACGAGAGGATCGTTCATCGTATAGTAGGCGAAGTGCCCCTGGCGTTCGACCTCGACCAGACCGTCCAGCCGCAACCGCGTGAGATGTTGGGAAACGAGGCTCTGGCGGGATCCGGTCGCCAGGCAGATCTCCGTCACCGTTTTGCGTCCTTCCATCAGGACGCACAGGATCATGAGCCTCTGTTCGCTGCCGATCGCGCGCAGGAACTGTGCAGCCTCCGTCGCTGCCGCATACATCTGCTCCTTCATGTTGGAGCCGGCCGGGGGATCTTCTTGTTCCTCCGCCGTCGCGATGATCTGGGTTCGGTCGCTCATGGTCTCAGCCTCGGTGTCGGCCGTCCGGTGCTGGAAATCCGGGCTTTTGTCAAGGAAACGCTGGCAAAGCTGGAACACGTCGCCGGTTTACCAATCCTATTGCGCCGCCGCCTTCCGCTCCGGGTAGAGCGAGAGCAGCCCTTCCCGGCTGGCCGGACAGACGCCACGCTCGGTAATCAGTCCCGTGACCAGCCGCGCCGGCGTCACGTCGAAGGCCGGATTGGCCGCCTGCGTGCCCGGCGCCGCGATCTCGACGCTGACCACCTCGCCGTCCGGCAACCTGCCGCTCATGCGCAGGACCTCATCCTGCGAGCGCTCCTCGATCGGGATCTTGAAGCCGTCGGCCAGGCTCCAGTCGATCGTCGAGTGCGGCAGCGCGACGTAGAACGGGATGCCGTTGTCGTGGGCAGCCAGCGCTTTCAGGTAGGTGCCGATCTTGTTGGCGACATCGCCATTGGCGGTCGTGCGGTCGGTGCCGACGATGACCATGTCGACCTTGCCGTGCTGCATCAGGTGGCCGCCGGAATTGTCGGCGATCAGCGTATGCGGCACCCCATGGCTGCCGAGCTCGTAGGCCGTAAGCAGGGCGCCCTGGTTGCGCGGTCTGGTCTCGTCGACCCAGACATGAAGCGCGATGCCCTTGTCATGCGCCATGTAGATCGGAGCCGTGGCCGTGCCCCAGTCCACGCACGCCAGCCAACCCGCATTGCAGTGGGTCAGGATGTTGACGGTCTCGCCAGCCCGCTTGCGCTGGACAATCCCTTCGATGATCCCAAGCCCGTGCGCGCCGATGCGGCGGCACGTCTCCACATCCTCCTCGCAGATTTCGGCGGCGCGGCGGTAGGCGGCTGCAACGCGCTCGGCAGCCGGCAGATGCGTCAGCACTGCCCGCATTTCCTCCAGTGCCCAGCGCAGGTTGATGGCGGTAGGGCGCTGTCTGGCAAGATGCGCGATGGCGCGGTCGAGATTGGCGTCGCCCGGATCGGCCTGCATGGCAAGCGCGACACCATAGGCTGCCGTTGCCCCGATCAGCGGAGCCCCCCGGACCTGCATGGTCAGGATCGCGCGCCCTGCATCCTCCATCGATGCCAATCGCTGGACGACGAACCGATGCGGCAGTTCGGTTTGATCGATGACCTCGACGGACTTTCGATCCTCGCTGACCCAGATGGTACGATACGGCTTTCCGTCGATCTGCATGGGCTTCGGTCCGCTTGACAGACTAAAGCAACGGACTTGAAATTCACCTCAGTTCGAGGCTGG
>JBFWYV010000160.1:0-11145 GCA_050186055.1 Hyphomicrobiaceae bacterium | reverse complement strand
CTGAGGCCATCGAGCATGGCGCCGGCAAAGTCGGAGCTGGCTTCAACTGGCGCGGCTGCGCGGCGTGTTCTCATTGATTGTCCTCCGCGAGCCTGAGCCCGGCAAACTGCCAGCGTTGGTGTGGATAAAAGAAGTTGCGGTACGTCGTGCGCGAATGTCCGTCCGGGGTGGCGAACGATGCTCCGCGCAAGACATGCTGGCTGACCATGAACTTGCCGTTGTACTCGCCGACAGCGCCGGCGGGCGGACGATATCCCGGATAGGGAAGGTATGCGCTGGCGGTCCATTCCCAGACGTCGCCCTGCATCTGGCGAAGCCCGTCCCCGATCGCCTCGCCGCCGGCCGGCAGCGGCCTCAGCGCGCCGGAGCCGAGGGTGTTCATGGTCCCGCAGAGGCGGCCGGCCGAGGCGGCGGCTTCCCACTCGAATTCCGTAGCCAGGCGCTTGCCGCACCAGCGCGCGAAGGCGTCGGCTTCGTAGTAGCTGACATGGCAGACGGGAGCCCTAGGTTCGACGGGCGTCAGGCCGTCCAGCGTCATCTGCTTCCATTCGCCGTCGACGTTCTCCCAGTAGCCCGGAGCCTCCCAGCCTTCGCGCTTTACCGTGGCCCAGCCATCGGCGAGCCACAGCAGCGGGTCGCGGTAGCCTCCGTCGGCGATGAACTCGATCCATTCCCTGTTGGTCACGCATCGGTCCGCAAGCTTGAACGGCTGCACCAGCGCGGTATGCCGCGGGCCTTCGTTGTCGTAGTGGAAGCCGTCGCCCTGCGCGCCGATCTCCACGATGCCGCCGTCATGCGAGACCCAGTTCGCCTGCCCGTTGCCGGCAGGCTTGCGCGCCCGGTTGCTGTCCGTATGCGTTCGATAAGCCGGATGCAAAGGATTGGCTGCAAACAGAGCCAGGATATCCATCAAAAGCAGCTCCTGATGCTGCTGCTCGTGGTTAATGCCGAGTTCGATAAGGCCGGCCACTTCCGGGGATCGGCTCGCCTCGCTCGCCAGGAGCTTGTCGAGGCCGGCATTGATATGCGCGCGATAGGCGCGCACCTCCGCTGCGGCCGGTCGCGTGAGATGCCCCCGCCTGGCGCGCGGATGCCGCTCCCCTGCAGTTTCGTAGTAGGAGTTGAAGCAGTAGTCGAACGCGTCGCTGAATGGTCCGTAGCCGGTCAGATGCGGCCGCAGCACGAACGCCTCGTAGAACCATGTCGTGTGCGCGAGATGCCATTTCGTGGGGCTGGCATCGTCCATGACCTGCACCGTCTGGTCCTCGTCGCTGAGCGGCGCGGCGAGTTGGAGAGACAGAGCCCTGCTCTCGCGCAAACGGTCAGCCAGCGAGATGCGGCGTGGAGCCGAATCCGACGCTTCGGGTGCGGGGTCATTGGCGGGCTGCGCCAGACTGCTGGCTGACGGGTAGGTGTTACCGCGCTTGCGCAGCGCTGTTTGGCTCATCTGCGGCTACTCCCGTCTTGGATGTCGGATTTCAGGATATCGGACGTCAGTTGGCTTTGCTTCGTTGCGAGTCCTGCCAGCTCCCTGCCCGCCGAAGAGTTTGTTCACGAGTAATTGACGGCCAGCGAATGGCAGAGGGCCATCGCTTGTCGTCGGTTCATTCCAGCGGTCGAGAGAAAAGTAGGTCCTGTGACTACTTTATGCAACCGCGCAGGTTCCCTTGTGTCTTCTTCACTCGGAATCCGGATCATTGGCCGGGCGACCGTCGATCAGTCGACAGACCTTATCGCGACGCCGCGATTGTCGGCGCGATGATCAGTGTCCCCAAACCTCGTGCCACGCTGTCCACTGAATGTAACAACAATGAGACCGTTTGGTTCCAATATCGCCGCGCCCGCCGTCCTGCAGCACGGCTTCACGCCGCAGGTCCCTTCCTGAAGCCGATCGCCAGCCGATTGAGGCCGTTCATCATGCAGATCGCGTAGGTGAGATCGGTGATCTCTTTCTCGGAGAAGTGCTGTTTCAGTGCCTCGAAATCGCTGTCGGGCGCCCGCGTCTCGACGATGCGCGTCAAGGCTTCCGCCCAGGCCAGAGCGGCCCTCTCGCTCTCCGTGAAAAACGGCGTCTCATGCCACACGACGACCGCATTCACCTTGCGCTGGAGGACGCCGGCCTGCAGCGCGTCGCGGGCGTGAAGATCGACGCAATAGGCGCATCCGTTGATTTGCGAAACGCGCAGCCACAACAGGTGCACCAGCTTCATGTCGAGCGAGGTCTTCGGCAGATACTGATACAGCGCCAGCATCGCCTTGTAGCCGTCCGGGGCTACTTTCGCATAATCCAGTCTCATCGGCTTCTCCGCTGCCCATTGCAGTCAACCTCAGGATCGGCCAAGCTTGGGTCCAGCCGCAACGGAAAAAATCGTCCAGGGTCGGAGGAGACGCGCTGATGGCGGATGCAGAGGCATTGGAAGGTCTGAATTTCGAATTGCCCTCGGAGCTGGCGCAGCTCAAGGAACAGGTGCGCCGCTTCGTGGACAAGGAGATGATCCCAATCGAGCGGTACGTCCGGACCAACTGCTGGAAGGATCCGAGCCTGATCGACGACCTGCGCGAGAAGGCCAAGGTCCTCGGGCTCGAGAGCTACGATGTCCCTGTCGAGTACGGCGGCCTGGGTTTCGGGTTGCTCGCAAAAGTCATCGTGTGGTCGGAGATGGCCCGGACGATCGCCCTGCCGTCGCGTGCCGTGAGCATTCTCGGCAATCCGGTCAGCCCCATCCTCTACAACCTGAATGAGGAGCAGAAGAAGAAGTACCTCGAGCCCACGCTGCGCCGCGAGATCAAGTGGAGCTTCGCGCAGACCGAGCCGGATGCCGGCGGCGATCCCTCGGGGATGCGGACGCGTGCCGTACGCGAAGGCGACCACTACATCATCAACGGCCGCAAGCGTTTCATCACGCAGGCCAACGAGGCCGACTACCTGCAGCTCATCGCCCTGACCGATCCCGAGAAGAAATCGCGCGGCGGCATCTCCGCCTTCATTGTCAGCACCAAGGCCCCGGGCGTGAAGCTGCTGCGCGAGCAGGAGCTGATGATCGACGACAGGCCGTGGGAGATTGCGTTCGACAACGTCAAGGTGCCTGTCTCCGACCGCATCGGCGAGGAAGGGGCGGGCTTCAAGCACGCGCAGCATTGGATCAGCGTCGGGCGCGTCCGCCATGCCTCTCGTGCCATGGGCGTGATCGAGCGCTGCCTGGAACTGGGAGCTACCTATGCCAAGCAACGTTCCACCTTCGGCCGGCCGCTCGCCGACCGGCAGGCGGTGCAATGGATGCTCGTCGATAGCTTCAGCGACCTGCACATGCTGCGGCTGATGGCCTATCATGCGGCCTGGAAGTACGACCGCGGCGAAGACATCCGCGTCGAAGCCTACATGGCCAAGAACTTCGGCAACCTGCAATCGACTCTGGCCGCCGACCGCTGCATGCAGATCCACGGCGGCACCGGCATGTCGACGGATCTCCCGATCGAGACATTCTGGCGCGACCAGCGCAGCATGCAGATCACCGAAGGCCCGACCGAGATCCTCAAGATGGCGATCGCCCGTCACGTGCTGGCGACGTACGGAGGATGAGGAGGAGCCGGCGACCTGCCTCAGCGCCAGTCGCCGGCAACCGCCTGGACGAGCGCCAGGGCAGCGACTGCCGCCGTATCGGCGCGCATGATGCGCGGCCCGAGAGAGATGGAGCGCGTGAACGGCCGTTCCCGCAGCATATCGCGCTCAGCCGCATCGAAACCGCCCTCCGGGCCGATCAGGACGGCGACAGGAGGGAAGAGGCCGGACAGGGCCGCGATCGGATCGGCAACGTCGCTGCTTTCGTCGCAGAACACCAGCGGCCGCCGCGTATCCCAGTGTTCGATCACGCGCACCAGCGGCTCGGGCTGCGCAATTTCGGGAATGCGCAGGATGCCGCATTGTTCTGCGGCCTCGATCACGTTGGCGCGCATGCGATCGAGATTGATGCGATCGGCCTGGGTTCGCCGCGTGATCACCGGGCGCAGACGGCGGACGCCGAGCTCGGTCGCCTTCTGCACCATATAGTCGAGCCGGGCCCGCTTCAGCGGCGCGAACAGGTAGTCGATGTCCGGACCGTCGTCCTGCGGCTGTGTCTGCTCAGCGAGGTGCAACATCGCGTCGCGCCGGCCTGCCGTGGCCAGTTCCGCGCGCCATGCGCCATCCGAACCGTTGAAGACGATGATGCCGTCGCCGGGCTTCATCCGGAGCACGTTGAGCAGATAGTTTGATTGCTCTTTCGTGCACCGGATCTCGACGCCCGCCACCATCGGGGCGTCGATAAAGAGGCGCTGGGCGTGGAAATCGCGGATCGGCATCGCGCTATCCCGGCGTTTCCTCCGCAGTGATGAACTTACGGGCGATCCGCTCGCGCGCCGATGTCGCGACGCCGCTCCAGTCTGCTCCGCGCGCAGCAACGAGATTGGCCTCCGATCGCAGGATCACACCGTCGTCGAGCACCTTGAGACCGTTGGCCTCGAGCGTCGTTCCCGTGGTGGTGATGTCGACGATCAGGTCTGCGGCGCCGGAGCCGGGTGTGCCTTCCGTCGCCCCCAGCGATTCTACGATCAGGTAGTCCGTCACGCCCTTGTCCCGGAAAAAGCCGCGCGTCAGGTTCATGTACTTGGTGGCGACCCGAAGCCGCCGGCCATGGCTGCGCCGGAACGCTCGCGCCATTTCTGCCAGATTGGCCATCGAGGCGACATCGAGCCAAGCCTTCGGCACGGCAACGACGACATCGGCGCGACCGAACCCCAGCCCACAGATCAGGTCCATGCGGCTGTCGGCGTCGATGATCTCCTCGCGGATCAAGTCCTCTCCGGTGATTCCGAGATGGGCTTTCCCCGCCTTCAACTGCTGCGCGATCTCGGACGCGGAGATGAAGATCACCTCGACGTCGGCATGACCGGCCATTTCACCGCGATAGCCGCGCTCGCTGCCCACCTTGCGAACCGCAATGCCAGCGCGCGCCAGCGCGTCCACGCTCTGGTCCATCAGCCGGCCCTTGGAGGGGATCGCGAATACCAGCTTGCCGCTGTCGGCTGTCGTGCTCATCGGATGCCTCCGTTCGCGATCGTCAGCAGCCGTTCGGTATGGATGGCGGAACCGACAGCCGGGATGTCATAGGCGGTCCCGACGGCCTTCATCAGGCTGTCGTAACGGCCACCGCCGGCGATCGGGCTGGCCGGCCCAAGCGCCGGCGAAATGATATCGAAGACGAAGCCCGTGTAGTATTCGAGGCTGCGTCCGAACTCGGCCGAGAACTCGAAGCCGGCGACGTCGAGACCGGCCCGCTCCATCAGGTCCAGGCGTCGGTGATGCGCCGCCAGCGCCATTGCCGTGCGCGGGCCGATATGCGCAATCAGGCCTTCGATGCGCTGGGCCGCCTCGACGGCGGGGCCTCTGATCGCAAGGTACTGTTCGATCAGGTCTGTGGTAGCGCGTGGGATCGGCTCGGCGCGCGAGTCGGCGAGCGCGGCAAGCAGACCGCCGGTGATCTCCGCCAGTGAACGTGTACCGATCAGCTCGATCGCGTTATCGTCGAGATAGCGCGAGACGATCGCTTCCGATGCGGTCCTGTCGGCAGGATCGAGACGAGCGATCAGATCGGCCGGCAATCCAGCGAGCGAACCGGCGGGACTGGCCGTCAGCCGGCGCAGCGCGGTCCGGAACGCCTCGTGCCGCCAGAACTGGGCGCGCAGACGCTGGCGCGCACGCTCCGGCATCTCGAGGTCACCGAGCAAGGCGTGGAACAGCGCGAGGTCCCCGATCCGGACCTGGAGGGCACCGAGCCCGATTTCCTGCAGCGCCTTGAGGATCAGATCCAACACCTCGGTCTCGGCCTGCTGGGCATCGGGCTGGGCGATCAGTTCGACGCCAGCTTGCCGGAATTCGTTGGGATGCGCAGCGTTGGTCCCGTGCGGTTGGAACCGGAACGCAGGACCGTTGTAACAGTAGCGGGAGGGCTCGTCGGCGGCGATGTCGCGCGAAAGATGCAGCCGGCAGGTCGGCACGGTGAGATCCGGCCGCAGGCAAAGCTCATGGCCGTCGGGATCGGTGAAGACATAGGTCCGCGCCCGCAGATCCTCGCCGATCACGTCGAGAAACACATCCGCGGGCTGGATGATGGCCGGCGCCACCGCTTCGCAGCCCGCATTCGTGAACACCGCCATCAGGCGCGCGGCCTGACGCTCCAGTGCTTCGAACTGCCTGGCGGTTTCTGCTGACAATCTTGCCTCTCTTCCACCTCTCCCAGCACCCGAAGAGGCTTGGGGAGAGCAATCCATGACTATTGGTGCCGCGCCAGTACCGATTTCACCGCCTCGACCATGTCTGCCTCGGCGGTCGAGAACTGAGCGGGACGGCTTTCGCGCCATTCTCTGGCGTCCTTGATCGACTCGGATGCCTTCGCGCCTTCGATCAGGTCCTTGATCTGGATCTCGCCCTTCTCGCGCTCCTGTGACCCTTGGATGACAACACACGGCGCGCGGCGGCGATCCGCATACTTCATCTGCGCCTTCATGCCGGCCGTGCCCAGGTACATCTCGGCGCGCACGCCGGCATCCCGCAGCGTCCTGGTCAGCTTCTGATAGTCGGCGAGACGGTCCTTATCCATCACCAGCACGACGACCGGTCCGGTCGTTGCGGCGGCGCTATCGCGGCCGAGCACCTGCAGCGCCGAAGCCAGCCGCGAGACGCCGATGGAAAACCCGGTCGCCGGGACCTTCTGGCCGGTGAAGCGTTCGACCAGACCGTCGTAGCGTCCGCCGCCGCCGACCGAGCCGAAGCGGACCGTATTGCCGTCCTCGTCCTTGACCTCGAACGTGAGCTCGGCTTCGAACACCGGGCCGGTGTAGTATTCCAGGCCGCGGACGACTGATGGGCCAATACGGATTCGATTGGTGCCATAGCCGATGTTCTCTACCAGTCCTACGATTTCTCTCATCTCGCTCAGAGCTTCGCGGCCGACCTCGGTCTGAGACAGAATGCCTTCCCAGACATCGATCTGTCGCTCGTTTACAAAGACCCAGTCCTCTCCTTCAGCCGAAATGACATATGCATCTCGCAGCTCATCCGATGTTGCATCGACTACACGCTTAAATGTCTCGACGCCGCAGAAGGCGTCCACGATCGCATCGATCTGTTTGTCGTTCAGCTCGACCCCTTTAGTAAAATCGCCGCTTTCGTCCTTTCGACCTCCAGCCAGGAGCAATCTCACATTGTCGATGCCGAGACGGTCGACCTTATCAATGGCGCGCAGCACACCGAGTTGCTTTGCGGGTACAATCCCAGCCGCGGCCATCACCCCATCCAGCACCTTCCGGTTGTTGACCTTCACCACATACTGCCCGCGCGGGATGCCGAGCCGTTCCAGCGTATCGGCCGCAAGCATGCAGATCTCGGCATCGGCGGCGATATTGTCGGTTCCCACCGTATCGGCATCGAACTGGGTGAACTGCCGGAAGCGTCCCGGTCCGGGCTTCTCGTTGCGCCAGACCGGTCCTGTCGCATAGCGCCGGAACGGCTTCGGCAGCCGGTCGAAGTTCTCCGCGACGTAGCGCGCCAACGGCGCCGTCAGATCGTAGCGCAGGCTCAGCCACTGCTCGTCCTCGTCCTGCAGGGAGAACACGCCCTCGTTGGGCCGGTCCTGGTCGGGCAGGAACTTGCCGAGCGCGTCCGTGTACTCGAACGCAGGCGTATCGAGCGGCTCGAAGCCATAGCTCTCGTAGACCTCGCGGATCGTTGCCAGCATCCGGTTGAGGTTGCGGATCTCATCCGGCCCGGTGTCGCGGAAGCCTTTTGGCACGCGGGCTACGGGCCGGTTGCTCTGGGGTGTCTTCGCCATGTTCGAATTGCCTGCGTGCCGCGGCCGCTGCGCCGCTTCGGGGCCTTATAAACCGCGCATGGGAGGGCCGCAAAGCCGCTATCGTCTTGACGCCCCCGCTTGCCTGACATTATAGGTAGCGCGCCCGGGCGGGTCGGCCGCTGCCGACCGGCTCTTTTCATTATTTCCAGGACTGTCGTTGGCCCAGCAAGTCGGCTGCCAGCCGGTCCGGATCGTGCGCGGATTGCTGACCGTGCGCAAAGCCATGCTTGAAGGAGACGTCAGATGACGAGGCGCTGCGAGCTGACCGGCAAGTTGCCGATGTCGGGTCAGAACAGGAGCCACGCCGAGAACAAGTCCAAGCGCAAGTTCCGGCCGAATCTCTGTGACGTGACGCTGATCAGCGACACGCTGGGCCGCAACGTGCGCCTGCGCATCTCCGCCCATGCCCTGAAGTCGGTCGAGCACCGTGGCGGCCTCGATAGCTTCCTGATCAAGGCCAAGGGCGACGACCTGTCGCTCAGGTGCCGCAAGCTCAAGCGCGACATCGAGAAGAAGAAGGCCGAGATCGGGCAGACGGCCGAGACCGCGGCCTGATCAACGCGCTTGCGGCCGGCTCCCCGAAGGGGAGTCGCGAGCGCCGCCCAAGAAGAGTCGCAAGTGCAACTAAAACCACACATCAGTAGCACAACTGCTGCGTGGTCCAGCTCACGACCCGGCAGTGCCGCCGTCCCGATCGGTCGACGCGGCATTTCCTGTTGGGAACGCGGACATAATCGCAGTAGTAGCTGCGGTTTCCTTGCCGGACCCATCCCGAAAACCCGCGGGACGGACGCCGCGTCTGGTACTCCCAGTCGATGATCGGCGGCGACGACCATCCTTGCGCCGATGCCGGAGAAGCAGCCGGTATTGCGGCTGCCACAGCGGCCAATGTGGCCGCTATCAAAAGCCCGCTGAGTCGTTGCATTCAGCACCTCCGGCTTTGGAGCAAATCTCGGCGCCGGCCCTCGCTGCCGCCGGCTGAAGTCCGGGAAAGGGCCTAAGCCTCGATCCGGTCGCCGCGCGACGCGGGGCGGGAGATCACGAGAAACTCCACGTCTTTGTCGCTCGCGTTGGTGGCCTGGTGCGGCACCGTGGGCGCAACGCCCCATATGTAGTGTTCGGCGTTGTGCTTGGAAACCGTCTGCTGCCCGGATCTTCACCGAGGTACGCTTGCGGCGCGCCGCCGGGTCTCATCGAGCGCGAACTGCAACAGGATTGTCCGCTGCAGGAGCGGATTGAAGTTGTCGTCCGAGATCACCGTCAGGATGGTCTGGCCGCCGGCGTTGCGATGCACCGAGAGCCCTTCCATGTTGTCGATCTCGAAGTCGGTGTCGGCATCGAGCAGCACCTCGCCGTCGATGACGGCTCCGCTCTTGACGGAGGTGGCATCGACACGGCGCAGCCGCATGCGCAAGCCCTCGCTCCACCGGAACCATCGCTCGAGCACGATGAGGCCGCCATCGGGGAGGGCGGCGGCGTCGGTAATGGCGAAATCGCCTTTGTTGACGAGGCTGAAGGCCTGAGGCCGGCCGTTGATGCCACCGGGCCAGAGCCAGCCGGTGCGGTTCCTGCCGCCGTCGAAAGGCTCTTCGGCGAAGGCGATGACAGAGCCGGCATGGCTTCCACCCTTGAGCACGGCCACCGATTCGAACTGGCTGTTGTTCCTCATGCGGGAGGCGGCGGGCGGAAGCGTCAGAGAACCCAGCGGCGCTCCGAGTCCATCGGCCGACACCGGGTATCGGCCGATCCGCACACTGCGCTCGTATGCAACGAGTGCTGTGCCCTTCGATAGTGTCCCATCGAGCAGGGTGACCGCCTCCGCATCGGCTTCACGCTTGTCCTCGAGCGGCCGGCCCCCAACGCCGGGGATCGGGCCGATGCGGGCGTTCGCAATACCGGTCGGGCGTGCGCCCGAGTAGATGATTTCGCCGGTGAGCCACGAGCCGATATCGGAGATGGCCAGGAAGTGTCGGCCGTCTCGGTCGATGGCGATACCGGACCACCCCCCGAAGCGCGGCGAGTTGGATTTGAGAACGAGTCCGCCGAGAAAGCGAGGACGGCCGAACCGGTCTTGTCCCGGCTCGCCGCGCTTGAACGAGCTGAGCGGACTGCTTGTGATCTCGATCGGGCTGGGTTCCGCCCGGGCCGCGAGATGGCGGAGATGGGAGCTGACGACGACCCAGCCCGCGATGGCAGCGCATGCGGTCAGTGTGACCAGCAACGTCCGGCGGATAACGATGGAAAGCATGCGAAACGATGATATCGACATGTCGGCTGCCCCGAATGCATGTGCAGTATTCGAAACGGTCATTGTAGCCGCGCGGCTCAATCCTGCGTGTGACACACGACGACCTCGAATGCCATGGTCCTCACCTCCCTACAGCCGTCACAGCCGCGGCGGCGGCCGCCTACGGCAAGTCTCCGCTTGCTCGGTGCCCGCGGTGAGCCACGCGGATGGCCGCCGTCTCCCGGGCCGACGCTCCCGCGTCGTCCCGGCGCGGCCATGACGGATTTTCGGGGGTCAACAGTCTCACCCCCTCGCGCCGTCACGGCCGCGGCGGCGGTCGCCTACGGCAAGCATCCGCTTGCTCGGTGCCCGCGGTGAGCCACGTGGATGGCCGCCGTCCTCCGGGCCGACGTTTCCACGTCGTCCCGGCGCGGCCACGACGGGCTTTCGTGGGGCTGGCACTCTCACCCCCGCACCGTCACGGCCGCGGCGGCGGCCGCCTACGGCAAGTCTCCGCTTGCGCAGTGCCCGCGGTGAGCCGCGTGGATGGCCGCCGTCTCCCGGGCCGACGTTGCCACATCGTCCCGGCGCAGCCATGACGTTCCGTAAAGGGTTGGTTCCCTAAGCCCTCTCAGCCGCAACGGTCGCGGCCATGACGTTGTCGAGCCAATGAATGAAATCCGCGTGCGCCTTAATGCATCGATTTGCGCTTTGGCGCCGCCGTGCCGCCTGCCTTGGACGCCCCCGGACGGCCGCCGCCCTTGCTCGCTGTCGGCTTGGGTCGCGGCATCTGCCTCAGGGGCTCAACCGGACCGCCCTTCTCCTCGAACAGCTCGACCAGCTTGTCGGTCATGGCGCCGGCCAGCTCCGAAGGGTCGGTGATCGTCACCGCGCGGCGGTAGTAGCGCGTGACGTCGTGCCCGATGCCGATCGCGATCAGCTCCACCGGGCTCTTGGTCTCGATCTCCTCGATCACCTGCCGCAGGTGCTGCTCCAGATAGGAGCCCGAGTTGACGGACAGCGTCGAGTCGT
>JBFWYV010000159.1:0-11164 GCA_050186055.1 Hyphomicrobiaceae bacterium | reverse complement strand
CTCGTCCGGGGCTTCGATGCGCACGAATGCCATGGCTCTCAACCGGGAACGCAGGTCGGGGAGACTGCTCGTTATCTCGCCGGGCGCCAGACGCGATGTCAGCGGCAACGACAGCCGCGTCTCGCGCGCCAGGTTGATGAGGTGGAAAAGGATGCGTTCGTCGGCAATGGCGCGGTCGATGTCCTCGACCGCCAATGCGCCGGACGACGACGCCAGCCCGACCGTGTCCTCGCCGAGATCGGCTCCGGAGATGCGTGCCCCTCCCGTTTGCGCCCGCCATACCTCGACCAGATGACTCTTGCCCGCGCCGGCCGGGCCTACGATCGCAAGCACGCAATTCGGCCATTCGCACCAATGATCCAAGGCCTCGACCGCAGCCTGGTTGGCGCTGCTGACCAGGAAGTCCTCCCGCTCCATGGTTGCGCGATGAGGCAGCTCCAGCGCGAGTTGTCGTGGCCGCCCGGTCATGACCCCTGCGCGCCTCCGCCGCCGGCTCGCCCGTCCGCCGCCGGTCCCCGGTAGAACTCGCTGGCGAGATAGACCTGCAGCGCGAACCGCACGAGCACCGCAATCGCAGCGCCCAGCGGCACCGCGACCAGCACGCCGACGAAACCGAACAGGTAGCTGAAGACGAACAGCGAGAAGATCAGCCAGACCGGATGCAAGCCGACGCGCGACCCGACGATGGTCGGCGAAAGCAGGGCGGCATCAAGCGCGACTGCGAATGCGAAAACGCCCAGCACCTTATACAGCAGCGCCATGTCGGGCCATGACTGCACGAGCGCCACCAGCACGGAGACGATGAGGCCCAGAATCCAGCCGGCAAACGGGACGAAGCTTGCGATCCCGGTGGCAATGCCGATCAGCAGACCGTAGCTGAGCCCCGCCAGACTGAGCCCCCCCGCATAGATGACGCCAAGGATCAGACAGACGAGCCCCTGTCCCCGGATGAAGGAGGAAACCGCCTGATCGATCTCGCCGGCCAGTCTGCGGATGGTCGGCGCCTGCGCAACCGGCATCCAACTGTCGATCTTCTTGAGCATGGGATGCCAGTCGACCAGCAGATAGAAGACCACGACCGGTGTGATCAGCATCAGCGAGATGATGTTGACGATCGCCATCCCCTGCGTCCATGCGCTGCTGGCGAGCGTGCCTACGATCGAGGTCCAGCCGACGGAAAGCTCGCTCAAGGCGCGTTCCAGCTTACCGACGAAGGAGGCGAAGCGCGGGCCAAGACGATCCTTCGCCATGCCCTCGACGACGTCCGCCAGTCTTTCCGCCTGCCGGGGCAGCGACTGCAGCATCTGTGACAACTGATCGAGCAGCAGCGGCAGGAGGAATACGGTGATCAGAACGAACGTGAGGACCACGCCGAGCACCACCACTGCCGACGCGATCGTCCGGGGCAGCTGCGCCCGCACCAGCCACTCCGTCAGCGGGTTGAGCGCATAAGCCAGCACGAGGCCCGCCACGAAGGGCAGCAGCACATCTTTCAAAACCAGGACGGCCAGCGCGAACAGGATCAGCGCCGCCAGCCAGAACAGCACCTGCTTGTCGTGAGGCATCGGCGAGCCCTCCGTTGCCGGCGCGCAGGCCCAGACGATGCCCCCGCGTCACCCTGCCATCGGCCGGCTCAGCCGGCTGCATCGCCCGATTCATAACCTCTCATGTGGCGATGCCAAGCGACAAGGTAGGCGGCGAGCGAGGCGATCGTGAGAATCGCCGTCACCGCCACCAGCACTTGGCGCACCACGCCGAGGCCAAGCCCAAAGCCCGTATCGGCGAGGACGGTGGCTGCGAGCACGAGTTGGGCGGCCGTATTTGCCTTGCTGACGACGAGGGGCCGGATGCGTACGGGCCTTCCCAACAGCCAGGAAATCAGCACGGCGGTGATGATCAGCACATCGCGCGTCACGACCGCGATGACGAGCCAGGACGGCAGTTCGCCGACCCATCCCATCGCGATAAAAATGCATACGATCAGCAGCTTGTCGGCTAGCGGGTCGAGATAGGCTCCCAGCTCCGTCTGCAGACCATATCGCTTGGCCAGGAAGCCGTCGATGGCATCGCTCAGACCGGCGGCGACGAACACGTAGAACGCAAGCTGATGACGGTTGCTCAGCATGAGCCAGAAGATCACTGGCACCAGCAGAGCACGCCCGAGCGAAATCAGGTTCGGTATGTTCAAGCGCAGGGACTCTCTGGCAGGGGGAGCGGTTTCTCGTTGTTTGGTCGCTCATGCCGCGCGACGTTAGCGCCTATCCCGGTGGCACGTCGAGCATTACTCACATTCGATGCCGAGTCCCGGCGCACCCCCACGCAATCCCAGATTGCCTCAGTTGGGCGCGCGCGCAAACCATATGCCGCCTGAATTGCGCAGTTCGATCCCTTGCCCCGCCAGCGCAGCCGACAGCCGTTCCCCGCCGCCCGGATAGCGAAGCGACGCATCGGCGCCACGTGTGGTGAGGCCGGCGATGAGAAAGTCCTCCACACCCGGCGTCACGGCAATCTGGTGCTGAAGCTTCTGCCAATGTTCGAGGCTGCGGTACTCGATCACCAACTGAACCTGCTGCAACGGCAGGTTGGCCGGCGGCGCCGATGCACCCCGCGTCGCCTTCCACCGCCCTTCGATCGTGGCAAGGGCAACGACGGCGGCAAGCTCGGCGGCATACGCCGGGTCCGACGGGTCCATGCGCCATGCGCGCTTGAGAACGAACGAGCCGACGGCATCGGTCCCGGTCAGAACCACATGCAGGCGCCTGGCGGCCGGATCGGCCTCCGCGATTGCCAGCAGCGCCTGACCGGATTTCGACAGGGCGGCAATGGCGCGCAGAGGCGCGTTGGGATCGCGCAGCGCGGCCTTGACGATATCGGCGGTCAGCGCGGCTGGCCGCTTGTGCAGCTTGACCGGCGTGAGCGCATGCTCGAGGTCAAGGCCGTTCCAGGCCTCCCACCACATCGAGGCGCCCGCGGACTGAGCCAAATCTGCCGGACCGGCGGACACCGGCGGCAGATAGATGAGGACGAGCGCGGTCTCCGGCGCTTGCTGATCGATGAAGGCGACGCCGGATTTGAGCAGCAGATCCCGCACACGCTGAGGCTGGAATACGAAGTCGAGCGAGGCGGTATAGCTGGTGGAGGAACCGCGTTCCGAGCGCACTGCGATCTCCGAGATCAGGTCGCCGGCGCGGACCGGACCCAGCCGTGAATAGGCCTTGTAGGCGGTCACAGGCGTCAGCCGCTTGACCAGCGATCGGAATGCCGCCTGCTGGCCCTCCGCAACCGCTTTCTCCTTGGCCGCAACACCGTTCTTTGCTGTCGCCTGCACGGGATAATTCGATACGATGAACGCGGCATCCGCCTCGCTCGTGGCCGCGGCCGGTACCGGCAAAACCGCTCCCAGCGCCGTCATGGCTCCGCCACAGACAACGGCCGCAAACGCTCCCCGGCGGGTTGCACGGCGCGCGCGCGATTGCTGCCGCTTCGCGGTGCCCGACGCTGAAGCCGGATGTGAGCAACCCGTCATCTTTCCCCCGTGCGCGCGGGCATCAGCGCGTGTGCCGGTTGCAGCAGGGCCGGCGCGTCTGATACGACGCAAGGCCCATCCTCGGCTCCGGAGCACGGCCGGCGCCGGAGTCTCGCGACGTATGGGGCGAAAATTTGGTGCCCGTCAATGCGCCAGGTGCCCGCGTCAACCGTCAATGCGGAAACCCGCGGCGGTGGTCGCGGACCAACTGCGTATCGAACCTGGGCGGAGTGAGGCGGAAGAGACGGAGAGCGGACATGGCGGGCAGCAACGAGGAGCGCAGCGCGCCGGTCACCTACCGCGATTCAGGCGTCGACATCGATGCCGGCAATGCCCTTGTCCGCGCCATCAAGCCGCTGGCCAGGTCCACGCGCCGGCCCGGCGCCGACGCCGATCTGGGCGGCTTCGGCGCCCTGTTCGATCTGAAAGGCGCGGGGTTCAAGGATCCGATACTGGTTGCGGCCAACGATGGCGTCGGCACCAAGCTGAAGATCGCGATCGATACCGGCCGGCATCGGACGATCGGCATCGACCTCGTCGCCATGTGCGTCAACGACCTGCTCGCGCAAGGTGCCGAGCCCCTGTTCTTCCTCGACTATTTTGCCTGCGGCGCCCTCAACGTGGAAACCGCGACAGCCGTCGTCGAAGGCATCGCCGAAGGCTGCCGGCAAGCCGGAGCGGCGCTGATCGGCGGCGAGACAGCCGAGATGCCGGGGATGTACGGGGCCAAGGACTACGACCTCGCAGGCTTTGCCGTCGGCGCCGTGGAACGGGATCGGATACTGCCGAGGTCCGACATCGATGCCGGGGACGTTCTGATCGGACTTCCATCATCGGGCATCCATTCCAACGGCTACTCGCTGGTCCGCAAACTGATGGCGATGGCCGGCGTCGACTGGGACCGAAAGGCGCCGTTCGCGCCGACGCCGGGAGCAAAGGCCGACTCGGATTCGCTGGCGGACATCCTGCTCGAGCCGACACGGATCTACGTCCGGCCGGTGCTTGCGGCGATCCGCGAGGCGGGCGGCGTGAAAGCCCTGGCGCACATCACCGGCGGCGGCCTGTCGGAGAACATCCCCCGCGTGCTGCCCGCAGGCATCGGGGCGCACGTCGAACTCGCGTGCTGGCAGGCGCCGCCCGTGTTCGACTGGATGAGGAGCGCCGGCCATCTGGATGACGCCGAGATGTTGCGCACGTTCAATTGCGGCATCGGTCTTGTCGTCGTCGCCGATGCAGCCAGGGCCGACGATGTGATCGCGGTGCTGCAGGCGAACGGAGAGGCACCGCTCAAGATCGGCGCGACCGAGCCGGGGCGAGGCGTAAAGTCTGAAGCCAAGGGAAAGGGCGAAGCCGAGGCCGTACGCTATTCAGGCCAGCTTACGTTCGCCCCCTGAGCCGATGACCGGTGGAATCCGGCAGTGGCATCGCCGGCCGGTGCACAGGCCGGGCCCATCGGACAATCCTGAGCCGGCCTGAGGGCCAACTCCGGGAGATTTGCGGCGCGGCTGGATCGGTTCCACAATGTGCCTGAGTTCTGGGGAGGAGCCGGCATGGACGATGCTCGAGCTGCAACGTACACAATCGGCGTACCTGTCCCCCGCAAGGAGGACGCCCGGCTGCTGACCGGGCAAGGGCAGTTTACGGACGACTATCTTCCCGTGCGGACGGCGCATGCCGCATTCGTACGCTCGCCGCATGCGCATGCGCGGATCGGGTCCATCCAAACTGCGCAGGCAATGGCCGCTCCAGGCGTGATCTCGGTTCTCACCTGGGCCGACCTTGCCGCTGACGGAGTTGGGCCGATCCCTCACCGGGCAAACTGGGAAGGTCCGCCTGACGCTACATTGCGGTTTCCGCCGGGATTCAAGGTGTACAGCGCCAAGCATTCGGCGCTCGTGCGCGACGTCGTGCGCTTCGTCGGTGAACCGGTCGCCATGGTCGTGGCCGAGACGCGTGATGCCGCTGTCGAAGCGGCCGCCCTCGTCGAGGTCGAGTACGATCCGCTGCCCGCGGTCGCTCACGCCATGGACGCCCTGGAGCCGGGCGCGGCGCAGGTCTGGACCGACCGGCCAACGAATGTCGCGCTCGACTGCGAGGTCGGCGACGAGGCTGCGACAAGCGACGCTTTCGCGACCGCCGAACACATCGTATCGCTGCAGACCTGGATCCAGCGGGTGACGGGAAGCCCGATGGAGCCGCGTTCCGTGATCGGCGAGTACGACAGCAGCGCCGGGCGGTATGTGCTGCGCGCGGGCTCGGGCGGCGGCGTCGTCCGCATACGCGGGCAACTCGCACAGATGCTTGGCGTGCCCGATGACCGCGCCCGCATGCTGTGCGGCGACATGGGCGGCAACTTCGGCACGCGCAATACCTTTTTCCCCGACTATTGCCTGTTGCCGTGGGCGGCGCACCGCGTGGGCCGGCCGGTGAAGTGGACCGCCGAGCGCAACGAATGCTTTCTATGCGACTATCAGGGCCGCGACCTGACCGTGGATGCCGAACTGGCTTTGGATGCAAACGGCAACTTCCTCGCCGTGCGCGGCAGCAACATCAGCAATATCGGCGCCTACACCGCGCATTTCACGCCGTTGCGCAAGGGGCTGGGCATCATGCAGGGGGTCTATCGGATACCCGCCGTGCATTTCCGCGGACGCGCCGTGCTGACCCATACTGTTCCGACCACGCCATATCGCAGCGCGGGCCGGCCCGAAGCGATCTACGTCATTGAACGACTGATCGACATCGCCGCGGACGAGTGCGGATTCGACCCGGTCGAGCTCAGGCGCCGAAACCTGATTGCACCCGATGACATGCCCTATACCAACGCCGTCGGCATCACCTACGACAATGGCGACTACGAGAAGTGCATGGATACCGCACTGGAATTAGCCGACTGGACCGGCTTTGCCGCACGCAAACGGGCCTCGGCCGCGCGCGGCCTGAAGCGGGGAATCGGCATCGCGAACTATATCGAGGTGACGAGCGGCGCGCCGCGCGAGCGCGCCGAGATCACCGTCGGCGCGGACGGCCGCATCGAGTTGGTGCTCGGCACGATGAACAGCGGGCAGGGACACGAGACGAGCTTCGCGCAGCTCACGGCGCAATGGCTTGGCGTACCGTTCGGGGACATTCGCTTCATCGCGCATGACACCGATCGCGTGTCGGCGGGCGGCGGATCGCATTCCGGCCGCTCGATGCGGCTTGCGAGCCTCGCGATCAGTGACGCGGCAGAGGCTGTGATTGCCAAGGCGAGAGCGGTTGCGGCCCATCTGCTGCAGGCGGCTCCCGACGAACTGACGTTCGCATCGGGTGCGTTCCGTGTCGATGGGACAGGCGGCAGCGTCGGACTGGTCGAGATCGCGCAGACGATGGCTGCAGGCGATGCGCTTCCTGCCGAATTCAGGGGTGCTCTGACCGGTATCGGCGATGTCACGACGACGGTCGGCGGCTATCCGTCGGGCTGCCATATCTGCGAGGTCGAGGTCGATCCGGAAACCGGCGACGTGAGCATCGTCGGCTGGTCCGGCGCGGATGATGTCGGTCTTGCCGTCAATCCGCTGATCCTGCACGGCCAGACTCACGGCGCGGTCATGCAGGGCGTGGGGCAGGCGCTGCTGGAGGACTGCCGCCATGACCGCGACAGCGCGCAAATGCTGGCGGCGAGTTTCATGGACTATGCGATGCCGCGCATCGACACCATGCCGCAAATGAACTGCCGGCTGATCGAGGTGCCCGCGACCACGCATCGGTTCGGGATTCGCCCTGGCGGCGAGGGCGGCACCACCCCCGCGCTCGGCGCCGTCATCAATGCGATCGTCGATGCGCTGTCTGATCTGGGCGTGCGTCACGTCGAGATGCCGGCCACGCCCGAGCGCGTATGGCGCGCCATTCAAGGCGCATCTCGGAAGAGCTGAGCCAGGCTGATCGCTGTTCCACGCAACCGGCGTCATTCATCCGCCGGAGAGCAGCGGACCACGATCAAGGGCGGTGCGTGATGAACTTCGATACCGCATAGCGAGCCCGCTTGCCGATGTGAGCCCAGTCGCGGCGGGCAATGTCCTCGACGGGAGCAAGCCATGCGCCGCCGACGGCAATCACGCTGGGGACGCGCAGCCAATGGTCGTAGTCGATCTCGCTGGTCCCGCCGGTCGGCATGAAGCGCACGCGCGGGAAGGGCGCTGCGTAGGCGCGCAAGGTTTCCGCGCCGCCGAACGGAGACGCGGGGAAGAACTTCACCACATGAAAGCCCTTCGAGATCACGTGCATCAACTCTGTCGGGGTGGCGATGCCGGGCACGAACGGCGTCTGCTGCGCCACCGCGGCTTCCAGGAGTTCAGGGGACGATCCGGGTGACAACGCCAGCTTCGCGCCGGCGCCTACCGCGATGTTGAGGTCATGCGGCGTCATCACGTTGCCCGCGCAGGGCACGGCATCGGGAACGTCATCGACGATCCGCCGGATGGCCTGCGCGGCGACCCTGGTCCGCAGCGCGATCTCGAGCACGGGGAGCCCGGCATCGACGAACGTCTTCGCCAGCGGCACCGCATCCTCGATGTCCTCGATGTGAAGCAGGGGCACCAGCCGGGCCAGGCTGAGAATGCCGAGAGGGGCTTCGCTCAGTGAAGACATGGCTTGCGCTCCGAAACGGCGTGTCCATTGCCGTCGAGCTTACCTCAATGGATCGTGGCGGGAAAAGCGGGAAGTCCACGCGTTCGGGGCGAACCGGGATCGGCCGGCTGGCAGCGCCGGCATTGCTCGGCTTTATTATCAGATCAAAGATAAAATTCGAATTCGATCGGCTTGCGATCAACTCGCCTTGGACTTCGGCATGCGATTGCGCCGCACGAACTCGCCGATCATGTCGCGCGCCCGAACCGGAGGAGCCTCGACAAAGGGAAGCGGGCGCGTCACCTCGACCGCCGCAGCGCCGATGCGCGCCGTCAGGGCGCCATTGAAAAGTCCTTCTCCTAGCCGGCGCGACAGCCGGCGTACCAGGTCGTGGCCGATGAACTGACCGATCAGATCGTCGGTGAGCGCAATGCTTCCGGTGGCGGCAATGTGGCCGAGCACCATGCGTGCCAGCCGGAAGCCCCCAAGGTAGCCGGGGCGCGCGCCGTAAAGCGTCGCCACCGCACGCAGCAACCTGAGGTTCTCCAAGGCCACGAACCCGACCGAGATCAATGCGATCGGCGAGAGCGCCGTTACCACGCTGACGCGTTTGGCGGAGGAGAGGATCAATCGCCGCGCCTCGGCATCGAGCGGCGCCATCAGTTCGCGGTCGGCCAGTGCCAGCAGGTCGCCGGGATCGCGTACGTCACCCTCGTGCTCGCGAAAGCGCGACAACGACCAGGAAAGGTCGAGCCTGCCCGACAACGCGGCTCGAAGACGCGCCACGATCGCCCGCTCTGCCTTGAGATCCCTGCTCTGCAAGGCATTCTGTGCATCCGATCTAAGGTGGGTGAGGCGCGCCAGACGGACCAGGCCAACGACCTCGCGCAGCACCATGGCAAGAGCCGACAAGGCCGCCAGCGCCATCAATACCCACGCCAGAGTGCCGATCCAGTCGGACCGCTGCAGCGCGAGCGACAGGAAGTCCACGAGCCACAGTCCCGCCGCCAGCGTCACCAGCCCGCCCAAAGCACCGGCGAAAATGGTGCCCCAACGGCCATAGCCCGACAAACGCGCGAACGCCGGACGTTCCGCTGCCAGTTCTTCCCCCTCGCCGGCGTCCAGCTCCCTCGCCACTCCCGGCCCACATCCCGGACCGTGCAGCGGCACGGATGCCGGAGCCGGTTGCTCCGCATCCTGAACGATGGAGGGATCGTCGAGGTTGAACACCATGGGACGGCGCGTCGGTTTCGGATCGGTCATGCGAGGCGATCTCCCAGGAGATGCTGCAATGCCCGGTCGAGCCTGACATGCGGCCATGCGGCAGGCCGCAAGGACTCATCCGCGGAAGCCTGCGGCGGGCGGAACCTCACGAAGCCGACGTCCACCGCATTGCCGCCAGCACGATCACGGCCGGAATTCGTACGCGCCGCTGCCAGCACAGCACGGGGATCGGCATCGAGATCGCCGGGAAACAGCGCAACCTGGCGCTTGCCGTCGAATGTCACCTCTCCGACCCGCTCGCCGGCGAGGGGCACGCCCTTGATGCACGCCAGCGTCTCGCTGTTGCGCCGGACTTCCACCTCCGTCGTTGCACGCAGCGCCGCAAGCGCAAGCACCTCGATGTCGGCGCCGGCTGATTCCGCGCGTTCGGCGGCGCGCTCGACGATGAGCCGCAGCAAGGCCTCCAGACGGTCATGGCTCGACTGAGGCAGATGGTCCGCCTTCGAGGCCGCGAAGACGATGCGATCGATGCGCCGGGGCAGGAACGCGGACAGCCAGCTTCTTGCTCCCGGGCGAAACACTTCGAGTGCGGATTCCAGCGCGTTGGACAATTCGTCGATCGCCGCGGCGCCGTGATTGAGCGCAGCCAGTGCATCGACCAGAACGATCTGGCGATCGAGCCGGCTGAAATGATCGCGGAAGAACGGCTTGACCACACGCGAACGGTAGCTCTCGTAGCGGCGCTCCATCATCGCGGCGAGCGAGCCTGATGCGATGGCGCCATTCTCGGGCAGCGTCAGCGGAGCAAACGTCAGGAGCGGAGAGCCTTCGAGGTCGCCGGGCATCAGGAACCGTCCCGGCCCGAGGGTGGACAACGCCGGAACCTGTGCCCGCGCCGACTTCAGATAGGCGGTGAATGCGTGCGCCGCCGCCATCGCCGTCTGCTCGTCGGCAGCGGCAGCGGCGTCGAGCCCGTCGGCATAGGCGAGCCAGGGCTGTGCGGTGGATCGCCAAAGCGGGGATTGCGCCTGGCTCATCGCACGTGCCGACCATTGCCGGTAGCTCTGGCTCATCAGGGCGCAGTCGAGCAGCCACTCGCCAGGATAGTCGACGATATCGATATGCAGCCGGTGCGTGCCGAGCATGCGGGCCAGCATGCCCTCCGGCCGATAGACGAGGGTCAGCCTCAGCTCGGAGATCTGGCGCGTGCTTTCAGGCCATTCGGGCTCGGCGCCGGTCAGGCATGCCACATGGCGTTCGTAGTCGAAGCGGGGAACCTCGTCATCCGGCTGCGGTTCAAGATGGGCGCTGAGCACGCGTCCGTCGGCATAAGCCGACAGAAACGGAAGGCGGCCGCCGACCAGCAGATTGCGTACGAGGCAGGTGATGAACACGGTCTTGCCGGCGCGCGAGAGGCCAGTGACTCCAAGCCGCAGCGTCGGCGTGGCGGCCTCGGACAAATAGGTTCCGGCCCTGCGAAGAGCGTCGAGCGGCATATTGGCGAGGTCGGAATAGTGCACGCTTGAAATCCGGGGCTAGATTGCGTCCCGCAAAGTGGCGACGAACGCCGCCCGGAGCAAGACCCCGCCCCGGCTGAACCGATGCTGCGAACGCTCTCCGCTGACGTTTAGCCATAGAAGGCGACCAGAATACCTGCGGCCGTCACGCCGAGCCCGACCACGAGCAGTGCGACGCTCAGCGCCAACTCACCCGTCCACACGTTCTGCTACTCCGATCCAGGAAAATGCCATAGTTGCGCGACCATGGATCAATTCGGCTGAACCGGTGGTGAGGCCCGCGTTCACG
>JBFWYV010000158.1:0-11178 GCA_050186055.1 Hyphomicrobiaceae bacterium | reverse complement strand
TTCACGAGACGGCGCTCGAAACGGCAACGGACGTCGATAACCGCAAGCTCCTTGGCGATCTGGTTGCGGCGGAGAGCCAGCATATCGGTATCGCGCAGAAGCTGGGCGAGACGGTCCTGACCCAGGACGCGCGCGAGGAGGAGGCGGAGGCGCAGCGGCGGATGTTCGTGCTGCAGGTCGTGCAGCCGGGACTGGCCGGGCTGATGGACGGTTCCGTCTCGACCCTGGCGCCGCTGTTCGCGGCCGCATTTGCCACCCACAGCACGTGGGAGACGTTCCTGGTCGGCATCGCCGCCTCGATCGGCGCCGGCATCTCGATGGGCTTTGCCGAGGCGATGTCCGATGACGGCTCGTTGACGGGGCGCGGGCGTCCGCTGGTGCGCGGCATCATCACGGGGCTGATGACCACGCTCGGTGGCGTCGGCCACACGCTTCCCTATCTTGTCGCAGACTTCGCCACGGCAACGACGATTGCGATTGCGATCGTGCTGATCGAACTGTGGGCGATTGCGTGGATCCGGTCGCGCTACATGGACACGCGGTTTCTGCGCGCCGCCTTCGAAGTGGTGGTCGGCGGTCTGATCGTGTTCGGCGCCGGGATCCTGATCGGCAGCGCTTAGTTGTGATGCCGAGTAGTACCGCTTCCCCAGCCGTCACGGCCGCGGCGGCAGCCGCCTATGGCAAGTCTCCGCTTGCTCAGATCAGAGATGGTCCACGTGGATGGCCGCCGGCCGCCGTCTTCCGGGCCGACGCTCCCGCATCGCTCCGGCGCCGTCCACACATGGCATTCCAAACGATAGTCAAACTCTCGCTCCCCACCGCCGTCACGCATCCGGCTTCGCTTTTTCCTTATCGCCGCGACCGGTCTTGATGAAGCTCAACGGCATGGCGGTTGTGAACTTGATCTGCTCCATCGCAAATGCGGATGACACCTTGGAAATGTCGATCTTCGAGATCAGCCGCTTGTAGAAGGAATCGTAGGCCGCAATATCGGGAACCACGACACGCAGCAGATAATCGACCTCACCCGACATCCGATAGAATTCGACGACTTCGGGAAATTCCACCACCGCGGCATGAAACCGGTCGAGCCAGTCGATGTTGTGCTGGTCGGTTCGCACCGACACGAACACGGTCACGCCGGCCCCCACCTTCGCCGGATCCAGGAGGGCAACGCGCCGCTGGATCACGCCGAGCTCCTCGAGCTTTTGTATCCGGCGCCAGCACGGCGTGGTCGAAAGGCCGACCTCCTTGCCGATCTCGGCGACCGGGCGGGTGGCATCGACCTGAAGCACCCGAAGGATCTTCACATCCATCTCGTCGAGCATGTCACGATTGCCTTGATCTAAAAAATAAGTTCTGCATGCAGGCTTATCGGCGAGGAAGTTTTTCTATTATCCCATATCGCTGGCGATATCGAGTATTTTATTTCGCATCTGGTCCTGCCGGCCATTGTCGGGAAGGTGGCTGCGGGATATATTTCCCTCAAGTGCTTCACCCTTCAGGAAACGGAACGGACGTGCCGTGCAGACGGCGGCGCCGTATCCGTTCGGACAAAATGATCATGAGCGAGATTACCTATATCACCCCGCAAGTTGCGGTCAGCGGTGCCCTCGGCAAGCAGGACTTCGAGGCCCTGCGGCATGCCGGGTTTCGCGCCGTGATCAGCAACCGGCCAAACGGGGAAGAGGCCGGTCAGCTCGATGCCCGCGAGGAAGCGGAGCTGGCATCGCGGGCAGGGCTGGAGTTCCGCCACGTGCCTGCCGCCAAGCACGCCGTGTTCGAGCTTGAGGTCATCCAGGCGATGTCTGACGCACTCGACAGCGTCGACGGCCCTGTCCTGCTTCACTGCAAGACGGGCATCCGCTCTGCGCTCATGTGGGCGGCAGCAAGCGTCCGGACAGAGCCGCTCGACTGCGTGATGAACGCGCTGGCTCGGGCCGGTTTCCCGCTCGAGGACTTGCGCGAGGACATCGCCCGCCATGTTGGCGCCACCCCGGGCGTGGTGCACCGACCGGCATTGGCCTGCGACGGCGGCGTTGCTGCCATCGCAGCCTGACGCTTCGATCGACCCGGTCGACACTGCGGCATCCGCTCTCAGCCGAGCCGACGCCTGACCTCTGCACGCAGAACCGGCAGCAGCTCGCGCTCGAACCATGGATTCTTCTTGATCCAGGCGTTATTGCGCCAGGACGGATGCGGCAGCGGGAACAGCTTCAATGTGCCGCTCGCTCCGGTGATCTCGCGCCAGGCTTCGACCGTCTCGGTCAGTGTCCGGCGGCGCTGCTCGCCGAGGTGCCATTGATGGGCATACTGGCCGACCAGCAGCATCAGCTCCAGATTGGGCAGCGCCCCGATCACTCTGTCGCGCCAGCGCGGCGCGCATTCCCGCCGTGGCGGCAGGTCGCCTCCTTTTAGGTTTAGCCCGGGAAAGCAGAAGCCCATCGGCACGATTGCGACGCGCGACGTATCGTAGAATTCCTCCCGCGTGACGTCCATCCAGGCGCGCAGCCGGTCGCCGGATGGGTCCGTGAACGGAACGCCCGATGCGTGGACGCGCGTTCCCGGCGCTTGCCCGAACACGCCGATCCTGGCCCGTGGAGACGCGAGCAGGACCGGCCGTGGCTCATGCGGCAGCGGTCGCCCGAAGGGTTGTTCGATGCAAAGGCGGCAGGCCTTGATCTCTTTCAGCAGCTTCGCAAAGGGGTCACTCATCAAAGTCGACGCGCCGTTTACACGTCCATCGTCAAGCCGTCCTCGGCGATCGCGGCGCCGGATCCACGGACGTCGTCGAGATGAGCGAGCATGTCCGGTCCGAGGTGAGTCAGCATCACTTTTTCTGCGCCGATGTCCCGCAGCTTTCTCGACAGCGTGTACCAGTCCAGGTGGTTGCGGACTGCCTTTTCATAGCCGAAGCACTCGCACAGGAACAGATTGGCGTGGCCTGCGCATGCAATAAGCGCCTCGGTCCATTCCGTGTCACCGGAAAATGCGAGCACGCGCCCGTCGGCTTCGACGCGCAGGGCGTAGGATGGTGCCCCCGACGGATGCACGACCTCGAACGGCGTCACGACGATGGGGCCGACATGATCGCGCCGACCTGCCTCAAGCTCGTGGAACTCGATCTGAAACGGCCGCCGCTGTTGCCTCAGGCCGGGATAAAGAGCGTCGGAGGCTGCCCACAGCCGCTGCGTGATGCCGGGCGGGCCGGCAATCGTGAGCGGACGTGTCCGGCGCTCGATATAGACGGCCCTCAAAAGCCACCAGACGAGACCGCCGAAATGGTCGCCGTGCAGGTGTGAGATCACGATCGTGTCCACGCCGGCCGGGTCGAGCTTCGCACGCTCGAGCCCGATGGTCGCCGTCGCGCCGCAATCGAGCAGGACGCGTCCGTTTGTCGTCTCCAGGTGATAGCAGCTCTGAAGCCGCCCGCCGGAGCCGAACGCGTCGCCGCATCCGGCAACGGTAATTTTCATCTCACCCTCTTCACGCGCTTTGTTGCGCTCTTTGTATGGTCATAGCCCGCATGTTTAGCCGCCGGCGACACGTGGTACTGTTCCCTGCGTAACAGTAGCGGTTCCGGCTCGCTGCTCGGTCAGGCTGCGACGCTCGGGCGGGCGCCGACCTCGGCATACCAGCGCTCCAGGCCGCTCAGCCCGGCTGGCCGCTCGATCCGTGCCGGCTTCATGAAATCCACCGCAACCCGCATCGTGATATCGGCGATCGAGAACCGCTCTCCGGCAATGAACGGCCGTTGATGCAACTCGGCGTCGAGCATCCGCAGGTGCCGGCCGGCGCGCTCGCGGTTCGCTTCGCCCCACGCCGCCACCTGTGGAACCTCCAGGTTGGCCATCGCCGGGTGAGTGTGACGGAAGCACTGGGTGACGGCGAGAAACAGACCATGCTCGATGCGCCGGTTCCACATTTCGATGAGAGCCGCCTCCAGCGGGGTCGCGCCCATCAGCGATGGTTCCGGCTGCAGGGCTTCGAAATAACGGCAGATGGCAACGCTTTCGGAAATCGCCGTTCCGTCATCGAGCACCAGAACCGGCACCTGCGCCACCGGGTTGAGCTGCATGAAGCTTTCACTCCGGTGCTCCCCGGCCGCAAGGTCGATCGGCTCGAACGGAACCGAGATGCCCTTCTCGGCCAGGAATATCCTGACGCGACGGGGGTTTGGCGCACGCTGCTGTTCTAGGATCTTCATAACGGACCGGTCCTGTTGGCTAATGCCGAGGCAGTCTAGCAGAGCCGCCGGAGTTGCTGCAGCGTCATGAGGCTGCGTTCCCTGTTTGACCTGATCGTGGGAGATAAAACAAAGCAGATTCATCACATTATACACGTTTAGTGCACTATTAAATAAACCAACCGTTAGGACTTTGTGTGAAGATTGGACTAATCGTCGTCGTCATTTCAGGCAACGGCAACCGGCGGCACGGTCGTGAAGGCACATGCACCACATATGATGACGGCATCGGCAGCGGCGGCTTCGTCCGGCGCGGCCCGGGCTCAGCCGTCATCGGCCTCACCCCACCCCGCTGAGGACCTCAGGGCCGTCCGCCAGAAGCTCGCGCACGGGACGTCGATCAAGCCGGAGTTCGAATACGAGCTGACCCTCATGTTCGTGCGCAACGAGCTGTCGGCGCAAGGCACGATCCTGCTTCTGGCCGCGATATTCTCGCTCGCATCGATGTTCTGGGCGCCATGGACCCATGCGGTGCTCTGGCTGGCGCTGGTGATCGGCGCCAAGGTTGTCCTGCTGGAGCTGTGCCGCCGCTTCCAGGCCATTCCTCCCGCACAGGTCCAGCTCAAGGTGTGGCGCCGCCTTCTGCTGTTGGCTGAGGCGCTCAACGGCGTGGCCTGGGCCGGATTTGCGCTGGTCGGGATAACGCTGCGGCCCGAACTGGGCCAGGACTACCTGGTCTCCAGCCACGTGTTCATTTTCGCTTCTCTGATCGTCGTGCTGGCGATCCGCATGACCTTCGCCTCGACCGTGCTGCAGGTGCTTTACGTCGGCACCATTCCGATGACGGTGGCCGTCGTCTCGCGCCTGATGCTGGTCGGCGACTACTTCTATGTGGCGCTCGCCGTCATGGCGATCGGCGTCCATGTGTACTTCGTGTTTCTCGCCAAAGGCCTGAACTCGACGGCTTTGGCCATGCTGGAGTTCCGTGCCCAGAAGGATGCGTTGATTGCCGAGCTCGAGGAGGCCAAGGCGATTTCCGACGAGGCGCGGCGCAGGGCGGAGGATGCCAATCTCGCCAAGTCGAGGTTCCTCGCCACCATGAGCCACGAGCTGAGAACACCGCTCAACGCGATCCTCGGCTTTTCGGAAGTGATGCAGGCCGAGCTGATGGGACCGCTCAACAATCCCGTCTATAAGGAGTATGCCGCCAACATCCACCAGTCCGGCAGTCATCTGCTCAATCTCATCAACGAGATCCTCGACCTTTCCCGGATCGAGGCGGGGCGGTATGAGCTGAACGAGGAATCCGTCCGCCTGGCCGACGTGCTGGACGACTGTCACCGGCTGTTGAAGCTGCGCGCAGAAAGCAAGGGGCTCAAGTTCGAGGAGGACTTCGAGCCGAACCTGCCGCCGATCTGGGCCGACGAGCGCGCCCTGCGGCAGGTCTGCCTCAACCTGATGTCCAACGCACTGAAGTTCACGCCGCGCGGTGGCCAGATCCTGCTTACTGTCGCCCGCTCGCCGGATGGCGGCCAATTCATCAGTGTCCGCGATAACGGTCCCGGTATTCCTCAGAAGGAAATGGCGAAGGTGATGGAGGCATTCGGGCAGGGATCGCTCGCGCACCAGACCGCCGAGGGCGGCACCGGGCTCGGGCTCCCCATCGTCAAGAACCTGGTGGAGCTGCATGGCGGGGCCTTCGAGCTGAAATCGCAACTGCGCAAAGGCACCGAGGCCGTCGCGACATTCCCGCGCCAGCGCGTCATGCAGTCGATGCCGCCCTTGCAGCCCCGCGGG
This sequence comes from Hyphomicrobiaceae bacterium, assembly GCA_050186055.1. Classification (GTDB taxonomy): domain Bacteria; phylum Pseudomonadota; class Alphaproteobacteria; order Rhizobiales; family Hyphomicrobiaceae; genus CAMDPA01. The sequence goes on along the minus strand of JBFWYV010000158.1, from coordinate 5,195 downwards.
CAGGAGCGCCATAAGCCGGCGGTCACGGCCGCGAGGCGCAGCGGCGCGACAGCCGACAGCCCGCCGCCGCCTCCGCGATCCCCGCGGCCGCCGAGGTTGCGTCATCTGGCTCCCGTCGGCGGCGCACGCTGAAGCCGGCCGGTGCCGGCACAATGCAAGCTGTCGGGTTCCAGCACATCCCGCCCGCGTGCTATAGCCGGCGCCATGCGCGGTCGGCCGGCGGAGCACGCCGGTTGACCGCTCGCAACCACCGAGCACAGGTCCGGCATGAAGCTTCCCGTCTTGCCTGCAGATATGATCGGGCAGGCCGCTGCCCTGATCAACCAGGGACAGGCGAAAGCCGCCGAGCGTCTCCTGAAGACGGTGCTTCGTTCCGATCCCGGCAATCCCGAAGCGCTCGTCATGATCGGCGTGCTGTGTGGCATGCAGGGCCAGCTCAACGAGGCGGTCAAGCATCTCTCCCACGCCGCGCGCCGCCGGCCGTCCAGCGACGCGGCCCACTACAATCTCGGTCAGGCGCTGATCCGGCTGGGCCGGTACGAGGAAGCCGCTCAGGCCCTGGAACGTGCCGCCGCGCTCGCTGACAGAGCCGAGATCCATGAGAAGCTCGGGGACTGTCTGCTCAGGCTCGACAAAATCGATGAGTCGATCCGGCACTTCGCGCGCGCCGTCGAGCTCGATCCGTCCAACAGCCTGGCGCTCAGCAGTCTGATCGAAGCCAAGCGCAGAGCTTGCGACTGGCCACGCCTGGGCGAGCATGAGGCGACGCTCGTCGCGCTGGCCAGGCAAGGCCACCCGGTCGAGCCGCTGCTGATGTTCCACGTCGACGACGATCCGGCGCTGCACCGGAGTGTCTGCGAGCGCTACTGGAAGGATCTGGTCGGCACGGAGCAAGCCTACCGGCCGGCTGCATCTCGGGGCTCGTCCCGCGCGAAGCCGGGTCGAATCCGGATCGGATATCTCTCAGGCGACTTCCGTCGCCATCCGATGGTGTCCGTCATCGCCGAGGCCATGGAGCTGCACGACCGTTCCCGCTTCGAGGTGCATGGCTTCTCCTACGGTCAGGACGATGCGAGCCCGCAGCGCAAGCGCATGGCGGCCGCGTTTGAGAAATTTCACGACGTCAGGGCTGCGGCGACGACACAGATCGTGAAGCGCATCGCTCAGGCGGGCATCGATATCCTGATCGATCTCGGCGGCTACACGGCAAATGCCAGGCTGGATATCGTGGCAGCGCGACCGGCGCCGGTGATGTGTCACTACATGGGGTTCCCGGGCACCATGGGCACTGCCGCGATCGATTACGTGATCGCCGACAGGATCGTGGCGCCGGACGGCGCTCTGGAGCATTTCTCGGAAGCGCTGGTCCGCCTGCCCGAATGCTACTGGGCCATCGACCGCAAGCGGCCGGTCGCCGACGACCTCCCGGCTCGCGCGACGCTCGGACTGCCGGAGGATGGGATTGTCTTCGCGTCATTCAACGGGCAACAGAAGCTCACGCCGGCTCTGTTCGACGTCTGGGCGCGCATCATGTCGGCCGTGCCCGGCAGCGTGCTGTGGTTCTATTGCGATCATCCGCCGGCCGTCGAGAACATCCGCCGCGAGATCGCAAGCCGGGGCATCGATGCGAGCCGGCTGGTATTCGCAGACCGTGTTCCGCAGCCTGAGCATCTGGCGCGTATGCGTATAGCGGACCTGATCCTGGATACGCTGCCCTATGGCGGTCATACGACGACTGCGGACGCGCTGTGGATGGGCGTGCCGATCATCACGATCGAAGGACGTTCGTTCGCGTCCCGCGTCGGCGTGAGCCTGCTGAAGGCGACGGGGATGGACGATCTGGCCTTGCCGTCTCTGGAGGCCTACGAGCACGAAGCCATCGCGCTGGCCTCCGAACCGCACCAGCTTGCGGCGCTGAGGGAGCGGATGCGGTCGATGCGCGGCGCCTGCCCGCTGTTCGATACCGCGCGCTTCACCCGTCACCTCGAGGCGGCTTACGTGGAGATATGGCGGCGGGCTCAGGATGGCGTCCGGCCACAGACCGTCGACGTCCCGGCTATCGACGGCTGAGCTGCAATGCCCCGGCGTCAGCCGTATCGCGCGAGCGCTTCCGCCCGGTGTGACAGGAACTCGACGCCGGCCGTCCGCCCGGAGCAGTGGCGGAGCTCGCACTCGGCTTCGAACAGATCGCCGGGGATCTGCAGGCGGAACCGCAACGGCAGGACGGCTTCGTCCGCGAGTTCGAAGCCCGCGCCCATCGGAGAGATGTTGCGCACGATGCAGGGCACATAAACGCCCTCCGAAATTCGGATGCGGGCTGTCAGCTCGACATGGCGCCGCTCCAGGTCGCGGCGGCACAAGGGCTGCAGCGCAAGGGCGTGGCGGGCGGACATCATGCAGCTCCTCAACTCCAGGCGTACTGGCTCCCCGTCATCTACCCGCATGCCGGTGAAGAAAGGCACAAGACCCGTTCGGCAATTTGCCGGAATTTTTACGTCAATGAGACGGCTGCGATCCGCCACGCGTGCCGGCATCTGCCGCGATTGCCGCTGTGGGAATCGGCTACAAGGCAGATGAATTGCATTGATCGAAGGAGTTGCGGTATGCCGGCGCCGGCCATTCCAGGGCTTACGGGCATCGAGCACGTCGGGCTTGTGGTGCCTGATATCGAGGCCGCCACCGGCTTTCTCACCGCCCTTCTCGGGGCGCAGACGCTCTACGACATCGGGCCGTTCGAGCAGCCTCAGGACTGGATGGCGCATCATTTGGCGGGAGACTCCGGCGCACAGATCCACCGCATGCGGGTCGTGAAGGTCGCACACGGCCCCACGCTGGAGCTGATCGAGTTCACCCCGGCCAGCGAATCAGTGGCCGGCATGCAGGCCGGCCTGCATATCGCATTCTATGTCGAGGACATGGAGGCCGCCCTGGCCACGCTCAAGTCCCACCACGTGACGATCCAGAGCGGGCCTGTCGAGATGACGGAAGGGTCGAGCGCAGGGCTGTCGTGGCTGTATTTCCGGGCGCCATGGGGCCAGCAGATGGAATTGGTCAGCTATCCCGATGACATTGCCGCCTACCGCAACGGTGCGCATGAGGTGTGGCGCCCCAGGCCGCGCAGCGCCTGAAAGGTACCCCTGGAAAAGACTGCTCCCTGGTTGTTCAAAGCGCGCGGGCAACGTTTCGCCCGGACGACAGATACAACGATTATTCTTGGATTAATCCACCAAGATGATATAGTTTTTCTATACAATTGCCAATTTATACGTTTGGCATGGAAATTATTAAGTATTTTCGTAGGAATTACTGACTGTATATCGAGATAATATACTGGATTATACGCGGAGTAATGAGGTGGGTCCGGCGTCGAATTCTTGTTTTGCTTGATTTTATGCATGATCTGGCTTTTGTGCCGGCACCGCGTCGATCACACGTTCCCGGACTGGTTGCACTGCCCTGCGGCCGGCGCGCAACGGGCGAGCTCAATACGCATATTGACCTCCAAATTGGCTTGCGTGGCGTCCTGCAAATCGCCAGTGTCGTCACAGACGCGATTTGCGTTCTCCGGCACTGCAGAACTGCCCTCTGCGGTCACATGGTCGGAGGCCGAGAGCGCGGCAACGTCCTACCGGGCCTGTCGCTGCTGCAACGCCTGCCGGCAACGGTAAGGGCGATTTCCGCCCTCAGCCGCTGAAGTCATGACGTCTCCTCCATGGTCCAGAAATGCGGCTCGGTGGGTGCCAATACACCGCCGAGCCGCAAAGCCGCGGTTTTCCTGGCTTTGCCCGTGGAGTCGTCGATTTCGACAGCAAGACCGCACACGGTAGCCGGACCTGACGCAGGCTCGAAGCGCTCGCGGGGAATCCGGCTCAGGAACCGATTGACGGGCTCCCCCGCGTTCATCCCCAGCACCGAATGATAGTCCCCGCACATCCCAACGTCGGACATATAGGCGGTGCCGCCCGGCATGATGCGCTGGTCGGCGGTCTGGGCGTGGGTATGGGTGCCGACGACGGCGCTCGCACGTCCGTCGAGGAAGAAACCCATCGACTGCTTTTCGCTGGTCGCCTCGGCATGAAAATCGACAAATATTGCAGCAGCGTCGCGGCCGAGCCGACAGGCGCTCAGCTCGTTGTCGATGGCGCGGAACGGGCAGTCCATCTCGGCCATGAACACACGCCCCAGCGCGTTGATCACCAGGACCTCGCCGCCATTCGCCGCCGGCAGCAGGGCCGAGCCGCGGCCCGGCGTGCCTTTCGGCAAGTTGAGCGGACGAATGAGGCGCGGTTGTCGCTCGATGAAGACCAGGGCCTCGCGCTGGTCGAAGGCATGATTGCCCAGCGTCACCGCGTCGGCGCCGGCTTCCAGCAACTGCTCCAGGATCGATTCGGTGATGCCGTACCCGCCGGCGGCGTTCTCCGCGTTGACGATCACGAAATCGAGGCGGTACCGGCGGCGCAGGCGCGGCAACTCCTCAAGCACGGCCTTGCGGCCGGACCGGCCGACCACGTCGCCAAGAAACAACAATCGCATCCGCTCGACCTGTCCTGCCTCGCCTTCGCAACCCGCCGCTCGATGATCGCGACAAGAGGACTTTCGGCCGGTGAGGTCAAGTCTGGTGTCCGGGATGACGCTTCCCAGGTCGCTCCGGCACGGCCATGACGGACTTTCGTGGAGCTGGAACTTCGCCTCCCTACCGCCGTCACGGCCACGAAGGTGGCCGCCTACGACAGGTATCCGCTTGCTCAGTGCTTGCGGTGAGTGAGCCACGTGGATGGCCGCCGTCCTCCGGGCCGATGTTCCCACATCGTCCCGGCGCGGCCATGACGAACTTTCGCGGGTCAACAGTCTCACCCCCGCACCGTCACGGCCGCGAAGGCGGCCGCCTACGACAGGCTTCCGCTTGCGCAGTGCCGCGGTCAGCCACGTGGATGGCCGCCGTTGTCCGGTCCGCCGATGCTACGTCGTCCCGGCGCAGCCATGACGGCCTATCGTGGGGAAGGTTCCTAGCCTCCGCTCAGCCGTCACGGCCGCGGAGGCGGCCGCCTACGACAGGTATCCGCTTGCTCAGAGCCTGCGGTGAGCCGCGTGAATGGCCGCCGTGGTCCGGTCCGCCGGTGCCACGTCGTCCCGGCGCGGCCATGACGGGCTTTCGCGGGTCATCTGTCTCACCCCCGCACCGTCACGGCCGCGAG
>JBFWYV010000157.1:0-11182 GCA_050186055.1 Hyphomicrobiaceae bacterium | reverse complement strand
GCTTGACCTTGCGTCCTCAGGTCCCGTGGCGTTTCACCCAGGTGACGTAGCGGTCCATCCAGCCTTGGAGGAATTCGCGGCTGCCGGCGCCGATGTTTCCGTCGGGCTCGAAAAAACCTTCCTTGATCTGAACGAAGGCTTCCGGCTGTCCCATGGTCGGCACGTCGAGATAGGCCAGGACGTTGCGCAGATGCTGTTGTGCGAGCGCCGTACCGATAGCGCCCATCGAGGCCCCTATCACACCCGCGGGTTTCCCCGCCCACGCACTTTGCCCATAAGGCCGAGAAGCGTGATCGATGGCATTCTTCAAGACACCGGGGATCGATCGATTGTATTCAGGCGTCACGAAAAGCAGGCCATGTGCCGCCTTGATCTCGCCTTTGAGACGCTTCACCGCGGCGGCTTGATCGGCATCGTCGTCCTGATTGTAAAGCGGCAAGTCGCCAATCTCGATATGATCAAATGCAAAGTCGGCTGGCGCCAGCTTGGCGAGTGCGGATGCCAGTTTGCGATTGATGCTGTCCCGCCGCAGGCTGCCGACGATCATCGCGATCTTTGTGGTGGTCATGATCAACTCCTTCGGTTGGTTGCTTTTTGGGAGAACGGCACCGGCGCTGGCACCATGTGTCATTGCAATCGATGCGACGCTCAACAGGTGATGTTCGCCGAGCCGATTTCAAGCGCCATCTGACCAATGGATGATGAACACATTGTCGTCGCCCGACGCCATGATCGACGGCAGCCGGCGATTGCCTTCTGCGAGGGGAATTGGCTCTCCACCCTTCGCCGGCATAAGGCGATATCCGCCGACCGGTCCCGCTGCAGTCAAGAGGCGGACACGGCCAGTCGTCGTCCCGATCTGACGCGGCTCGCAAGCACCTTGTCGATGCGCCGGCCGTCGAGATCGATGACTTCGAAACGCCACCCGTTCGCTTCTATGTGCTCGCCGGTCTTGGGCATACGCTGAAGGTGGGCGAGCACGAAGCCCGCCGCGGTCTCGTAGCTGCGCCGGTCAGGCAGTTGAATGCCGATGGTGTCGGCCATCTCGTCTACAGGCATGCTGCCGGACAGCAGCCATGAGCCGTCGTCTCGTTCCGTCGCGTAGGGCTCGACTCCGACGGTATCCGACTTGAACACGCCGGCAATGGCTTCGAGCATATCGGCCGGCGTCACAAGCCCTTCAAAACTGCCATACTCGTCGTGGATGAGCGCCACGGGAACTTCGGCCTCGCGCAGGATGCCGAGCACATCGAGTGCGTCGGTCGTTTCCGGCACGATTGGCGCCTTGCGGACATAGCGGCGGACATCGAAGGGTTTGCCGCCGAGGATCGCTGCCAGCAGCTCCCGCGTCTGAAGCACGCCGATCAGGGCATCGGTCGAACCTTCGCCCACGGGCAGCCGCGAATGCGGGGTGGATACCAGCCGCTCCCTGACCTCTGATTCTGGCGCGGTAATGTCGATCCAGTCGACATCGGTTCGCGGCGTCATAAGTCCGGCGACCGCGCGGTCGGCGAGACGCATCACGCCTGCGATCATCTGGCGCTCGCGTGTCTCGATCACGCCCGCCGACTCCGCCTCCGCAATGAGTGCACGGATCTCTTCGTCCGTGACCCGCGTCCTGCTTTCGGCCGATTGGCCGAACAGCCGGAACACAAGCCTGGTGGACGCATCAAGAAGCCACACGGCCGGTGCAGCGATCTTCGAGAACACCGTCATCGCAGGGGCGACTGCGCACGCGATGGCTTCGGCGTTTCGCAATGCAAGAGACTTCGGCACGAGTTCGCCGATAATGACGGAAAGATACGTAATGACCGCAATCACCATGCCGTAGCCGAGTGGTCCGGCTACCGACTGCGGAACACTGAAGGCCCTCAGCGCCGATGCAGCCTGAGCTCCGAAAGCTTCGCCCGAGTAGGCCCCGTTGACGATACCGATCAGGGTGATGCCGATTTGAACGGCAGAGAGGAAACGGCCTGGATCGGATGCCAGCGCCAAGGCCCGATCGGCGCCACTGCGCCGCGAGGCGGCAAGTGCCTTCAGGCGCGAATGGCGCGCTGAGACGACCGCCAGCTCCGAAAGGGCAAACAGGCCGTTGAGGACGATGAGGACAACGACAATGAACAGCTCGGTCACGTCATTCGCAGCCGGCGGGTCGCGTCCAGGCCACTCCTTGTTGATGGAGCGGTTACCCTAAGGGCGATGGCTGGTACCCGTCAAACAGCGCCGTCGGGCCGACGGCTTGAATCCCAGAACCGTCCCTGTGCGATCGAGATGTTCTGTCGGGAAACGGCTCATTTTTCTCGCTTCCCTGCCACCGTCATCGCTGGAAGGGCGGCTGCCTACGGCAAGCATCCGCTTGCGCAGTGCTTTCGGTGAACCGCGTGGATGGCCGCCGTCCTCCGGGCCGACGCTCCCGCATCGCCCCGGCGCGGCCATGACGGATTTTCGTGTGGCTGGTTCTCTCGTCCCACAGCCGTCACGGCCACGAAGGTGGCCGCCTACGGCAAGCATCCGCTTGCGCAGTGCCCGCGGTGGGCCATGACGTGACGAGGTGAGCGTATGGCTTCGTTGCGCGGCGCGTGAGATCTCAGCTCACGTCAGCGCGCGATGTGTGTTCGCAGGCGCGTTGCAGCCGGTGCCGCGACCGGCCGTCGCAATCATGCCGCGCGCAGCAATTCGGCGCGGTCCTCGCGCCGGTCGCGAACGACATCGGCACGATTGCGAATATCTACAATCGGCGACACCGCACTGCGGAGCCTCGACCCAACCCGTGTTCTGACGCCGCCCAGGTAGGTGATCGGCGCGTAGGTCTTCGTGTACGCTGCCACGAACGTCTCGCAGGCCGCACCTTCGGCGAAGACAACGTCATGACCATCGAGCTCGATGTGGTAATAGTCGAGCTGGTCGACGCCCTCCGGCTCCACGATCCTTATCGTTTCGCCGTTCACGAAATACCCGGCCGGCACCAGGATCCCGTCTATGAACACCATATGGGTTTGGGACAGGTAGAGGTCCTTGCGTGGTGTCTCCGGTTCCAGGGCGCCTCGCACGATCCGCACGGGCAGTGCTGATGCCGGCCAGCTTTTTCCATCCAAACGCGCCCTCGACTGGACAACGACCCCGAGGATCTGCTTCGCGATGCCCGATTGCGTCGTGACAAGGTCACCAGCCTTCAGTTGTTCGACCGCTACCTCTCCGGTCGGCGTCAGGATGCGTGTTCCTCTCAGGAAGCAGTGGCCACCACCACTATTGCTGCCGCCGCCATTGCCACCATTTCCGCCGCCACCATTTCCACTACCGCCGCTACCGCCACTACCACCGGGCAGCGAGTTGTCGAGGCCGCGCAGCCAATCGCCGAACCAGGCGCCTGCATGTCCTGGCCTGGATTGAGTAACCAGGCCGCTTGCAAGTGCCGCCGACGCCGCGGCAAAATTCCGCCGGGACATCTTCCATTTGCTTGGTTGTTGAGAAGAATTGGATTTGTCCACGTTACTCCCTCCCGCTGATCATAAAACTCTCTGCTCGCAATGGCTCGGTGCGAAAAGACCGCCAATCGCAGGCTTCGGAATGCACGGACCCAAAGGCCGCGTTCCATTTTCCCAAGCCGGTACCGCTAATCCCTTTTTGGAGGGTAAGGTGATGGTCCATCCATGCAACCCGATTCATTCCATCTGCTGAGAAACAAATCGATTAAAGTTAATGCGGGCGTCGGCAGCAGCCCGGCAAGTCGGCTGATCTTCAAATGCCGACGCCTTTTGAGCAGCTTCGGCTGATCGAAATGGATTACTATCGATACGGACTTAGGAACGCGAGCCGGGCGAATTCCTGACGGACGCTGACCAGGAACAACGGCCCGGGCCGCGACGCTCCCGAAAGCCGACAGGGCGGAGACAGGTTTTTGAATGGCTGAAGAAGCGGGCTGGCTCACGGCCGTCGTTGCATTGCTGGCTACAGGCCTGCTCGCTGCTTGGACAGCATGGGCTTGTCTGCAGGCTCAACAGCGCGACTCATCGCCTTCCGACGTTCTCGTATGGTCTGCTCTGGCGGCGGTCTTTGTCGGATATTCCCAATTGAAGCTCGTTCGCGGCTTGGGCTGGCTGACGGGATTTGGCGGTTGGCTGCGCTCGCTCGCGAGGCAACATGGATTGTACGCAGACCGTCGCGCCTTCCAGATCATTGCGACCGTTGCCGTCGCGCTCGGCGTGATCGTGCTGTTCATTTATGGGCTGATGTGGATCTGGCACTACATCAAGCGCTACCGTCTGGCCATCGGCTTCGCCTCGCTTGCGGTAGGATTCGGCCTTATACGCTTCATCTCTCTGCACGAGGTTGACGCATGGACTGCCGCCAATCCTTGGGCACGTCCTCTGATCGAGCTGGTCGCCTGTGCCGGAGCGTCGACGCTCGCGCTCGTCCGACTGCACCAATTGGGAGAGCTTCCACGGCTGTTTCAACGATTTCGGGCGTGAATTGCAGTTGCAGGGATCGACTGGTAAACCAGAATCGCCGGGCGCCAGCAGAGGACTTCGATGATGACAGACACGCTGAAAGATCTCTCCGATCGGCTCGAGCAGCTCGGCCGGAAAATCCACCAGAAGATCGATGAGCTTGATACTCAGGGCGTGGGACATGCCGCGACCCGGCAGAAGGCGCTCGAGATGAAGATCGAGCATGCGCGGCTCGACGCGCTCGACAAGGCGAGAAGGTCTGGCTCGACCCATCCGAATCAGGATGCGACGCTGGCGGCGGAGGCCGAGTCGCTGAAGCTGACCTTTGAGAAGTGGGTCGCAGGCATCGACAAGGGCTTTTGATCCCACGACTTCCCCTCGGGATTGCGATTGCGGCGCGGCGGTCCGAATTGTGCGCCGTCCACCTGCATCTGTGTGCGCACGAATTGCCGAAATCTGCATAGCGTCCGGATTCTCGACGCCGAACCGCCATGGTCGTGGGTGACGAGTTCAAGACGGGGCAACGGCTCGACGTCCACGGGAGTGGTCAAGCGTGATAAAGCGATTGAGACATAATTTGTCGGAGGCTCGGTCGGCACGCGCCTGAAAAACGGCCCAAATTCATCTGATTGTTCCGCAATGCCGGTTTCGAGACGTGGAGGACATCATTGCATCGGGCGAGCAGCGGCCGTGGGATTGACGGCCGCCATTCTGCTGTACCCCTGCGATATACGGGCACAGAAGGAAAGCCCCGACACGCCGACGTCCGCCGCCAGGATCGCTGATTTTTTCGGAAGCATCGGCGACGAGATTTTCAAGGAATGCATCTTCGAGCTGTCCGAAGAGCAGATTCAGGCCCAGCAGGCCCTGGTCGAGGCCTACATCGCACAAGGTGCGAGCGGCCAGACCGCGCGTCGGCTGGCTGCAATGCAGATCCAGCCGCCGAAGCCGTCGCCGCGATGCGAGCAGATCCGCCGCATGCCCGGAGCTGCCATGCCCGGCTGGGCGGCGAAGACCGTGGCGCCGGAGCCTCAAAAGCCAAGGGTCGTGGCCAAAGTCCGCCCGTCAATCAAGAGGCCGCCTTCAAGGCCGATTTCGCTCGCCGGCATGGAGCCGCTGAAGCGGTGGGACTGCGGGCCGGACGTCGATTACGTCACGATCCGGCACAACGGCTATCCGCGGAAGCTGACCGGCGGAGAAATCTGCAACCCGTTCAGGGACGTTGTCCGCGAGTTGCCGGCCGAGGTCCGCGACTTCCGCATCGGCTATTCCATCCGCACCGGTCGGCTGTTTGTCGTGGCGCCTGGATCGTCGGCCGATGGCCGCACCATCACCTGGGGGCTCTCGGGTCGTGACGTCTGCCGCAACAATCCCGATCCTGACTGTCTGGCCACACGCGCCGTCGGCCCATTGCCGCCGGGGGAGTACAGCTTTGCCAAGGGGCGGCGGGTCACGTGGGGTCCGAAGACGAAACGCCTCGTCGCCGCCATCTATCTGAGCAAGCTCTGGCACCGCGAGCGGTTCGGCCCCAGGCACACCGCCGCGATCTTGGCGCGCGGCAACATCGCCATCCATATGCGGCTCAAGGGTGAAATGTCGGAAGCCTGTATCGGACTCGAGCCGAAAGGCTGGGCCTATGTGGCGGAGCTGATCAAGGACGGACGGGCCACCGGCCTTAACGCTTACATCGACGATCCTTACCCGCAGGTCGCCGAGAAGCCGCCCATCATCGCGAAGTCCTCGTTCTCGCTGACCTCGCTCTTCAAGTGACAAACGAAGCGGTGGGTGCCGAGCGCATGAGGGGTGTCGAGTGCACGAGCGTAGCGGACAGGCGCGCGAGCGAAAGACTGGTGCTGGAGGAGCGAATTTGTTTGAACTCTTCCATCGCCGAAGGCGATCAGGGAGCAAAGCGACCCGGCGCAAGCGCCGCCCACGCGGAGCGCATAAGCGAAGCGAATGGGCGCGTGAGCGAAAAACTGGTGCTGCCAGTGAGGATTGAACTCACGACCTCTCCCTTACCAAGGGAGTGCTCTACCACTGAGCTACGGCAGCAACGCCATCGCGGCTCCACCCCGTCGCGCCCATCACGATGCATGCGTCGGTGCAGAGGCGCGCCATGACCGCTTGGCTCCGAGCCGCTGCATGGGCGCCGCGGGGGTGGACTCCGGACCGGCGAACCCTTAGCCCAGGGCGAGGCGAATGGCAACCGCGGTCGAGCGAAGCGGACCGCTGTCCGCTATTCGCGCTTCAGCAGCGAGTTGACGATCCGATTGGCCCAGCCCGACGCCCGGAACGCGCGCATCGTCTCATGCGGATCATAAGCCGTCTCGACCCATTCGATGAACGGCATCGGCCTTGTCGCAGTGTCCGCGAGGTAGCACTCGAAGAACGCATCGAGAATGCCGGTGTCCGCCTGCCGTATGTGACCGTAGCGCAGCGAAAGCTGCTTGATCGCCTCCCGCATCGGCACGCCCTCGTGCAGGTGAGCGTACAGGACGCTCATGAGGCCCGCGCGATCGGCGCCCGACTTGCAGTGGAGCAGCATCGGGTACTCGATCTCGCCGAACAGCCGGCAGGCGCCCAGCACCTCCTCGCGGCTGGGTGCTGCGCGTGACCTCACCTGGAAGTTGACGAGGCGGATGCCGTAGCGCCGGCAGGCGGCTTTCTCCAGCCAGTAGCTCCCGCAGAGTCGTTCTCCGCGGAGATTGACGATCGTCCTGATGCCCATCTTCGCCATGGCGCGAATCTGATGTGGCGCGGGTTGCGCCGAGCGCCATGCATGCTGACCCAGGCGGTGTCTGTTGGAGTAGATCAGTCGAAAGATGCCGTGATCCACAAACAGCATATCGAGGTAGGATGCCGGCTTTCCCAGGGCATTCCGCAACCACGCAGGAGAGCGCTCCGCGGCCGACTGGCGCCACCCCAATGTAACACGCTTGACGGCCCGCCGAACCTGTTTGCCGACTGTCGCCATGTTTTGGATGTTCGTCGTGGTTGGGTTCGTCCGGTCCCGCCCTGACGAAACGTTTGTCCTCGCCACACCCCTGCAATCGGGCTATGCAAGTGCTCCATATCCGCTATAGGTAGCGTGAGCAAGAGGGGCAACCCGCCGCGGACTTGATCTTCCGGAAAGCGTTGCGAGGCCTGCAGGCAGCATGGCTCGTCTGCCCGTAAAAAAAACGCGGCTGAGCCGTATGTGCGGCCGCTCGATCGCCCGTTATGTCGATTTCGTGCACAGGACGTCGCGCCTGGCCACCGAACCGACTGACGTTGCGGCGTTTTTGGCTGTCCACCAGCCTGCGATCATCGCAGTGTGGCATGGGCAGTTTCTGCTTGCGCCCAAGGTCAAGCCTTTGGATGTCCCGCTTGCCATCATGCTGGCGCGCCACGGCGACGCAGAATTGTTCGCTAATGCTCTTGCCCGGTTCAACACGACGTTGATTCGCGGCGCGGGTGCAGGCGTACGGCGCAAGGATCGGGGCGGTGCCTATGCGTTGCGCGCCGCCCTGCGTACGCTGGAAGAAGGCGTGTTCGTGGGCATGACGGCGGATGTGCCGCCGGGTCCCGCCCGCCGCGCCGGCGCTGGTATCGTCACGCTCGCTAAGCTCTCTGGGCGCCCGATCATTCCACTCGCTGTCGCATCCAGCCGCTATCATGCATTCAGGACATGGAGCCGCATGACGCTGAACCTGCCGTTCGGGACTCTGGGCGGCGTATTCGGTACGCCGATCCATGTCCCCCGAGATGCTTCGCCCGAGGAGATGGAATTGGCGCGCCAGGCTGTGGAAAACGGCCTCGATGAGGCGACGACCCGCGCCTATCAACTGGCTGGCTCCGACCCCGCACGCGCAACGCCGCCGGCGCAGCCGGACGTGCAGGCCGATTCTGCACCGGACACTTCCAGCATAACCTCCTCGCCGGGCTTGGGACTCGCCACCTACAAGGCCGCGACCCGGTTGATGCAGCCGGCCGCATCGCTGATGATCGGCTACAGGATGCGCAAGGGCAAGGAGGACGAGGCGCGCCGCAAGGAGAGGATGGGCATTGCGGGCTTGTCGCGACCGCCAGGGCGCCTGGTATGGATCCACGCCGCAAGCGTCGGCGAGTTCAACGCAGCATTGCCGCTCTCGCAGGCGCTGCGTCAAGCGCGGCCCGATCTCCGGCTGCTGTTCACGACAGGCACGGTGACCTCGGCGCAGCTTGCCGCCGAACGGATCGGCGATGGCAATATCCATCAGTATGTGCCGCTCGACGCACCGCAGTTCGTGCGGCGGTTTCTCGATCACTGGAAGCCGGATCTCGCGGTCTTCACCGAAAGCGAGATCTGGCCGAACCTCGTGCTCGAAACCGCCCGGCGCGCGATCCCCATGGCTCTGGTCAACGCCCGGATGTCGAACCGCTCTTTTGAGCGATGGCGTCGGTTGAGGAGCGTCGCGCGGCCGCTGGTCGCCAGCTTCGACGTCGTGCTGGCGCAGAACGAGCAGATTGCGCGCCGGTTCTGCGCCATCGGCGCGACGCGTGCCCTGGCCGTCGGCAACCTCAAGATCGATGCACCGCCGCCGCCGGTCGAGCCGGAAGCGTTCGCGCAGCTCAAGGATGCCCTCGGCGGACGCCGCCTTCTGGTCGCAGCAAGCACGCATGAGGGCGAGGAGCGCGTCATTGCCGAGGCGTATCGCGCCGTGACGCGTGGACATCAGGACGTGTGTGCTCTGATCGCTCCCCGGCATCCGGAGCGCGGCACCGAGATCGCCGAGCTGATGCGCAGCCTGGGGTTTCGCGTTGCTCAGCGTTCGACGGGCGGACTGCCGCACGAAGGTACGGAAATCTATATCGCCGATACCATCGGGGAACTCGGCACATTCTATGCCGCCGCACTGGCCGCGTTCATCGGCGGCTCTCTCGTCAACCACGGCGGACAGAATCCGATCGAGGCGATTCGCCATGGCGCTGCCGTGATAAGCGGGCCGCATTGGCATAACTTCCGCGATTCCTACGACATGCTTCTCAGGTCGCAGGCCGTGCTCATGGTGCGGGACGCCGAAGAACTCGCGGGCGGTTTCAACCTGCTGCTTGACGACAACACGGAATTGCAGGCCATGCGCCTGCGTGGGCAGGTGGCGCTGTCGAAGCTTGCCGGCGCGCTCGAGCATACGGTGACCGAGCTGCTGAAGTACATTCCAGACGAAAAGGACCTGCGCCGTGCCGGCTGACGAGCCGTCGTGGTGGTACGGGACCGACAGGACCGCGGCCGCGCGACTGTTGAGGCCGGCGGCGCGGGTTTGGGGCTGGGCTGCCCAGCGGCGGGTCGAGAATGCGAAGCCCCGCCGTTCGTCTCTGCCGGTGATCTGCATCGGCAATTTCACCGCGGGCGGCACCGGCAAGACACCGCTCGCGATTTATGTCGCCCGAGCCCTGCTTGCCGCCGGCGAACATCCTGCATTCCTCAGCCGCGGGTATCGCGGACGCCATGCTGGTCCGCGCCGTGTTGACCCGGTTCTCGACAGTGCCCGCGATGTCGGAGACGAACCGCTCCTGCTCACTGCCGTTGCTCCGACCATCATATCGCGAGACAGGGCGCAGGGGGCAGCGCTGATCGAAGCCGAAGCGGGGCTGGCCCCTCCGACCGTGATCGTGATGGACGACGGATTGCAGAACCCCAGCCTGCACAAGGACCTGTCGATAGCCGTCGTCGACGGCAGGCGCGGCGTCGGCAACGGAGAGGTGATCCCGGCCGGTCCGTTGCGGGCGCCGTTGGCCTTCCAGCTCGGTCTTGCCGATGTGCTCCTTGTCAACCGTCCGCGATCGGAGGCGGCAGGCACGAACGGTATCGGCGCTCTCTTGCGCCAGCGTTTTCAGGGGCCGGTGCTGGAAGCGTGGGTCGAGCCGGCAGGGGAGCCGCAGCAATTCAGCGGGCAGCGGGTGCTGGCTTTCTCGGGCATAGCTAATCCCGAACGGTTCTTCAGCCTGCTGCGCGAGCTTGGGGCGGATGTCGTCGATACCGTCACGTATCCAGACCACCACCTTTTCACCGCGGCCGAGGCCCGTCATGCGCTGGCCCGCGCTCGGGAGCTCGATGCTCGCCTCGTGACGACCGAGAAGGACTTGGTGCGCCTGCCCGCCGGCAACGGCGCGCTGGCCGATCTACGCAAGGCAGCGCACGTGCTGCCGGTTGTGCTGACGATGGAACGGCGTGACTCGCTGCGGCTTGCTTCGCTGATCGATGCGGCGCTGGCCGGATCCAGGTCCCACGCGAGCGGTCTTACCGCCGCCGCTGCTTCTCGCGGATCTCGAGGTAGCGGTTGAACGAAACCTCCGCGGAAACATACGCTTCCTGCAACTCGACGCTCCAGTAGCGCAGCTCCGGCAGCGGGATCGGGCGGCCGGTAACCGCGCAACGCACGAAATCTCCCGGGGAGAGAACATGGAACTCCCCATCGCCGTAACGCACGCGGGCCTCGCCTTTGAGCCCGAACAGCCTGTCAAATGTGTTCATTCTCTTACCTTGGACACCGGGCCCTGCGGTTTCGCATTCGACCCGATGAAATGCCGCCATGGAGGCGCGCAGTCAAGCACCTGGCCCCGGATCAATGAACAACCCGTCCATTGCGGATGCCTGGCGGACGTTTCACCCAGGCGCGTCCGGACCGCCCCATGGTGTAGCCGACCTCGTACAACGCGGACGGATAGTTTGAATCGAATGCGTCGGTTGGTTTCTTCGTGAATGTAGGCGGCAC
>JBFWYV010000156.1:0-11190 GCA_050186055.1 Hyphomicrobiaceae bacterium | reverse complement strand
GATCTCGGATACGAGTATGTGATTCCCTATGTGTTCGAGAAAGAAGACAAGGACCGTACTTCCCACTATCTCATCTTCATCTCCAAACGTGATCTCGGCTTCAAAATCATGAAAGAGATCATGTACAAGGAGAGTCAGGACAAAACGCAAGGCATCGCAAAATTCGGATACGTGCGGCAGGTCAGCGCCGAGAAGACACCCCTCCTGCACCTGATGAATTCGCCTCTTTCGGACTTCGGAGAACAACTGTGCGCCGACTACGCGGGGCGGTCACTTGCGCGCAAGGCTTTGCGTGAAGACTACGACAAAATCTATCCACGTAACCTCTTCGTCGAGAAGAACTGGCGGGACGTGCTGTCAGAGCTGGAGACCGAGGGCAAGATCACCTGTGCGCCGCCGCGCAATAAGCGGAGGGTGCAGAAGGGCGAGGTCACGTTCGGCGAGAACACTGTCGTGACGTTTCCAGCCAAGGAGAAATAAATGGCTACCAACTCCAGGATCGAGTGGACCGAAGCAACATGGAATCCGGTGGCCGGCTGCAGCATTCTCTCGCCGGGGTGTACGAACTGCTACGCGATGCGCATGGCTGCGCGCTTAGCTGTCATGGGCCAGGATAAATATGCCGGCACGACACGCAAGACTGGTGGCCGGTACAAGTGGAATGGCGTCGTCAAGATCGACCCGTCATCGCTCGATGTGCCACGGCGGTGGAAGAAAGGCCGGCTGATTTTCGTGAACTCGATGTCCGATCTTTTTCACGAATCCGTGCCGCTCGTCTTCATCAAGAAGGTCTTTCAGGTAATGGAGGAAACACCGCAGCATACCTATCAAATGCTCACTAAACGTGCGGAACGGCTGGAAGAGCTGTCGAAGAAGCTGCATTGGCCGACGAATGTTTGGATGGGCGTCTCTGTGGAAAGCTCAGACTACCAATACCGCATCGATCACCTGCGCAGGACGGACGCAAAAACGAAGTTCCTCAGCTTGGAGCCGCTGCTCGGTCCGTTGGACAAGCTCGATTTGCGCGGTATCGATTGGGCAATCGCTGGCGGCGAGAGCGGTCCCGGCGCTCGTCCTATGTCGGCGGACTGGGTGCGTTCTATTCGCGACCAATGCGTCGACGCCGATATAGCTTTCCACTTCAAACAGTGGGGTGGCAAGAACAAGAAAAAGACCGGGCGCGTTCTCGATGGCCGCACCTGGGATGAGTGGCCGAACACCACGAAACGTGCGACGCGACCGAAGAAGGCGGCCCCGACACGAACCGCTGTGTAACGCGCCAGGAATCGTCACCAGGATGCGCCCACATTCCGGACGTGGTTGGCAGCATTCGCGGAGCCGCCGACTTGTGGTCGCTCGACTGCCGCGTCCGAATCAATTTGCGGTCTCAGCGCTTCTTTTTTGGAATGCTCCACCTACCCCCTCAGCGCCTTCCGATCGATCTTCATCAGGGTGGTGCGGGGGAGTTCCTTGAGGAAGCGGAAGTCGGCGGGCACTTTGTAGCCGCCGAGCGGACGGACCTGGGCTTTCAATTCCTCGACGAGCGCGTCGGATTCGCTATGGCCCTCGCGCAGGACGATGAAGGCGCGCGCCTTGGTCAGGCCCTCGGCATCGTCGAAGCCGACGACAGCGGCTTCCAGCACCGCGTCGTGATCGTTGAGCGCGGCCTCGATATCGGTCGGCGACACCCACAGGCCGGAGACCTTGAACACGTCGTTCTCGCGGCTGGAGAACCAGAAATATCCGTCCTCGTCGAAATAGAGGTTATCGCCGGTGCGGGCCCAGTCGCCGACGAAGGTCTCGCGCGACTTGTCGTACTTGCGCCAGTAAAAGAAGCATGACGTGCGCGACTTGATCAGGCACTCGCCGGGGATGTTGGGCGTACGGATGTCGTTGCCGTCGGGATCGACGAGGCGGACCTCGCAGCCGAACACCGGGCGGCCGAGGCTGCCGCGCTTGAAGTCGGCCGGGCCGTTGGAGATCCACTCGTAGGCGATCTCGGAGGAGCCGATGGAATCGTGCATCTCGATGCCGAAGCGCTCGCTGAACTCGGCGAACACCTGCGGCGGGATCTTCTCCGAGGCCGAGACGGCGAAGGAGAGGGCCGGCAGCCTGAGCGGCTCGGGGCGCGTGCGCAGCGCCTCCAGCACGTTCTTGATCACGGTCGGGACCGTCACCCACTTGGTCACCTTGTGGCGCTCGAGCTGGGCGATGACGATGTCCGGGCGCGGCGGGTCGCGGGTGATGACGGCGGTGGCGCCGAATGAGAGCGGGATGAACAGGCCGGGCCAGACGCCGTGCGTGAAGTACTTCTTGGAGGTGGCGTAGACGACGTCCTCGGCCGTGTACTCCCACAGCTTGCCGTGTCGGGCGGGGACGACGATGAAGTCATAGGCGAGGTGGGTGATGCCCTTGGCGGTGCCGGTGGTGCCGCCGGAATAGAACATGTAGGTGATGTCGTTGGAGTGGCGCGTGTGGGATGGCAGCTCCGGGTTGCTGCCGCTGCGCAGGCCGTCGAACGGCACGACGTTACGTTTGGTCTTGCCAGCGAGCGCGCCGAGGTCGGCGCTGCCGCGGACGATCACGGTGCGCAGCGTTGCCGGCAGCGTGTCGGCGATCTCCTCGAGCTTGGGGAGCTGCTCGGCGTCGATGTAAAGGAAGCGGGCGGCAGTATCGGTGAGGAAGTAGAGCAGGTCTTTGGTCTTGTAGAGGTCGGAGACGACGGCCGGAATGGCGCCGAGGCGCAGGCCGCCCATCCACATGGCGACATATTCGAGGCTGTCGGTGGCGAAGAACAGGATGCGGTGCTCGGGCTCGACGCCGATGCCGACGAGGCCGGAATGGACCTGGCGGGTGAGCGTCACGAGCTGGCGGTAGGTGACGGGCTCGTCGTCGACGATGAGCGCGGGCTTGCCCTCGACAGGAGTGCCGATATGGCGCTCCAGGATCTGGCCGACGGGGTCGATCCAATCGGGGACCTCCGGATCGCGATAATCGTTCCAGGCCTTGGTGTAGATCAGCCTGCGGTATTCCTCGAGCGTGAGCTCGGTCATGCCAGTCATCTCCCGCGATATCAATCGGTCCGAATATTCCCGGATCGACGGCTGATGAGCAAGGACAAACGGGCCGCAAAGGTTTGCGGGCGACGTTTGGTCCGCCCAGCGACGCGGCCGGGGGCGCAGGCAGGAGTGCTGGCCGAGGGTGTGGCGATCTGCTAGCAACCTCGACAGACCCCATGATCACAGGAGCCCATGATGGCCTACGTGTTCGATCCCAAGCCGGTTGCCACGCTGCCGATCGCCGGCAGCGATACGCTGTACCCCGTCCATCGCGTGTACTGCGTCGGCCGCAACTATGCCGAGCACGCGCGGGAAATGGGCTCCGATCCGGACAAGGAGCCGCCGTTCTTCTTCTCCAAGAGCCCGGACAATATCGTGACCGACGGCAAGTTTCCGTATCCGCCGGCCACCAAGGACGTGCACTATGAAATGGAGCTGGTGGTGGTGCTGAAGTCGGGCGGGACGGACATCAAGCCGGCTGATGCACTGCAGCATGTGTACGGCTATGCGGTCGGCCTCGACATGACCCGGCGCGATCTGCAGAACGCGGCCAAGAAGATGGGCCGGCCGTGGGAAATCGGGAAGATGGTCGAGAAGTCGGCGCCGTGCACGGCGATCGTTCCGGCGGCTAAGATCGGACATCCGGCGAAGGGTAAGATCTGGCTCGACGTCAACGGACAGCGCAAGCAGGACGCCGATATCTCGGACATGATATGGGACGTGCCGAACCAGATTGCGTTCCTGTCGCAGCTATGGACGCTGGAAGCCGGCGACGTGATCATGACCGGAACACCGGCCGGCGTCGGCTCGTGCCAGA
The DNA here is from genome assembly GCA_050186055.1 of Hyphomicrobiaceae bacterium. GTDB lineage: Bacteria > Pseudomonadota > Alphaproteobacteria > Rhizobiales > Hyphomicrobiaceae > CAMDPA01. The sequence goes on along the minus strand of JBFWYV010000156.1, from coordinate 7,314 downwards.
AGGGCGACGTGCTGAAGGGCGGCGTCGACGGCGTGGCCGAGATCGAAGTGAAGATCGTCTGAGGCGGGCGATTGCATAAGCGGGTGGCGTTGCGCCGCCCGCAGCCTCCGTTTTTCGATCAACCTGCTGATATTGCTTTGCGGTCGCGGCGGCTGGCCTCTCGGCGCGCGACGCCTGTGTGATGCGCCGGCGACACATCGCCGACTAATACATTGCCGCGCGTAGATCGTTCACAGTAGCAACACTTGCCCGGCGGCCCGAGTTGGGCAAATGATACGCGTTCAGACTATTTTATGTGCGATCGGCGGGCTTATCAGACTCGCCGCTTCTTTCCTGTTGCAGTTCCGGGGTGGGTGTTGTCGGGAAAGATCTTCATCAACTACAAACGGGGGGACGATCCGAGGTTCACGGGTCGGCTGTTCGATTTCCTGGAGCAGAAGTTCTCACCCGAGCAGCTTTTCATCGATGTCGACAACATCGCGGCGGGCGACGACTTCACGCAAGTGCTCGTGTCGCAGGTCGCGCAGTGCGACGTCATGCTGTCGGTGATCGGCCGCGAATGGCTGAACGCAGAGGACGAGACCGGACATCGTCGGCTGGACAGCCCCCGGGATTTCGTGCGCATCGAGATCGAGTCGGCGCTGCGGCTCGGCAAGCGCGTCATTCCCGTGCTCGTGAACAACGCCGACATGCCGGGCGACGACGAACTGCCGCTGGCGCTGGCGGCGCTGTCGCGGCGCAATGCCGTTCGCTTGTCGCACGAGCGGTTCCGTACGGATGCGCAGGGCCTCGTCGTGGCGCTGAACCGGGCGCTGGCGGAAGCGGACGCCGGCCGAAAGGCCGAGGAGGCAGCGCGGGCTGCCGAAGCGGCACGCCAGGAGCAAGTTGCCCGGCTTGCGGCGGAGCGCGAGCAAGAAGCCCAGAACGCAGCCACCAGCCAGCAGGCACAGACAAGCCCGGATGCCGAGATCGCGGAGCTCGAGCGGCGGATCGCGGAGATAAAGGCGCGGGAAGCGCTTCGTCATGCGACGCAGCAAGCGGATCTGAAGCCGGCTGCGCCGGTGGATGCCGGGGCAGCCGCAGCTCCGATGGCAAGGGCCGAAGCGGGGCGAGCCGTACCGGCGCCGGCGAGCACCGCACCGTCCACGCACGAGACCGCATCCGTCGCAGTTGAAGACTATGACGCAGAACCGCTGCTGGGTTCCAAGGAGCTGGTGTCGGGCCTGATGTTCCTTGCGGTCGGCGCGATCGCCTTCGCGGCGACTCCGGGAAGCGTTCCAGGCGTTCCGGTGAAAGCCGGCAACCTCGCTCCGGTGGGCCTCGCAGGCGCTCTCATTGTCGTCGGCGCATTGAGTCTCGTCAGGGGACTGATCGGGAAACGCCAGGCCATGGAGCCGATCGCCTGGCGCACGTTGGCCTTTACGCTTGCGGGCTGCGCCCTGTTCGGTGTGCTCGTGAAGGACGCCGGACTGCTGATTGCACTTGCGGCTCTGGGCGCGGTCAGCATGGCGGCGACGCCCTCAAACCGGTTCGACTGGCGTGCAGTGGCGACGTTCGTCTTCTTTCTTGGATTCACAGCGTTTGTGTTCGTGTGGGGCTTGCAGCAGCCGATCCCCTTGTTTGGCAGATGGCTTGCTGGCTGAGGTGGTATGCAAATGGGTGCCGATCTCGCCAATCTAATGCTGGGAATTACAACGGTATTAGGATTCGTCCCCTATTGCCTGGCTGGCTTGTTGCTCGGCATGGTGAGCGGCGTGCTGCCGGGGATCGGGCCGACGGCCATGATTGCGATGCTGATCCCGATCACCTTCGCATTCCCACCGGTGGGAACGATCATTCTGCTGGCGAGCGTCTATAACGGCGCCCAGCATGGCTCGGCACTGGCCGCAATCCTGGCCAGCTCCAGCGAGAGCATTGCCACGGGCGGGCCGTCGACCGATGGACGCCGCATGGCGTGGCAGGGACAGGCGGGGCGTGCGATCACTGTCTCCGCCATCAGTTCGATCATCGCTGCAACGCTGGTGACGATTGCAATCGCATATTTCAGTCCGGCCGTCGCTGCATTCGGATCGGCACTCGGGCCAGCCGAGTTGTTCTCGGCGACCGTTCTCACTCTCACGGTTGCGTTGATGTTGAGCCGGGGGGCGCTGCTTATTGCGCTGGGCATGGTGATCCTGGGCCTGCTGCTTGGGATCGTCGGCACGGATATGCAGACCGGCCAACTGCGCCTCACGTTCGGCGCGATCGAGCTGGCCGATGGCATCAGCGTCATCGTGATTGCAATCGGAGCGTTCGCGATCGGCGAAACAATTGCGGCCATCCAGCGTGACGACAGGCGCGGCGTCGTGCTGAGGCAGGTCAAGAGTCTGCTTCCGATGCCCAACGACCTCGTCAGGATCATCCCTTCAGTGCTGCGCGGCAGCTTTTTCGGATCGTTGCTGGGACTGCTGCCGGGCGCCGGGCCGGCGTTTGCATCCTACGGCTCCTATGAAATCGAGCGCCTCACGTCCAAACACGGGAAGGAGATCGGGCAAGGCGTGGTCGAAGGCGTGGCAGCACCCGCCGCAGCGAACAAGGCTGGGTTGCAGTCGTCATTCATCCCGATGCTTGCTTTTGGGATTCCATCCAACGCGGCGATGGCTCTGCTGATTTCGGGCCTGATGATACATGGCATCATGCCCGGTCCCGGTCTTCTGACCAATCAACCTCAATTATTCTGGGGTCTGATCAGTTCGGTCTGGCTCGGAAGCGTGCTGATGGCGGTGCTGAGCCTCATCCTCATTCGCGGCTGGATCAGGATCCTCGATGTTCCATACCAGTTGCTCTATCCGTCGGTGCTGGGCTTTTGTGCAATCAGCGTATACAGCGTTTCCAATTCCGTATTCGATGTCTATCTCATGTGCGTCTTCGGACTGCTCGGCTACATCTTCAAGAGGCTCGGCAGTGATCCGACGCCGATGCTGATATCCTTCGTGGTGGCCCCGCTGTTCGAAGAGAATTTCCGGAAAGCCATGATCCTGTCGAAAGACGACTATTCGATCTTCCTGTCGCGTCCGCTCAGCAGCGCGATGCTGGCGTCGGCCGTCGTGCTGCTCGCCCTTATCGCCATCTTCCTGCGCTCCCGCAACGAGCACTACGTTGAATGACAGGACATCCATACCTGCTGTTCCGGTGAAACGCGCTTGTGGCCGGCTCCCCGCAGGGGAGTCGCAAGCGTAAAACAAAGAGCCCTTTCCTCGATTCAACCAAAAACAGAAAGGTCATGGCCGCGCCGGGGCGACGTGACAACGTCGGCCCGGAGAACGGCGGCCATCCACGCGGCTCGCCGCAGGCAGTGAGTAAGCGGAAACTTGTCGTAGGCGGCCGCCTCCGCGGCCGTGACGGCTGGGGGAATAGGCAGCGCTTGCGGCCGGCTCCCTCGAAGGGAGTCGCAAGCGCAACCAAGAAAAAAGCATCTTAGTCGTCGTTCCTGAACCCAGGCTTCGGCAGCGGCCCCCAGGTGAGAGCCGCGTCCTCGCTTTTCCAGGTCTTCGGCCGCTGCGGGTTATCCTTGTGCCAGGGCCTCGGCTCGAAATAACCGAGCTCTTCGTCCAGCATCAGATCCAGCTCGGTGAAGCATTCTATGATCTGGTCGTCAGGGTTACGATGATAGATGAAGATGTTGTGGCCGATGCCGTGACGTCCAGGGCCCCAGAGAATATCGAGGTTCTTGCGTCCCAACAGTTCGCATGCGGATTGTACGTGCGCCCAATCCTTCAGCTCGAAAGCCACGTGATGCAGCTTTGGTGCCTTGGCGTGCGCGAAATTGACGGTGTGGTGGTCCGGCCCGCACCGCATGAACACGAAGAAGTCCTCCATCCAGTCGGAGACGCGAAACCCCATCACCCGGCTGTAGAAATCGACCATACCTTGCACGTCCTGGCAGTAGAACGCGATATGCCCCAATTTGATGGGACCGATGCCGGCAGTCTCCGCAGGGGCCGCCGGCGTGGCATCGGCAAACAGCTCAATGGTGGTTCCGTTCGGATCCTGGAACGTCAGCGCATCGGCGATGCCCGGCGTAATGCCGCTGCGCCGCTCGCTCTTGATGCCTTCCTTAGCGTCCAGATGCCGCGCCGCTGAAGCGAGATCCTCGCCGGGCGCGACGCGGAGGGCGATCGAGGTGCAGCGCGACGCATCGCCCGTCTTCAAGGTCACGACCTCACGGCCGGTCACGCTTGCGAAATGGGCCTCCCGCTGGCCGAGATGAACCGGATTGAGCCCGAGAATGTGGGTGTAGTATTCAGCAAGCCGTGCCACGTCCGGCGTCTCGAACGTCGCATGGCCGATGGCGCGCACATCGATCATGGCACTTATCTCCTCCCTGTTTCTGCTTTTATATCTTCCCGGCCAGCAATGTCTTTGCAGTGCCGCTCAGGATCTTCTCGCCGTCTGCACCCAGCTTTCCGATCTCGCGGACGAAGTTGTGCGTGATATCGGCGCTGCGGATCTCCTGCGGCCAGTCGGTGCCGAACACGATGCGGTCGGCCGGGATCTCGCACAGCGCCGTCCTGACCGACGCGATCTCGCCGCAGAAGCCGCCGGTGTCGAAGATCATGTTGTTGCGGATGTAGTGGTCGAGCCCGTGCTCCGGCGTGCGCCCGTGCGTGGGGTTCCCTTTCGTGCCCCAGAACTCCTTGTCCTGATAGCTTCTCAGCCGCCCCAGGATCGAAGCGATGCCGCCCGAGAGGTGGGACATGTGTACGACAAGCTTGGGGTGCCGGTCGAATACCTGCGAATTGATCAGGCGGATCGTCGCCAGCACGAGCGAAAACTCGCGGCCGGTCGAGCGGGCAAGATCATACGCATTGAACTGCTTCGACTCGTTGAGCTTCAAGGCGGGATGCACGAACACGAACAGGCCGCGCTTTTCGCACTCCGTCCAGAACGGCTCGTACTCCGGCGCATCGAGATAGAGCCCGTCCTGCTCCGAGGTAATGGTGACGCCGGCAAAGCCCAGGTCATCGGCGCAGCGCGCCAGTTCCTTCATGTGCTCGGTCCCGCCCAGGGGGTTGGCATGGGCAAAACCCAGGAAGCGCTTAGGGTGGTCCTTCTCGAACTGCCTGGCCGTGTCGTTGGCCAGCTTCGAGCGCTCGATGTCGGCGGACATGCCGGAAGCGGTCGACATCATGGCAACGTCGATGCCCGACTGGTCCATCATCGCGAGCCGTGCTTCCATGTCGAACAGGAGCTTGTGAGTTGTATAGCTTGGCGCACCGTTCTCGTCGTATGCCAGGATCAGGCGGTCGCCGGGATCCTGCTTGATCAGCGCCTGCGGCGTGAAGTGGTGATGGAAATCAATGATCATCTCTACGCTCCTGTGCGTTCTTCCCTCCGACACGATTAGTCCGGGGAACGCCTGCTGTCACGCCCTGCGGACCTGGGATAAGGACCGGAAGCCCCCGCGCCGCGCCCTTCCCGACAGATCGGCCTTGATCCCGGCGTTCCCGCTCACCTATCATCGTGACCGTGTGACTTGAGGGAGACCCGGCAGGAACCATGCCTCGATGACGGAGCAGCACAAGAACTTCCCGGAATTCTACGTCACGGCTCCGCAAGCCTGTCCCTATCTTCCGGGGCGCTACGAGCGCAAGCTGTTCACGCACCTCACGCACGACAAGCCGGCGGCGCAGGTCGACAACCTTTTGCGCGGCGGCTTCCGCCGAAGCCAGAACGTCGCCTACATGCCCTATTGCGAGGGCTGCCAAGCATGCGTGTCCGTGCGGGTTCTGGTCAATCAGTTCAACGCCTCCCGCTCGTTCCGGCGCGTCCTGGAAGCCAACGGCGACCTGGTTGCCAGGCGGGTGGCACCGCGTCCGACGTCTGAGCAGTATTCCCTGTTCCGCACTTACATCGATGCGCGCCATTCGGATGGCGGCATGGCGGACATGACGGTGCTCGACTATGCGATGATGATCGAGGATTCGATCGTCGACACGTTCATTACCGAGTACCGGCTGCGGCCATCGGAGACCCCGGAGAATCGACAGGACGGTTGGCCGCTGATCGCAGTGGCGCTGACCGACCGGCTGTCGGACGGGCTGTCGATGGTCTACTCGTTCTATGATCCCGAACTGACGCACCGCAGCCTGGGCACCTACATGATCCTCGATCACATCGCCCACTCGCGCGATCTCGGCTTGCCGTACCTCTACCTCGGCTATTGGATCGAGGGATCGCGGAAAATGAGCTACAAGACCCGTTTCCGCCCGCAGGAGCGGCTCGGCAGCAATGGCTGGGTGCAGGCCTAACCTCACGCCGAGTGTTACGCACAGGTAATAGTCAAAAGCTATAAAATGTAGATCTTTCATATGGTTGCCCCATACCGGCCATGATCGGTCCATAACGTCCAACGAGTGCAGCGCGGCGTGCCGTCTGCACCGGGGGGCGTGTTCGAAGTCATCAGTCATGCCCGCATAGCTGGCCCTGGCTCATCGCAGAAGACCGCGCTGAGGTTCGGCAGAATATCGACCGCAAAAGTGGGATTGCAGGTATGCGAAAAGTTATGCTTGCGAGCATCGCGCTCGCTGTTTCCTGTCTTCAGGCATCGGCAGCGGATCTTGGTCCATACGACCGGGGACCGCCGCCCGCCGATCCGCCCCGGAGCTACGGTGGGATGGGTTACAATTGGACCGGTCTCTACCTCGGCGGACAGATCGGCTACGGCTGGGGCGACGTCGACGCAAGCTCCGCGCCCGTCAGCGGCTTCTTCAACCAGAGCTACGGCTACGACATGAGCGGCTTCCTCGGCGGCCTTCATGCCGGCTACAACTGGCAGACGCCGGGGCTGCTGTTCGGCATCGAAACCGATATCGAAGGAAGCTGGCTGGATGGGTCAGGCACCGGCACGCTGGGCTCAAATCATTCGGCGGACATCAACTGGATGGGCTCGGTCCGCGGCCGAATCGGCCTGCCGATGAACAGCACGCTGCTGTATATGACGGGCGGCCTGGCCTACGGCGAGGCGGACATCAACAGCCCATCGGTCAGCTATACCGACTGGCGCACGGGCTGGACGCTCGGCGGCGGCATCGAGCAGGCATTCTCGCCCAACATGACGGCGAGGATCGAATACCGTTACACCGATCTGGGCACCTTCGAAGACGGGTTGGGAGTCGATTCGACGGCATTGACGAACAGTGCGGTCCGGGTCGGCCTGAGCTTCAAGTTCTAAAGCAACGGACTTGAAATTCACCTCAGTTCGAGGCTGGGCGGGGAGTGAATTTCAAGTCCAAAGTTGCTTTGGAACACTATGACCTTAAAGCGTCCTTAGAC
>JBFWYV010000155.1:0-11199 GCA_050186055.1 Hyphomicrobiaceae bacterium | reverse complement strand
GTCGGCGCGATGCCACAAATGTTGTCAGCGGCACATCGTGCAATCGGCGTGCAATCGGTTGCAAGGACGGCGTCACTGGCTCTATCCTTCGGGCCCAGCGAAGCCTGCAAGGCAATCCCAAGGAGCTCGCATGGCCAGAATCAAGGACCGGGCGGCGGCGGCGTCTCCAGGGCCGGGCCTCAATGACGACATCGGCGAGGCGATGCGTCTCAAGATGTATCGAACGCAGGTCGAAATCCGGCAGGCCGAACAACGCGCATACGACTTGTTCCTGCAAAACCTGGTGAAGGGTACGAGCCACCTCTCGCTGGGCCAGGAGGCGATTGCAGCCGGGTTCGGCTGCGCCATGCGGCCGGACGATCTGTCGTTCTGCACCTACCGGGGGCATGCCCACACGCTTGCGCGCGGTGTGCCGATCGAAAAGGTGCTGGGCGAGTTGATGCAGCGCGACAACGGTCTGATGCGCGGCAAGGGCGGATCGATGCATCTGACGTCGGCCGAGCATGGAGTAATGGGGTCCTACGCCATCATCGGGGCGCATCTGCCGATTGCCTGCGGCGCCGCACTGCGGGCCCAGTACAAGAGGCAGGACGACGTCTCGGTCTGCTTCTTCGGGGATGGCACGACCAATATCGGCGCGTTCCACGAGGCGTTGAACTTTGCCGCCGTGTGGACGTTACCGGTGGTGTTTGTGTGCGAGAACAATCTCTACATGGAGTACACGCCGATCGGCGAGGTCACGGCGGTGGAGCATCCTGCCGGCGACCGCGCCTCGGCATACGGGCTGGAGAAGATCGTCATCGACGGCAATGATGCGGACGTCGTCTATCGGACAGCGCAGGCAGCATTCGCCAAGGCCCGAGCGGGCAAGGGGCCATCGCTGATCGAGTGCAAGACCTATCGGCACAGCGGACACAGCCGCGCCGATCCCGCGAAGTACCGTCCCGAGGGCGAGCTGGAGAAATGGAAGGAGCGCGACCCGATCAAGATCTACCGGGAGCGCCTTCTGCAGTTCGGTGTCAGTAAAGAGACGATTGCCGCCATCGACAAGGAGGTGGGGGATGTCGTCAACGCGGCGACGGAGGCCTGCAAGGCTGCGCCGATGCCGTCCGCCGATATCCTGACGACAGATGTTTATGCCGACGGGGGCTGGGCATGGCGGAACTGACCTACCGCGACGCCGTCGCACGCGGCATTGCGCAGGAGATGGCGCGAGACGACGATGTCATCTTCTTTGGCGAGGACGTCGCCAAGGCGGGCGGCGTATTCAAAGCGACGGTCGGGCTCTACGAGCAGTTCGGACCGCGGCGGGTGCGCGACACGCCGATCTCGGAGCAGGCGATCCTCGGCGCGGCGATGGGCGCGGCGATGACGGGGCTGAAGCCGATTGCGGAAATCATGTTCTCGGATTTCCTCGCCGTATGCTTCGACTTCATCGCGAACGAGTTTCCCAAAAGCCGATACATGTCGAACGGGCAGCTCAAATGCCCGCTGGTGGTGCGGACCGGCAACGGGGCCGGCTCGCGCTTCGGCGCACAGCATTCCCAGAGCGTCGAGAACTGGTGCATGATGATCCCCGGCCTGAAGGTCGTCGCGCCGTCGAACCCGCGCGACGTGATCGGGCTGCTCGCTGCATCGGTCAGGGATCCGGATCCGGTGATCTTCTTCGAGCACAAATCGCTTTACCCAATCAAAGGCGAAGTGCCCGACGGCGAGATCGTCGATCAGCTCGGCACAGCCAGGATCGTCAGGCCGGGACGGGATGCCACGATCCTGGCACTGGCGCTGATGGTGCCTCGCGCACTGGAGGCCGCTGAGCGCCTCAAGTCACAATACGGCGTCGACTGCGAGGTGATCGACATACGCTCGCTGGTGCCGCTCGACACGCAGACGATCCTCGCCTCGGTGGGGCGTACGCATCGGGTGTTCACGGTGGAGGAGAACCCGCGGCTGTGCGGATGGGGCGCCGAACTGATCTCGATCATCGCCGACGAAGCCTTCTACGATCTCGATGGTCCGCCGGTCCGGATCACTACGCCGCATGTGCCGCTCCCCGCGGCCGACATCCTTGAGGATATGATCCTGCCCACCGTCGACCGTATTGCGGAGACCGTGAGGCGGTCACTCTCAGCGTGAGGAGAAGATCATGGCAGCGTCGAAGAACTCCAGCTCCAGCTACGCCAACCTGCTCGCCGATGTGCCGACCGACCTGTGGATCGGCGGCAAATGGAAGAAGGCCTCGGACGGATCGCGTTTCGACATCACTGATCCGGCGACGGAGGAAAAGATCTGCGATGTGGCAAGCGCCACGGTCGAGGATGCGCAGGCTGCCGTCGATGCGGCGGACGCAGCGTTCGCCGGCTGGGCCGCGACCAAGCCGCGCGAGCGCTCGGAGATCCTGCGCAAGTCGTTCGAGCTGATCATGGGCGAGTCCGAGCGGCTCGCCAAGCTGATCACGCTGGAGAACGGCAAGGCGCTGTCGGACGCCCGCGGCGAAGTCGCTTATGCGGCGGAATTCTTCCGGTGGTACGCGGAGGAAGGCGTGCGCAATATCGGCCAGATGTCGACGGCGCCGTCTTCCGGGGCGCGCATTCTGGTCCAGCACAAGCCGGCGGGAATCGCAGTGCTGGTGACGCCCTGGAACTTCCCGGCGGCGATGGCCACCCGCAAGATCGGCCCGGCACTGGCGGCCGGGTGCCCCGTGGTGCTGAAGCCGGCGTCGGAAACGCCGCTGACGATGCTGGCGCTGATGCCGATTCTGGAGAAGGCCGGCGTGCCGGCCGGAGTCGTCAACGTGATCCCGTCGCGGCGCTCGGGGCCGGTCGTCTCAAAAATGCTGCACGATCCGCGCGTGCGCGTCGTCTCGTTCACGGGGTCCACGGAGGTGGGCCGCAAGCTGCTGCACGAAGCCGCCGACAACGTCGTGAAGCCGGCGATGGAGCTGGGCGGCAACGCGCCCTTCATCGTATTCGAGGACGCCGACATCGACGCCGCGATCGAAGGCGCGATGATCGCCAAGATGCGCAATATGGGCGAAGCGTGCACGGCCGCCAACCGCTTCTATGTGCACGAAAAGGTGCATGATGCGTTCGCCAGGAGGCTCACCGACAAGATGGCGTCGCTGAAGATGGGCAACGGCCTGTCCGAGGGCGTGGCGCTGGGGCCGCTGGTCAACGCGGAGACGCGCAACAAGGTCAAGGAACTCGTCGAGGACGCGGTGAGCAAAGGCGCAAAGGTCATGACAGGCGGCAAGCAGCCAACCGGCAAGGGCTACTACTATCCGGCGACGGTGCTGACCGATGTCGCCGACGGCTCGAACCTGCTGAAGGAAGAGATTTTCGGGCCGGTTGCCGCGATCCAGACGTTCAAGACGGAGGACGAGCTGGTGAAGCGGGCCAACGATACCGAGTATGGTCTGGTAGCTTATCTTTATACGAAGGATCTGTCGCGGGGCATGCGCGTGTCGGAGAAGCTCGATTTCGGGATGATCGGGCTCAATCGCGGACTCGTGTCCGATCCGGCGGCGCCGTTCGGCGGCATGAAACAGTCCGGCCTCGGGCGCGAAGGCGCACACGAAGGTCTGATGGAGTTTCTCGAGACGCAGTATGTCTCAGTGAGCTGGTGAAGCCCGCAGCATCCCCGGCAGACACGACACGCGAACCTCTGGACACCCGCCCATGGCCGCCGAACCATCCAACGTCAAAGACCGGTTCGCCGGCCTGTGGCGGCTGAATTCGCCGATCGCGGATGGCATGCTCTACTACGATCGCGGCGGACACATGACGGTGCAGTCCGCGCCGAAGAAAGAGCGGCCGCGGGCAGGCGCGACGCCCACAGCCGAGGAAGCGCTCGCCGCGCTGGACGGCTATGTCGCCTATTTCGGCACCTATACGGTCGATGCGGCTGCGGGCACCGTCACCCATCATCAGGCAGGGACGGTCCAGCCGGGCAGGGCGGTCGATCTGATCCGGAGCTTCGAATTCGAATCCGACAACCGGCTGATCCTCCGTCCCGTCGGCGGCGGCAAAGACATCATCTGGGAGCGGATCGGTTGACCGCAGGCGAGGGATGCCGATGGACGTGCTGATGCCGCAGCTCGGCGAAACGGTGGCTGAGGGCAAGATCACGAAATGGTTCAAGGCGGCAGGCGAGAGCGTCGCGCCCGGCGAAACGCTGTTCGAGATCGAGACCGACAAGACCTCGATGGAAGTGCCGGCCATCGCCTCAGGTGTCCTGTCGGAGATCCTGGTGCCGGAGGGCGACGTGGCGCGCGTCGGCGCGGTCGTAGCCGTGATCTCCGAGGCCGGAACCGCGCCCGTCACAACCGGCGTCAAGATCAAGGCGGCCCCGCCGGCCATGGCGGATCGATTTGCCACCGCCAAGGCTGAAGCCGACATCATTCCGATGCCGCATAAAGCGCCTGTCCGGTCCTTCGGCGGAGGCAACGGTGCGTCCCGGTCTCCAGCGGCAGCGGCAGAGACAGCCGCATCCGCCCGCAGACCGTCCACGCATCTCGACCCGTTCCGCGAGGTTCGAACGCCGGAACGCAACTACGGTCCGGCCCGCCTGCCGGACGGCTCCGCCATTACGCCGCTGGCGCGACGGCTCGCCGTCGAAGCGGGCGTCGACCTCGGCCGTGTCTCTGCGTCCGGTCCGCACGGGCGGATCATGGCGCGCGACATCGGGTCCGCAATCGCGGGAGGGGCCGGGCGCACGCATTCGATGCCGGCCACGACAGGCGCCGCCGCTGCGCCGCGCTCCTCCGCCGAGGAGGTGAAGGCTCTTTACGAGCCGGGAAGCTACGAGGAAGTCCACCTCGATTCCATGCGCCGCACGATTGCCGCCCGCCTGGTCGAGGCCAAGCAGACCATTCCGCATTTCTATCTCACGGCGGATTTCGACCTGGATGCGCTTCTGGAGGTGAGGGAGCAGGTCAATGCCAAGGCGAAGCCAGGGGCGGATGGAAAACCTGCCTACCGGATCTCAGTCAACGATTTTCTGATCAAGGCGCTGGCGGCATCGTTGCAGCGCGTTCCGGCCGCCAATGCCGCGTGGGCAGAAGATCGCATCCTGTATTTCGAACGATCCGACGTCGCGGTCGCAGTCGCGGTCGACGGGGGGCTGCTGACGCCGGTTATCCGCCAGGCTGAGACAAAATCCGTAGCAATGATATCGAAGGAGATGCGCGAGCTTGCTGCCAAAGCCAAAGCGCGCAAACTGCAACCGAACCAGTATCGAGGCGGGGCGACGACGATCTCCAATCTCGGTATGTACGGCGTGCGTGAATTTGCTGCGATCATCAATCCGCCGCAGGCCACGATCTTCGCCATCGGCGCAGCGGACCGGAGACCGGTCGAAGCCAGAGGCGGCGGTATCCGCTTCGTAACAAGGATGACCGTCACGGTGTCCTGCGACCATCGCGTGGTCGATGGTGCGCTGGGAGCGGAGCTGCTCGCCACTTTCAAAGGCTTTATCGAGCAGCCAGTGACAGCTTTGGTGTGAACATTCGGACGCGTCGCGGTGTCGCCATAGCGGTCGGGCATGATATTTGTCACCTTACTTCCGATTTACTCACGATCCTGACAATCCTCAAACTTATCGGCGCATATGGCAGCTACCGTCGACCTTGCATTTTACAAAGACTCTTTGCTCGTGCTGGCAACGGCAGGCGTGGTCGTGCCGGTCATGCACCGCCTCAAGGCCTCGCCCGTGCTGGGGTATCTGGCGGCCGGCGCATTGCTGGGACCATATGGCCTGGGCGCGCTGGCCACGAGCTACGACTGGCTGCAAATCGTTACGTTCGAAGGCGAACATGCGCTGGAAAGCTTTGCCGAGCTGGGCGTCGTGTTTCTGCTGTTCGTGATCGGCCTGGAGCTTTCGCCTGAACGACTGACGACGATGCGCCGCCTCGTGTTTGGGCTCGGCAGTCTTCAGGTGGCCGTGACGGCGCTCGCGATCGGCCTGGCCGCCCCCCTGTTCGGGAATTCGCTTGCTGCCTCGACGCTGATCGGCCTGTGCCTGGCGCTTTCATCCACGGCCATGGTGCTGGATAACCTGGCGCAACGCAAACGGATGACGACGACGGTCGGGCGAGCCAGCTTCGCGGTCTTGCTGTTTCAGGATCTGGCCGTCATCCCGATGCTGTTTCTTATCGGATTCCTAGGCAGTGATAGCCAGGGGATGGTGACGCTGGGACTCGCCAAGGCCGTCGGGCTGGCAGTGGCGATGATCGTTCTGATCGTGTTCAGCGGCAGGATTCTACTGCGTCCGCTATTCCGCATGGTCACCGAAGCCCGGGAAGCAGAGCTGTTCATGGCGGCAGTGCTGCTCGTCGCGGTCGGAGCCGGTGTACTGACGGCGGCGGCTGGCCTGTCGATGGCGCTCGGCGGTTTCGTAGCAGGGCTGTTGCTCGCCGAGACAGAATACAGGAAGGCCATCGAAGCCGTTATCGAGCCCTTCAAAGGGCTGTTGCTTGGCGTCTTTTTCATCTCCGTCGGCACAAAGATCAACATCGCGGCGCTGCTCGACCAGCCGCTCTTCATCCTGTTCGATGCCACCGGGCTGGTCCTTCTCAAGGCTGCGCTCGTCATTCCATTGGCCAGACTATTCGGCCTGTCCTGGCCAGCCAGCATTGAAATGAGCATGCTGCTCGGCCCGGGCGGCGAGTTCGCATTCATCCTCATCGGGCTCGGCATCGCCGACAACATCATTCCTTACCAGACGGCTGGGCTGCTGCTTGTCGTCGTGGCGCTGACGATGGCGTCCATTCCGCTGATCGGCTGGGCCAGCAGCAAGATCGTTCAGCGTTTCAGCGTCCGCGGTCCAACACATGAGCATCTCTCGGTGATTTCCGAGCAGGACGCGGATGTCCAGGCCATCGTGATCGGTTCCGGTCGCGTCGGGCGGCTGGTTTCCCAACTGCTGGCGACGCACGGCATACGTCATATCCTCACGGATAATCACTCTCCCACTGTGGTCGGTGCCCGCGCCGATAAGATGCCCGTCTATTTCGGAGACGGAAAAAATGCACCGTTTCTGGAGCGGTGCGGAATCCGAACGGCGAAGGCGCTCATTGTCACGATCAACGGTCAAGCGGAGATCGACGAAGTGGTCGCCACGGCAAAGCGTCTCAATGACCGCATCAAGATCATTGCGCGCGCCAGGGATGCGACGCACGCCCGCCACCTCTATGCGCAAGGCGTCACAGACGCGGTTCCCGAGACCATCGAGGCAAGCCTCCAGCTCTCGGAAGCCTCACTTGTTGCACTCTCAGTGCCGACGGGACCGGTGATTGCGTCGATCCATGAGAAGCGCGACGAGTTCCGCCGCGCGCTCCAGAAAGCGTCCCCCGAGGATGACAGGGTGATCCGGGGCGTGCGTCAATCAACACGGCGCGGCAAGGGCAGCGGGCCGCAAGCGTGACCGCATGGTCTTTCCGCAACCAGGCCTCAGCCGACGACGACCACGCACAGCCGTCGCGGGCCGTGCGCACCCAGCACCGGGATGCCGCCGATATCGGCAGATCGCGATGGGCCGGAAATGAGATTGAGCGTGCGCGGGAGCCCTCCGGCGGAGGCCCCGGCGCGCACACGCTCCCACGCGTCCTCGAACTGCCTGACCACATCCGCACGGCGGACAACAACGATATTGACATCGGGCAGAAAGCTCAGCGTCACGGGATTTTGCGGACCCGATGCGACCACCAGCGTGCCGGTTTCGGCGACGGCAGCCAGTGCCCGGGTCACGCTCGCTTTGTCGGCGGGATCGGCGCGACCGTGATCGACGACAAGCGACGGAATGGATTCCCAAGGCAATCCGGCCAGCAGCCCGTCGTCGCCGATACGAACCTCCAGCGGAAGTCCATGAGCGCCGAGGTAGCCGGCGACCGTGGCCGGAACTGTCTTGTCATCGGCAATTTCGATCAGGTCTGCGGAGGCGGCCTCGAGCCAGCGGCGCATGGTAGCGAGGAGCTGGTCTGTCGGCTTGCCGGCAACGCGAGATAGTACGACATGCCTGCGATGGGCCGCCAGACGCGCGTCCACGGCGGCTGCGCGGCTGCCGCGACGACGCGACGGCCCCATCGCCGCGTGTACCTTGCCCAAGATCTTCAGACGACTGCTCATCTGGGAACTCCGCGCCGGCTTTCGGCCCACTGTTGCTGGAATGTGCGTCCCTGCGGAGCAGGGAAATCACGGTAACGTGTCCATGCGGTGGCAAGCGGGAGCCAGCGGAAAGACCCGCGACGGCGCGCAAACGCCCCCATCAAGGCAATCACAAAGCGCGCAATGAGGTGATGAAGGCGCGGGCGGCATGCAAGATATGCCCAGACCTTCAAGGCAAGTCGAAAGCCCTTTCCTCCGCAGCCAGTTGCGAAATGCCGCTCGCGATGGCGACGCATCAATTCGGTCAACGGGATCCTGACGGGGCAGACGTCCACGCATTTGCCGCAGAACGTCGAAGCCTTCGGCAGATCCGCGCCGGCATCAACTCCCGTGAGCGCTGGCGTCAATACGGCACCCATCGGGCCCGGATAGACCCATCCATAGGCATGACCGCCAACAGCGCCGTAGACCGGGCAATGGTTCATGCATGCGCCGCACCGGATGCAGCGCAACATCTCGCGCAACTCGCTCGCGAGAATCTCGGTACGGCCGTTGTCGAGCAGGACGACGTGATATGCCTCCGGACCATCGGGATCGGTCTGGCGGCGGGGTCCGGTCGAGATCGTGGTGTAGACCGACATCTCCTGCCCCGTGGCCGAGCGTGCAAGGAGACGGAGCAGCACCGTCGCGTCCTCAAGCGTCGGCACCACCTTGTCGATCGAGGCCAGCACGATGTGAACGCGAGCCAGCGACTGCGCAAGATCGCCGTTACCCTCGTTGGTGACGATAACCGATGAGCCGGTTTCGGCGATCAGGACGTTGGCGCCGGTGATCCCGACATCGGCGGCCAGGAACTTCTCACGCAGCACCTTGCGGGCCTCGTCGACGAGTTGCGGTGCCTCGTCCAATACACGATCCGGCTCGAGATGATCGTGGCGACGCCGGAAGTCGGCCTCGACCTGGCTTTGCGTCAGGTGGATCGCGGGGGTGATGATGTGGCTCGGCGCCTCGCCGCGGATCTGGACAATGTATTCGCCGAGGTCCGTCTCAGTCACCTCGAGTCCGGCAACTTCCAGATGGTGGTTGAGGGCGATCTCCTCGGAGATCATCGATTTGCCCTTTACGATACGTCGTGCGCCCGCTTGCAGGCAGATATCGAGGACGATGGCGCAGGCCTCGGCAGCGTTCGATGCCCAATGCACGCTGGCGCCGGCTTCGACGGCACGCTGCTCGTAAATCTCCAAATAGAGATCGAGATGGGCGAGCGTATGGTCCTTGATGTCACGACCGAGGTCACGTAGCGCTTCGAATTCCGGCAACCGCTGGCAAGCGGCGCGGCGTTGGGCGACGAGTCCATCGGGCAGGCCGGACAATGCGCGCTGCAACTGCCGGTCGGCGAGTGCCTCCGCGACGTTGTCCTTGAATGTCCCGGCCGAACGCAGCATCACCTCTCTATATCGCCGGGAAGCCGACAGAGGAATAGTCCGTTCGGCGAGACGTACAGAATACGGACAGAGTTCCGCAATGCCGGCGCGGCCGATCGGGTCCAGATCAGGAGCCCGCTTACAGCCCGTTCTGCATGTCGCGAACGAAATCGATCATGCCGGTCAGACGGGCCCGCTTCAGGCGCTCGGCGGCGAGAATCGACATCAAGCCCGCAACGCTTACTTCCAGATCGGCGTTGACGATCACGTAATCGTACTCGGGCCAATGGCTGATTTCCGCGGAGGCCGCCTTCATCCGGCGTGCCACAACATCGGAGGAATCCTGCCCGCGGGATGCCAGACGCTGGGCCAGCACTTCAGCCGACGGCGGCATGATGAACACGCGCACCAGGTCCAAGGGCATCCTCTCCTCGAGCTGCTGAGCGCCCTGCCAGTCGATGTCGAACAGCACGTCGCGGCCGGAGGCAACGGCAGCCTCCACGGGAGCCAACGGCGTGCCGTAATGATGGTCGAAGACGCGTGCCCACTCGAGCAGCTCGCCAGCTTCACGCATTGCGAGGAAACGGGCTTCGTCGATGAAATGGTAGTCGCGTCCATCGGCCTCACCCGGACGCGGCGCGCGAGTCGTCACCGAAACCGAAAGACCGATGTTGCCATCGGCCGCGAGCAGACGGCGGGACAACGTGGTCTTGCCGGCGCCTGACGGCGAGGACAGCACGAGGAGCAATCCGCGCCGGGCGATGCTGGGGATTTCGATGGACGGCTGGTCGGGCACGTTACGGTCTCATTCGATGTTCTGAATCTGCTCACGCAACTGATCGATAACGGTCTTGAGCTGCAGGCCAGCCCGGGTGATCTCAGCATCGTTGGCTTTGGAGCACAGCGTATTCGCCTCCCGATTGAACTCCTGCGCCAGGAAATCGAGCTTGCGGCCGACAGCATCCTTCGACGCGATCAGCTCGCGTGCGGCGGCGACGTGCGAGCCGAGCCGCTTCAACTCCTCCTCCACATCACTTCGCGTGGCAAGCAGGATCGCCTCCTGATGCAGACGACCAGGATCCAGCGCGGGAGAGGCGTCCGTCAGGCGGGCGACCTGCTCTGCAATGCGCGTCGAGATCGCCTCGACGCTGCGCGCGGGCGATGCCGTCACCTTGGCGACCTCGATCTCGATCGCAGACAGGCGGTCGGAAATGACTGCGGCCAGGCGCGTGCCCTCGGACGCCCTGGCCTCGACCATGGCATTCAACGCCTGCTCGAATGTCGCCATGAGATCCTTGGCCAGTTCGTCTCCAGCCCCGTCCTCCGGCTCCAGCACTTCCAGAACACCCCTGATCGCCAGCAGCGCATCGACTCGTGGCGGCTCTCCCCCGGTCAACTCACGGACCCGGGCGGCGGCACGTACGACCTGGGTCAGCACAGCCTCGTTGAGCCGGATCTCCGTCGCCGTCGTGTCGCGGTGCAGCGTCAGGGAAATGGTGACGCTGCCACGGGTCAGGCGACGCTGGGCGGCCTCGCGCAGTCTGGGCTCCAGCGAGTCGAAGCCGGGAGGCAGACGAAAGCGGAGATCAAGACCGCGACCGTTGACCGAGCGCAACTCCCAATGCCAGCGCGCCGGTCCCTGCGTGCCGTCCGTACGGGCAAAGCCCGTCATG
>JBFWYV010000154.1:0-11202 GCA_050186055.1 Hyphomicrobiaceae bacterium | reverse complement strand
CCCGGGCGGGCGTGCGCGAGATCAGCATGCGCGCCGTGAAATCGGCAAGGATGAACAGGCCAAACGCGACATCTAGGATTTCCAGCAGCGGCGTGCGCGGGAGGAACGACGTCACGACAATGAACAGAACGGTCAGAATATCCGCGCAAAGGAGTGAATATCGAAAGCGATGGCCAACCACCGTGTGGCCTTCGTAGAGGTCGCGCAGGCGAGTCCTGAAATTTGCGAAGTTCATGTCGCGCCCCGGCTCGTGCTTGTCGACTGGTTGCAACGCCATGGCATTGTACAATGATCTGCGGTCATTCGCGCAACTGCGGTCAAGAGGCGGAGTTGGCCTCTGCGGCGCGCTGCAACCCGCGCCGCACCACGTCGTGCTGGGCAACTGCAATGGTCGCGGCTATGCGTGCATTCGCCGAGGACTACGATGCAGGCAAGGATCTGGCAACCCGCAAGCCGAAGGCATTGTAACGACTGCCAGCCGGACTGTATGCGCGAATTGCGGAGCGCAGGTACGGAGCGAGATAGTCCCAAGATCCCCCGCGGAGAACACGCGAATTGCATTTCTCGGACTTGTTCGGGGTGCCGTCGGTCGGAGCGATCAAATAGCTTCCGTAGCAATCCTCGACCCACTCCCAGACGTTTCCGTGCATATCATGCAGGCCAAAGTTATTTGGCTTTTTCGTACCAACCCTATGCGTGCTGAGCCCGCAGTTGCTCGCGTACCAAGCGAATTCGCTGAGACGCTTTTCGTCGTTGCCGAAGTGATAGCGCGTAGTTGTGCCGGCCCGCGCGGCGTATTCCCATTCGGCTTCGCTCAAAAGGCGGTAGGACCTGCCTGTCGCCCTCGACAGCCAGCCGAGATAGTCATGTGCGTCGTTCCAAGAAACGTTGACGACAGGACGGCGCCCCTTACCCCAACCTTCGTCAGGCGGCGCCGGGTTATCGGCGCAGCCACCATCGGCTACACAAGCCTGCCATTCATCGAACGTTATCTCGAACTTGCCCACGGCGATCGGCTTGCTGAGCATCACGGTACGCTGAGGCCCTTCATCGCCGTTACGACCCACCTCGTCGGCCGGCGAGCCCATCACGAAGCTTCCAGCCGGTACGATCACCATTTCGGGGCAGTAGGGGCAGGGTGCGCCATTCTTCAGCACGTCGCGGAAACTTTTGCCCGAGCCTGGCTGGATATCGAGAGCCGGGTCGTCCTGACTTGAAAAGCCCGCCAGATGGAGAGGCAGCCGACCGCGGAACTGGACGATCACAATTCCGACCGTGGCCAGCAGGATGGCGATACCGGCAGCGCAAATCGCGACCAATAGTCTGCTTCTCACGCCATTTTTCACTCCAGCCTCGCCCCCCTTATCGCATTTCAGCTTTCACCGGACGTGATTCGGCCTTTTTGGCTTGTGGCCGCGTCACGTCCCCGGAGCAAGGCGCAACCCTATCGAGCGCGGACCAACAGCGACGGGGCTATGGCAGCCCGTGTGGCTTTCCGCCAATGTGTTTTTGGAATGCAGTTTCACAAAATTGCCATGACCCGTAGCAGCGGACGAACGACCGAATTTCACAGCAAACGCCTCACAGAATGTGAGAACGCCCCGCGCTCCAATATCGAAGATAATCAGATTCGCGCCCCGCATCACGCAGCATTGGCATTCACTCTGCCAAAGTGCAAGATCTTCTAATAGGCAGCAGCGTGACCAATTTAGAGGCTGATGTTCCTGTCGGGTATTTCCAACAGAAAAGCTGCGCCATGGTTGGTTTCGAGCAATTCCAGCCGGCCGCCATGGGCGACAACGAGCTCGGCGGCGACGGTCAGCCCCAAACCCGAACCGCCTTTGCGTGCGCCACCGTGAAACGGGCGAAACAGGTTGGCCTTGGCCTTTTCCGGCACGCCCGGTCCATTGTCACACACTTCGCAAATTACGCGACGTCCCTCGCGGCGTGCACGTATCCTTATCTCGCCGCCAATTCCCGGCTGCTGGTCAAGCACTTGACTGGCATTGCGGATCAGGTTGTCGAGCACGCGGTAGAGCTGATTGCGGTCCGCGTCGATCATGAGGCCATCGTCGAGCTCTTTCACGAATGCCAAGCCTGCGCGTGGCAAGCCGAGCCCTTCCGCCACCTCGTCCGACAAATCGGCAAGCCGGAACACATCGCGGCGGGGCGCGGCCTCCTCCGCGCGCCCGTACCGCAATGTATCATTACAAAATGCAATTGCACGATCGAGCGATGCGATCAGCTTGGGCGCGAAGCTTTGCACCGTCGGATCACGGACGGTCCCGAGCCGGTCCGAGAGAAGCTGTGCGCTGGCGAGCAGGTTTCGAAGGTCGTGATTGATCTTGGAAACGGCCAGACCGAGTGCGGCCAGTCGACTTCTCTGATTGAGCAACGAACGCAGCTCTTTCTGCATGTGAGCCAGTTCGCGCTCTGCTACGCCGATCTCGTCGGTTCGGGCAGACGGCTCGATGATCAGACTTGCATTTTCGGGCTCACGGCTGAAGCGCAACATGTGACGGGTGATGCGCATCATGGGCTGCACCAACAGCCGGTTGAGCGAGAAATAGACCAGCGCAGCCGCAATCATCGAGATAATGATCGACAAGCCCAGAATGTTGAGACCGAAGGCCAGCATTGCCTGACGTAGGGGTGCCTCCTCCAGCACGATCTCGACGAAATCACGCCGTCCGAACGACTTGCCGGGCGCAGTGAACGGATGACCGAACACGCGGATGGTCCTGTCCTCGGACCGCATGAGAACCTGGAGAGCGTCGACGATCAGACCGAAGCCGCGAGCCACGCGCTGGTAGGCCATCGCATCCGGGTCCGGACGAAGGTCATAGCTCTGGTTGATCGTAATCGGGCCGTCGGGGGGCAATACCAGGCGACGCATGCCATCCTGCTTGATCGCCACC
Source organism: Hyphomicrobiaceae bacterium (assembly GCA_050186055.1). GTDB lineage: Bacteria > Pseudomonadota > Alphaproteobacteria > Rhizobiales > Hyphomicrobiaceae > CAMDPA01. The sequence goes on along the minus strand of JBFWYV010000154.1, from coordinate 8,284 downwards.
CAGCGCACCTTGGCAGTGCTCAACAGCTCGAACCGCACAACCGCCGGCACATTGTGGCCCGGTGCGGCATCCGCCGCCAGCGACGCGAGACGCGCCGCAGTCAGCCGGTCGATCAGCCAATTGACCCGGAAATTCGCGACCGACGGCACGAAGATCAGCACCTCGGCCAGCATCACGAAAAGACCAGTCAGCAGCAGCAGCTTGGCTGACAGTCCAAGCCCCCGGCGCTCGCTGCTTTCAGCAGCAGGTCTCTTCGCCGCGGGCTGGAGTGCGCCGCGCAGGCGGGAGGCCAATGCTTTGGCTGTCTCCGAGACATTGCCGCTGGTCTTCAACTGCACAGGATGCTCACCCCGTCGAATTCTCCCGTTGCCTATCCGGAACGAGCCAACCCTGCGCCGCCTGCAGCGCGGAGACAAGGTGCGCGACGTGCGCGACCTTCACGGGCTGGCCGAGCGGTTAATGGCTGGTCATCCGAATACCTTGAGCAGACCAACGATCCTGCGCACGGCCGGGCTTGCCGGCGCGTCGGCATAGAACCGATAGGCGACACGCTTGTTCACCTCCGAATACGTCGGGTATGGGGAGATCCAGCTCGTCATGGCCTTGATCTTCAGCTTTTGCGAAACGGCAAGCGACCACATCTGGATGATCTCGCCTGCGCCCGTGCCGACAATGCCCGCACCCAATATGGTCCCGGCGCTATCGGTCACAACCTTGACCAGCCCACGCGTCGAACGATCGGCTTGCGCACGGTCATTCTCTGCCAGCGGCCATCGCAAGACCCTGATCCTGGACCTTGTCTTGCGCGCCTGCTCCTCGGTCAGCCCGACCTGGGCCAGCTCAGGATCGGTGTACGTCACCCACGGGATTATACCGTCATCGACCTTGGCCGGCATCCGGAACAAGGCGCGGCGGATGACCAGCCCTGCGTGATAGTTCGCAACATGAGTGAACTGCGGGCTACCAATGCAGTCTCCGATCGCGAACACGCGCTTGTTGGAGGTGATCAGCGCCTTGTCGACCTTGATGCCCTGGCCATCATAGGCGATCCCGCCCGCCTCCAGGCTCAGCCCTTCCAGGTTCGGCGTCCGGCCGGCCGCCACGAGAAGGTGCGTCCCTTCGATCGCCTCCGTGCCGCCGCCGCGCCTGACGATGACGCGTACCGAACCTGCGCGGCCTTCGATCGCCTCAATCACCGCACCTTCGCGCACGTCGAGACCTTCGTCGCGGAGCGCGCCGAGCACGACCGCGCTCAGTTCCGGGTCATCGTTGCCGAGCGGCGTGTGGGCCTCGATCACGGTGATGCGAGACCCCAGGCGCAAGTGGGCCTGCGCCATCTCGAGCCCGATCGGCCCGCCCCCGATGATGATCAGATGCGGGAGCCGCTCGCTGTTGCTGAAGATCGTCTCGTTGGTGAAAAAGGGCACCTGCCTCAGACCTGGAATATCGGGTACCAGCGGGGAAGAACCGGTAGCGACGACGAATCGCCTGGCCGTAATCAGGTGCTCGCCGGCCTGGACAGTCTGACGGTCATGGAAGCGGCCTGCAGCCTGGATGACGCGTACGCCAAGGCCGGTGAACCTTTCCACGGAATCGTTGGGCGCGATGGCATCGATCACGCCCATGACATGGTCGTGGACGGCCTGATGGTCGATGTCCGGCTCGAAGTGGGTGCGGATGCCGAAGCTGCCGCTCGTGCGGATGGCATGTGCGCGTCTGGCGGCGGCAAGCAACGCCTTCGAGGGGACGCAGCCATAATTGAGGCAGTCGCCGCCCATTTTATGCTTTTCAATCAGTACAACCTTCTCGCCGAAGGCGGCCGCAGCGGCGGCAACCGACAAACCGCCCGAACCTGCTCCGATCACGCACAGATCGCAGGTAATGCGCTCGCCGCCGGCGGCAAGGTCCGGCGCCACGGCAGAAGTGTCACGCAGCTGCATGTCGATTGCTCCATGTCCTGATCACGACAGGGATGAGGGCAACAATGCCGAGCGCGATACCTGCATAGACGAGTTCGGGCGTGACGAGGGCTCCCACATCGATGTCGTACGGGCAGGCCGTGCCCGGATCGGCCGGGTTGCCCGCCAAGCATGCTTTGTAGGCTGCATTCTGGGCCGCGACCACGCTGCCCAGTCCGGCACCGGCGAGGCTATAGGCTATGGACCCCGGAATGATGCCGACGGCGGTGCCAATGACGAACGTGCTCAGCGGTACGCCGACGATCGCCGGCACCAGGTTGACAACGCAAAACGGGAATACCGGAACCAGCCGGAGGAACAGCATATAGCTGAGCGCGTTCTTGCGAAACCCATCGCCAAGGCGGGCGATGAACGGGCCGGCCCTGTCCGACAGGGACGAGCCGAGTGACGTATTGACCACGACGAACAATATCGTTGCGCCGATAGTGGCGCCGATCACGGCAGCGACAGAGCCGAGCTGCCAGCCGAACAGCAGGCCGCCGGCCAGCGTCATGATGAAAGCCCCGGGGAAGGACAGCGCAACCACGGCAACGTAGGCCAGAGCAAAAACGAGCAATGCCAGCAGGAGGTGCGCGTCGATGAAGGATCGCAGCGCTTCGTAGTTCAGTCCGATCGATTTCAAAGAAATATACCGGTGCCATCCCATCGCGAAGACCACCGCCATGACCGCGACGAGAAGCGTCAAGGGCAGCCATCGCCTGAAGGTAGCGCTGCGCGGCTTTGATGCAGTCATGGCGTTGTGTTCCGAGGCTGGGGACAGGCTTTCGATCAGCCGCTCTACGTTGAGATCCGCCGATGCATTTGTGGCCCGTGGCCTCAGCCGTGCACATTTCTCATAATGCCGATCATACGCGATTTGCTCGATTGAAAGCGGGCCTGTTCGGCGGCCGATAACCGCACGTCGGAAATGCTATCAGCGGGGCTGACATGAAACGGTCCACTTCAACCGACGCTTCGCCGACGCCTACAGAGAACGACCGCCAATGCTTTCGGTTAAATGCTCGATACTCGGCGAATTGAAAACGGCGTCTCAAGCAGACGTGAATGTCCGTCGCAAATCGTGATGCTGCGTGATCGGCAGGCGGCCGCCCGGCCTGCGCTGGCCTAGCGGTCGCGGGCTCCGGCGCCGAAGACGAGTTCGCCTGCAGCGTTCGCGGCCGGACGATTGCTCATCGTGAACACGGTCTCCGGGATTATGACACCGTATTCCCTGTAGCCCAAGCGGGCGACGGGCCTGAGCTGGCCGGTGTCGATCATGCCGTCCCTGATCACCGCATCATCGATGTAGATGCCGACCACGTGGCCGATCACGAGGTAGTGCACCTTCCCGTCGCTCGGGTCGGGGGGCAGCTCTACCGTCTTGTAGTGCCTGCATTCGAGCGCAGCCGGGCTTTCCTTCACCCGCGGCGGGGCGACCAGCACCGAGGGGGCGGGCGTGAGGCCGGCAAGCTTGAACTCGTCGACGTCGGAGGCAACCTCCGCGGAGGTGATGTTCATTTTCTCGCGCAGGTCCCAGGTGGCAAGCGAGCAGACGAACTCGCCGCAACTTCCGGCAATGCGCGGGCTGTCCTTGAACCCGCCGGAGGAGAACATCACCATCGGCGGACGATCCGAAACCAGGTTGAAGAAGCTGTAGGGCGCCAGATTGCAAATTCCGCTGTCGTCAATGGTCGAAATCCAGCCGATCGGCCGGGGTGCGACCAGCGCCTTCAAAGGGTTGTGCCGCATCCCATGGTTGTTCCTGGCCGTCTCGAAATGCATTGAAGTCTCCCCGACGGTTTCCCCGCAGCCGGCCAGATCCACGGTCCCCGCGTCGGCCGCTGCGACTATGCACCACGGAAAGCGGCCTGGAAAGTTGGGGAAGCGGTGCTGATGATATCATTGCGGGTGGGACGAAACCTGGGGAAGCGGCGATTCGGGCCAAGGCAGCGCGGGGTATCTGCTGGCGAATATAAGAATATTCGAATATCAGTATCGCAACATGGACGGCTTTCGGCTCTGAATATGGCATTGTGGCTATGCGTTCGCCGTTTTGGTGCCCCCGGCCTTGTCCGCTTGCCCGATACCCGTCTGCGTACGACGCACACTAGCTCCTTTGCCGTCGCAATGGGGAGCGATGAGGAAACCGACAAAGAGTGGGGAATACCCAACAGATGCAGAGATATGCGACGCAAACGTCGACCGCCAACGGGCCGGGCATCGCACGCGACGACAAGGTCGAGCTCTCCGTAAACCCCGCTGACGAGATCAAGACCACCACCTGCTACATGTGCGCATGCCGCTGCGGGATCCGTGTCTATCTGCGAGACGGCAAGGTCCGCTACATCGAGGGCAATCGAAACCACCCGGTCAACAAGGGCGTGCTGTGCGGCAAGGGCTCAGCCGGGATCATGCAGCATTATGCGCCGTCCCGCCTGCGCGCGCCGCTGAAGCGGGTCGGCGAGCGCGGGTCCGGCGAATACCAAGAAATAAGCTGGGACGAGGCGCTGACGCTGGCGACGACGTGGCTCGGCGAAACCCGGGCAAAAGATCCAAGCCGTCTCGCCTTCTTTACCGGCCGCGACCAGTCGCAGTCGCTCACCGGCTGGTGGGCGATGCAGTACGGCACCCAGAACTTTGCAGCCCACGGCGGCTTCTGCTCGGTGAACATGGCCGCGGGCGGCCTTTATACGTTCGGCGGCTCGTTCTGGGAGTTCGGCGAGCCGGACTGGGACCACACGAAGTACTTCCTGCTGTTCGGCGTGGCCGAGGACCACGGCTCCAATCCGATCAAGATCGGCCTGGGCAAACTGAAAGCCCGCGGCGCCAAGATCGTTTCGATCAATCCCGTGCGCACCGGCTACAATGCGATTGCCGACGAATGGCTCGGCGTGAAGCCTGGAACCGACGGGCTGCTGGTCGGTGCTCTGATCCATGAGCTTCTGCGCACCGAGCAGGTCGACCTCGACTATCTGGTGCGCTACACGAACGCGCCATGGCTGGTGATCAAGTCGCCCGGCTCCGCCGACGACGGTCTGTTCGCTCGCGATGCCGACGGCAAGCCGGTTGCGTTCGACAAAACGTCGGGCGCGGTCACCGACGCCTCGCGGGTCGATATCACGCCCGCCCTCGTCGGCGAGCGCACGCTTGCGTATGGGCGCCAGGCTGTTCCGGTGTTCCAACTGCTGGCCGAGCGGTACCTGTCGGATGAGTATTCCCCCGAAGCGGTCGCGGCCGAGACCGGCGTGCCGGCAAGCACGATCCGGCGCATTGCGGCGGAAATGGCCGACGTCGCCTTCAAGCAAACGATTACGCTGCCGATCCAGTGGACCGATTGGGCGGGGCGGAAGCACGACAGCGTCACCGGCCGCCCGGTTTCGATGCATGCGATGCGCGGCATCTCGGCTCACTCGAACGGCTTCCATACCTGCCGGCTACTGCATCTGCTGCAGATCCTGCTCGGAACCATCGATGTGCCCGGCGGCTTCCGCTACAAGGCGCCCTATCCCAAGCCGCCGCCGCCGGCACTGAAGCCGGTCGGCAAGCCCGGCCAGGTAAAACCGAATACGCCGCTCCCGGGGGGGCAACTCGGGTTCCCGACCGGGCCGGAGGACCTGCTTGTCGATGCCGACGGCCGGCCGATCCGCATCGACAAGGCCTTCAGCTGGGATGCGCCACTCTCAGCACACGGCCTCATGCACATGGTCATCACCAACGCGGCGACGGCAGACCCCTATCCGGTCGACATCCTGTTCATGTACATGGCCAACATGAGCTGGAACTCGTCGATGAACGTGCAAGCCACGCTCGACTATCTGACGGCGAAGAACGAGGACGGCTCCTACAAGATCCCCAAGATCATCTATTCGGATGCCTATGCCTCGGAGATGATCGCCTATGCCGATCTGATTCTGCCCGACACCACCTACCTGGAGCGTTACGACTGCATCTCGCTGCTCGACCGCCCGATCTCGGAGCCGGACGGTCCGGCCGACGCGATCCGGTGGCCCGTGGTCGAGCCGGACCGGGACGTGCGCGGCTTCCAGGACGTGCTGATCGACCTCGGCGCGCGGCTGCGGCTTCCCGGTTTCGTCGATGAGCACGGGGCTGCCAAATATCCCGGCGGGTACCCTGACTATATCGTCAATCACGAGCGCGCGCCCGGCATCGGACCGCTGGCGGGATGGCGCGGCGAGAGCGGAGAAAGCTTCGGGCGCGGCAAGCCAAATCCTAAGCAGATCGAGCGCTACAAGGAAAACGGCGCCTTTCATTTCCATCATCTGGAGCCCGGCCAGCGCTACATGAAGCACGCCAACAAGGCGTATCTGGAGTTTGCGCAGTCGGTCGGGTTCGTCGGCAACACCGAACCGATCATCTTCCAGCTCTACTGCGAGCCGTTGCAGAAATTCCGCCTTGCCGCGCAGGGCCATGGGCCGATCCAGCCGCCGGAAGGGCATCGCCGGCGCATCGAACGCTACTTCGATCCGCTGCCGTTCTGGTACGCCCCGTTCGAGGGGACGATGATCGACGAGCGCGCGTTCCCGATGCATGCGATCACGCAGCGGCCGATGCACATGTACCACTCCTGGGGTTCGCAGAACGCCTGGCTGCGCCAGATCACCAGCGCGAACCGCCTCTACATGCACCGGCTGCGCGGCGCCGAACTCGATATCGAGGACGGCGACTGGGTCTGGATCTCGAGCCACATCGGGCGGGTGCGCGCGCAAGTCCAACTGATGGAAGGCGTCAATCCCGATACGGTCTGGACGTGGAACGCCATCGGCAAACGCGCCGGCGCCTGGGCGCTGGATGCCGATGCGCCGGAGGCACAGAAGGGCTTTCTGCTCAATCATCTGATTGCGGAGCTTCTACCGCCGCGGGAGGGCGGCTACCGCTACTCGAACTCCGATCCCGTGACGGGGCAGGCGGCGTGGTACGACCTGCGGGTCAAGATCGAAAAGGCGCCATCCTCGGAATCGGCGGGAAGCTGGCCGCAGTTCGAGCCGGTGGCCTCGCCACCGGGCATGAAAGCGCCGGCCGTGTCGCAGTTCGGACGTGAATTCAAGAAGGCCAAGTGATGACGACTCTTCCCGCGACAACCGAGATGAAGCTCGGTCTGGTCATCGACCTCGACACCTGCGTCGGCTGCCAGGCATGTGCGACAAGCTGCAAGGAGTGGAATACCGGCGGCTACTCGGCGCCCCTCTCGGACAGCGATCCGTATGGAGCCGATCCGCACGGAGCCTGGCTCAACCGCATTCATGCCTACGATGTCGGCGAAGGCACAACGAGTCGCACTGTGCATTTCCCACGCTCCTGCCTGCACTGCGAGACGCCGGCTTGCGTTACGGTCTGTCCGACCGGCGCAAGCTATAAACGCGCCGAGGACGGCATCGTGCTGGTCAATCCGGATACGTGCATCGGCTGCAAGCTGTGCTCGTGGGCCTGCCCGTATGGCGCACGCGAGTACGACTACATCGACGGCGTGATGAAGAAGTGTACGCTCTGCGTCGACCGCATCTATAACGATCATCTCGCTCCCGAGGATCGGATCCCCGCCTGTGTGCGGGCCTGTCCGACGGGCGCGCGGCATTTCGGCGACCTGGGCGATGCGACGAGCGATGTCTCGAAGCTGGTCAAGGAGCGCGGCGGCTACGACCTGATGCCGGAGCTGGGGTACCGTCCCGTCAACAAATACCTGCCGCCGCGCCCGCGCAGAGACGAGACAAACTCACCCCGGCCCGCAGCGGCCGTTGAGACGGTCTCCAAGCCGGGACGCCATGCGGTCGAGAAACTGTTCGCCTGGGCGGACCAGGTGCTTTCGCGCTGAAGCGCTCCGTCAGGGTCAAACGATGCATCCAGCCTATTCCGTCATCCTGTTCACGACAGCATCCGGCGCCGGCTACGGCCTGCTGTTCTGGCTGTCCTGCCTCGGCGTCAGCGGCGCGATTCCGCCTGATAGATGGATCGGCTTCTGGGGCCTGGGCACCGCGCTTGCGCTGATCACCATCGGCCTGCTGTCCTCGACCGCGCACCTCGGCCATCCGGAGCGGGCATGGCGGGCATTCTCACAATGGCGCACATCGTGGCTCTCACGCGAGGGCGTCGCAGCGGTGGTCACCTACGTCCCGGCAGGATTGCTCGGCATCGGGTGGGTCTTTCTTTCCAGTCTCTCGGGCCCATGGGGGGCGCTGGCGATCCTTGCGGCGATCATGTCGCTGGTGACCGTCTGGTGCACCGGCATGATCTACCAGTCACTACCGACAATCCGCGCGTGGTCGCTTCCCATCGTTGCGCCAGTATACTTGGTGCTGGCGCTGGCGAGC
>JBFWYV010000153.1:0-11262 GCA_050186055.1 Hyphomicrobiaceae bacterium | reverse complement strand
GAAGCATCTGCTGCGCGTCCATATCGGCCGCGCAGTCCGGACCTTGCAGGGAGCTTGAGGCCCATGACCGTTGCCATTGGCTCGAATATCGGAAAATCCCTGCCGCGTCTGGAAGCGCGCGACAAGGTCACCGGCCTGGTCGAGTACACGCACCATCTGACCCTGCCGGGCATGCTGCATGGCAAGATCCTGCGGAGCACATGCGCACACGGACGGATCAAGCGCATCGATACGTCGGCGGCCAAGGAGCTCGAGGGCGTGTGGGATGTCGTGACGATCGAAGACATCCGCAAGGTGATTCCGAACCCCTATTACGGCCCCGCCTTCCATGACCAGCCGATCCTGGCCGATGAGAAGGTCCGGTTCGCGGGCGAGCCCGTCGCCGTCGTGCTTGCGTCTGACAGGCGCGTGGCGCAGGAGGCTCTGGAGCATATTCACGTCGAGTACGAGGACCTGCCCGGCGTCTACGACGAAGTCGAGGCAATGCGCCCGGACATCCTCGTCCACGACGTCCTGAAGCCGGCCGCCACCTTCCCGGACCTCGCGCATCTGAAGGATCGGAAAGGCACCAATATTGCGCTCGATTACAAGCTGCGGCGCGGCGACACCGAGGCCGCGTTCGCCAGGGCCGATCACGTCTTCGAGCATACCTTCCGCAACCAGCAGGTCATGCACACGCCGATGGAGCCGTTCGTCTCCGTTGCCGATTACAAGGACGGGCACCTGACGCTCCATTCGTCGACGCAGAACCCGTCCTTCGTTCGCATCGAGATGTCGCGCCTTCTGGGCCTGCCCGAGAACAAAGTGCGGGTTAAGGTTCCCTTCCTGGGTGGCGGCTTCGGCGGCAAGCTCTACATCAAGCTCGAGGCGCTGGTGACGGCCTTGTCCATGATCGCCCGTCGTCCCGTGAAGATCTCGCTCACGATGGAGGAGCAGTTCTTCATGATCACGCGGCACCCCTGCACGTTCACCATCAAGAGCGGGGTGATGAACGACGGCAAGATCGTCGCGCGGCACTGCGAGGTCATATGGAATTGCGGTGCCTACGCCGATATCGGGCCGCGCGTCACGCAGAAGGCCGGGTTCGCGGCCGCCGGCCCTTACGACATCGACAACGTGACGATCAACTCCTACGCCGTCTACACCAACCGCCCCCCGTGCGGCGCGCTTCGTGGCTTCGGCGCACCGCAAGTCACCTGGGCGTCCGAGTGCCATACCGACATGATTGCCGAAGCGCTCGGGCTCGACAAGGTGGAGTTCCGGCGCAAGAATCTGCTGCGCAACGGGCGGCCGCAAGCCACCGGGACGCCGATCCGTGACGCTGCCATCGAACTTTCGATGGATCTGGCGCTGGAGCGGATCGGCTGGGACCGGCCGCTCGACAGAGGCGATGATCGGATCCGCCGCGGACGTGGTCTGGCCGTGGGCTTCAAGGGCATCACCACGCCGACGACCTCTGTAGCGATCGTCAATCTTTCCGGTGACGGGAGCTGCAATCTCTACATCGGCACCGTCGACATGGGCCAGGGCTCGGACACCGTCATGGCGCAGATCGCAGGCGAGATGCTGAACCTCGACGCGAACGCGATCCGGGTGATCCATCCTGACACCGATGTCACGCCGTACGACATGGGCACGCTCGGATCGCGCTCGACGTTCCATATGGGCAACGCCGTTCGAGCCGCCGCAGAGGATGCCAAAGGCAAGATTGCCGCGCTGGCCCGGGAACTTGGGTTGCCCGAAGGCAGCAACATGCCGCTGTCCGAGCTGCTGAAGCGCAAGTACGGCATGCAAGCCGGCAACATCATCGGCACCGGTACCTACATCCCGACCTACCAGAAGCCGGATCTTGAGACCGGCCAGACCAGCGATGGAACGCCGTTCTGGGGCGCCGGGTCATCGACGGCCGAGGTCGAGGTCGATATGGAAACCGGCCACTTCACCATCACCAGGCTGATCAGCATCTCCGATGTCGGCAGGCCGCTGAACCCGCTGGGCGTCAAGCAGCAGCTCTCCGGCGCCACCATTATGCAGCTCGGGCACACCACCACCGAGAACATGGTGTTCAGGGACGGCCAGCTCACCAACGGCTCGCTCGCCGACTACAAGATCCCGAGCCTGCTCGACCTGCCGGAAGAGCTGATAACCGAGCCCGTTCCCGGCGCATCCGACGCGAAGGGACCGTTCGGCGCCAAAGGTTCGGGCGAGATTACCTCGATCACGATCTCGGCCGCCATCGGCAACGCCATTTCCGACGCCATCGGGGCACGCTTGACCGACCTGCCGATCACACCTGAAGCCGTGTACCGCGCCATCCAGGCGGCGAAGGGCACTCCACTTGCCGGAGACGAGTGACGTGACGACCTCCAGACTGATCCGCTTCAAGCTCAACGGTCGCCGCGTCTCCGCCAATGTCGTGCCGCAGGAGACCGTCGTCGAAATGCTGACGACGCAGTTCGACCTGCGAGGCGCACGCGAAAGCTGCGGCCAGGGATTGTGCGGCTGCTGCACCGTGCATGTCGACGGCGAGGCCGTATCCGGCTGTCTGTCGCTTGCCAGCTTCCTCGACGGCTGCGAGGTCGTCACCATCGAGGGGTTGGCCGATGGCGATAAGCTTGATCCGGTCCAGCAGGCCTTCATCGACGCCGGCGCATTTCAGTGCGGCTTCTGCACGCCCGGCTTCATCATGATGACGAAGAAGCTGATCGAGCAGCACCCGAAGCCGACGGATGATCAGATCCGGCACTATCTGACCGGCAATCTATGCCGGTGCTCGGCCTATCCGGAAATCATCGAGGCGGTAAAACTTGCCGCATCGCGCACCGTGGCCTGAGGTCATCTCGCTGTCATGCTCCCGGAGTCGCCATATGGGAGCCGCCGCGCGCGGGCAAGCCCGCCCTGATCCGACCGGGTCCAATCGGCTCTAGCGGCTGAAACCGTGTGCCGATCGACATAGCTGTAGAAACGATCCGGATGAGGACACATTCGGTCATTGACCGGTCTAAGTTTTCTGGCAATGGTCCCCGCATGCGCGACTCGGCCAACACGATTCTGCTCGCTTGCGTCCTTAGCGGCGCCCTTGCTGGTTGCGGACTGTCAACGAGCAGCCTGTCGACGGGCTCGTTGTTCGGCCCCGGCAAACCGCCAACGACCGCCGCAACCCAGGCTGCGGCGCCTCCGCCTGCGACACCGCAGGACCGTGCCCGGTTCGTCTCGGCGACCGTGGCTCGCGCGAAGCGGTGCGGATTCTACCTCGACCCTGAAGCGGTCAAGGCCAGCTATTTGGCCGCCGAGGCTCAGTCCGGCATACAGCCCGCAGAAGTCGAGCACCTGACCAAGATCTATAACGGCACCTACAGCGGCACGGCCAAGTCTGGAGGTCCGGTCGCCGGTGAATGCCCCGAGGCCGAGAACATGCGGATCAAGACCGATCTCGGACGTGTTCTCGCCGGCGACTACACGCCGCCCCCGAAGAAGCCTGACGCAAGCGACAATCTGTGGGATTCTTTGACCGCGTCCAACCGGCCTGAAAAGTTCAATCCTCAGGATGTCTTCGATCGCTCCGAGGGAGTCATCAAAGGCCGGGAGATGGGCGATTAACCTCCGCCCGGACGCGGTCGCGTGAGCTCGCGCACATAGTTATTCGCACATGCAATGACGGAGTCGTGCGGTCGGGCGAAGGCAGACTGCCGCCAGGGTCGTGACCTCATCGTGACATGGTACAGCAGTTGCTCTGGCTCGAAACTCTGCTCAAGTGCTCCGGCGGAGTCGGTCTCACCCTCTTTCCACTCACCGCCGCGCGGCTGTTCGGACTTCCCAAGGGCGAGTCGGGCCTATGGCCGAGACTGCTCGGCGCGGTCCTGCTCGGGATTGCAGCGGCTGCGTTCCTGGAAGGCCAGGGCCACGGTCCGCGCGGCCTGGGGCTGGGCGCCCTGATGGCGATCAATCTGATTTCGGCCGCCGCGTTGCTGGTTCTGCTCGGAAGCGGCAGTGCTTCCGCGACCCGCAGAGGACGTGCTGTGCTTTGGCTGCTGCTCTTCATCCTCCTGGCCTTGGCTGCTCTGGAATTCATCTATGCCTGAGCGGCCGGGGTCACACCCGTGCCCGCATCGGATCACAGGTCCGGCGTGAAAAGATAGCCGCTGCCGCTGCGCTCCACCCGGCCGATGCCGTGACCCGGCAAATGCGCGCCCGCCACCCGTTGCCGCTTATTCACAACGTCTTCCAGCGTCCTCTTGCGCGTTTCGACAGCCGCGGATTGGTCGTAGTCGAACACGATCGCCCAACCCGGCTCGGGCAGTTGATAGGCGGCAAGATGAACGGTGTCGGCCCAGAACAACAGGCTGTCTCCGCCGGACCGCAGCATGTATCCCGTTTGCGCAGGCGAATGACCCGGAAGCGGCACTGCAGTCAGACCAGGAAGTACTTCCGGCGTGCCGTCGAATGGACGGAACTGGTCCGCACACGCGCGAAGTGTCGGCAGGCATTTTTGAACGACACGCTCGATATGGTGCGGCCAGCCGGAAAGTTTGGTCTCGTCGCTCCAGAATTCGAGTTCGGCTCTCGGAATGATGATCTCCGCACCCGGATAGATCTTCTCTCCCTCCGGCGTCAGCAGACCGGTGATGTGATCGATATGAGCGTGTGTCACCACGATCGTATCGATGCTTGCGGGGTCGATGCCGGCGGCCGCGAGCGCCTCGCGCAGCCGCCCCGACGATGGATTGTTGTTGCGGTTGTTGCCGGCATCGATCATCACCCGTTTGTCGGGGAAATCGATCACGAACACGTTGATGGGGAGCCAGAGCTTTCCGGCTTCGAGACCGGCGGCGTCTCTCAGGGCGCTCGCCCGCTCCGGCGTTGCGGTTGGAAAATATGAATCGTCTATCGCGCTGATCGCATCCAGCAGCGACGTCACCTCCGCCGTGCCGACGCGATAGCGCTTGAAGGCCCGGTCCGCCCGCCAGCCGTCCGCCTCCAGCGCCCGCACCGGACCCGTCGCGGCAATTGCGGGCTGCACGACATCGGCAGGCATCGCCGCCTCCTCCACCATGACGGTTTTCCATCAACGCAGATACGCTCATCTTGGCCCACGCCCGTTCGCCCGACAAGCAGCCCGGCGAAATCGGATGGTCTGCCGGTTGTCGGTCGGGGTTGCAGGATGGCGCGGCCGGCGGTATTTGGCTGCCGCGGCTGAGACATAAGCCGATGACGCTCGGGAGCAGCCGTGCCACCAGCAGACGACAACACCGAACTGGACGCCTCCGAGGTCCTGATCCGCCGCGAAGGGCGTGCCGGTCGTATCACCTTGAACCGTCCGCGCGCCATCAACGCCCTGCGCTACGAAATGGTGGCGCCGATCTACGACGCGCTGGCGGCGTGGCAGTCCGATCCCAACGTCGCGCTCGTCATCCTTGACGGCGCAGGCGACCGCGGATTGTGCGCCGGTGGCGACGTCGTCTCGCTCTATCACAGCCGTGTGACCGAAGGTTCGGGCCTGGCGCGGCGGTTCTGGAGCGATGAATACCGCCTCAACGCTCTCATCGGCCGCTATCCCAAGCCGTTCGTTGCCGTGCAGGACGGGATCGTGATGGGCGGCGGCATCGGCCTGTCCGGCCATGCCTCGCATCGGATCGTGACCGAGCGCTCCATGCTGGCGATGCCCGAGACGGCCATCGGCCTGATCCCCGATGTCGGCGGCACCTGGCTGCTGGCGCACGCGCCCGGCGAGATCGGCGTCTACCTCGGATTGACGGGCCATCGCATGAACGCCGGCGACGCGCTCTATGCAAACTTCGCCGACACGTGCGTTTCTGCCGCGTCGCTGCCGGGCCTCATCGAGACGCTGTCGTTCTCGGATGAGCCGATTTCCGTGGCCATTGCTGCGGTCGCCACCGCACCCGCGCCGTCGCCTCTCGCCGAACACCGCGGTGAAATCGATAGCGCATTCGCTGCGTCCACGGTGGAGGCGATACGCGACCGGCTCGCTTCCATGCCGGGCGAGTTCGCGGCCAGGCAGCTCAAGGATCTGGCGTCGCGCTCGCCGAGCTCGCTCAAGGCGACGCTGGCTGCGATCCGCAATGCCCGGACGCTGCCGTCGCTGGAGGCCGCACTCGCCGTCGAGTACCGGTTGACCGTGCGTCTGTTCGAGGCCGGCGAGTTTCCCGAGGGCGTGCGTGCCCTTCTGATCGACAAGGACCGCAAGCCGGCCTGGAAGCCCCCGCGGCTGGAAGACCTCCACCAGGGCCAGGTTGACGCTCTGTTTGCGCCGCTTCCAGCGGGCGAGGATTGGCGAGCGTCACCCGCATAGGCCGAACCAGCGGGAAATCGGCATCGTAGCAACTCTGCCAAGCCGGTATCGGCGGCCGGATCGCGCTTCCCGAGGTTCCCTTTCCACCGGCTTGCACCGCGCCGCCGGGCGCGCCATAAGGCAGTCGCACGCAGTCAAGGACCAGCACCCATGAGCCCGTCACAACGCGCGCTTGCGCCACGCGTCTTCTCCGGCATGCAGCCGACCGGCAACCTGCACCTCGGCAACTATCTCGGTGCACTTCAGCGCTGGGTCGAGATGCAGAAGACCCACGAGTGCATCTATTGCATCGTCGATATGCACGCGATCACGGTCTGGCAGGACCCGCGCGAGCTTCGTCAGGCCATTCGCGATGTGGCGGCGGCCTACATCGCTGCGGGCCTCGATACCGGACGCAGTATCATCTTCAATCAGTCGCAGGTCTCCGCTCATGCCGAGCTTGCCTGGGTGTGCAATTGCGTGGCCCGGCTCGGCTGGCTGAACCGCATGACGCAGTTCAAGGAGAAGGCGGGCAAGGACCGCGAGGCCGCGTCCGTCGGCCTTTACGCGTATCCGACGCTGATGGCTGCCGATATTCTCGCTTACCGCGCCACCCATGTGCCGGTCGGGGAGGATCAGAAGCAGCACCTCGAGCTTGCCCGCGACATCGCCCAGAAGTTCAATAACGATTACCGGGACGCGATCATTGCCACCGGTATCGAAAGCGGCGAGTTCTTTCCGCTGCCCGAGCCCGTGATCCAGGGCCCCGCGACGCGTGTCATGAGCTTGCGCGACGGCACCAGGAAGATGTCGAAATCGGATGCCTCCGACCTGTCGCGTATCAATATGACCGACGACGCCGACACCATCGCGCGCAAGATTCAAAGGGCGAAGACGGATCCGGAGCCGCTGCCGTCGGAGGAAAAAGATCTGAAAACCCGACCCGAGGCTGACAATCTCGTGGGCATTTACGCCGCTTTGGCGGACGCCGACAAGGCGAGCGTGCTGCGCGAGTTCGGCGGTGGGCAGTTCTCTACCTTCAAAAAGGCGCTGGCCGAAATTGCCGTGGCGCGCATATCGCCGATCACGTCGGAGATGCGAAGGCTGACGGCCGATCCGGCCGAGATCGACCGCGTTCTGATCGATGGCAGCCGGCGGGCGGCTGCGATTGCGGCGCCGATCATGCGTGAGGTCAAGGAGATCGTGGGGTTCATCCATGACTAAGAATTGTCGAAGCCGGCGGCCGCCGAGGCGTTTGTTGCAGGCGGCGGTGCGCCGTGGCAGTCTCCGCCCATGACTACGTCTCTCAGACGACGATCCTTCGAGGAAGGCCACCACCGGAAAATGCTGGTCGTCCTTGACGACAGCCCGGAGGCGGAAACGGCGCTGTTTTTCAGCGCCCACCGGATCTCGCATTCATCCGGCGCGATTGTCATGCTCTACGTCATCGAGCCCGAGGATTTCCAGACCTGGCTTGACGTGAGGCAGGTTCACATCGAGGATGAGACCAACAAGGCCAAGGCTCTGTTTCGTCTGTTCCGCCGCAAGCTGGGTGCCGCCGGCTTCGATAATGTGGCGATCGAGGAAGTCATACGCGAGGGCAAGAAGTCCGACGAGTTGATGAAGCTGATCGAGGAGGACGAGGACATCGCGATTCTCGTGCTCGGCGCGGCTGTCGACTCCAAAGGCCCCGGACCGCTCGTCTCCTCGCTTGCCGCCGGCAAGACCGCCGGAACCTTCCCGATCCCGATCGTGATCGTTCCCGGCAACATTCCTGTCGAGGAGCTGGGAACGCTCGCTTAGATGGGAACGGCCTCAGGTCCGGCGGTTTTCCGGGCCGCACCCAGAAAACCCCGACCGCGGGACTCGACAATTCACCTGAGCCGGTCCATCTACCAATAGAGAGCTGTCCGCGCCCGGTCGCTGATCCCGTGACGCATCTGCCGATACTGGAGCCCTGTCGATGTTCATTCAGACCGAAGCAACGCCCAATCCTGCTACCCTGAAGTTTCTGCCGGGCAAGCCCGTGCTCGCCAACGGGACGGCCGATTATCGCTCGGCCGAGGAGGCGGCGGTATCGCCGCTCGCATCGCGTCTCTTCGAGGTCGACGGCGTGTCGGGTGTCTTCCTCGGCCCGGATTTCGTGTCCGTGACCAAGGCCGGCGGCGAGTGGCAGCACCTGAAGCCCGCCATTCTCGGTGCCATCATGGACCACTTCATGTCGGGCGCTGCGGCCGTCGCTTCGGAAGGCGGGGCCAACGACGCGGCCGGCGGCAACTTCGATCCGAAGGACGAGGAGGTCGTCGGCATGATCAAGGAGCTGCTGGAGACGCGGGTGCGTCCCGCCGTGGCTAACGACGGCGGCGACATCATCTTCCACGGCTTCCGTGAAGGCATCGTCTACCTGCACATGCGCGGCGCCTGCGCGGGTTGCCCGAGCTCGACGGCAACGTTGCAGAACGGCATCGAGAACCTCCTGAAGCACTATTGCCCCGAAGTGCAGGCCGTCGAAGCCGTCATCTGATCGCGACCTATGCCGACATTGGCCATCGATACATGCTTCGGCGCCGTGTCGGTGGCGGTCGGCGACAGCAGCCGGACGAATGCAGGACCGACCGTGCTCGCAGTCCGCCGCGAGCTGCGCGAGACCGGACATGCCGAAGCGCTGTTCCCGATGATCGCGGCGGTCATCGAGGATGTGCGCGAGGCGACCGGCAACCCGGCTTTCGCGATCGCCGATGTGGCGCGGCTTGCCGTCACCCGAGGTCCCGGCACCTTTACCGGTGTTCGCACCGGCATCGCCGCGGTGCGCGGATTGGCGCTGGCGCTGTCGAAGCCGGTCGCCGGCGTGTCCAGCCTGAGCGTCGTTGCAATGGGCGCGCGCCGGACCCTTCCCGAAGCGGATCGCCAGCGGCCGCTGACCGTCGTCATGGGCGCGGGGCGGGGCTGGCTCTATTTAGAGCGCTTCGCCCCTGGACCCTCGCTCGTTGGCGACGGCCCTCGTGCAATCAGCGAGAGTTCGGTGCTCGATCACATCGGGCCGGAGGCGTTCGTGGTGGCCGGTACCGCCGCCGGCCGGGTAGCGGACCTGGCGCGCGATGGTGGCCGGAATGTCATCGCGTGCCTTGCCGGTTTGATGCCCGATGCATCCGACCTCTTGTCATGCACGGCTGCAATAAGCGACGATGCAACGACGCTGCATCCGCTCTACCTGCGCCCGCCCGATGTCAGGCCGCAGGCGGGCTCGTCACTGTCAAGAGCCGAGCATGACCGCAAATGAGCCGCTCGACGTAAAGCATGTCAGCCTGTTGTGGGCCGGCCCCGAATACGCGAGCGAAATCGCCGCACTCCACAAGGCCCTGTTCGTCCCGCCATGGCCCGAGCCGGAGGTCGCAAAATTACTGCAGAACGCCGGCGCGACGGCGCTCGTTGCCCGCCATGGATTCCCCAAGGCCACGGTCGGCTTCGCGATGGCGCAGATTGCCGCGGATGAAGCCGAGATCCTGTCGTTGGGCGTTACGCCGCAGTGGCAGCGTCGCGGATTGGGACTGCGGCTGTTGGACGGCATCATGCGCGCATTGCACGGCGCCGGCACAAACAAGGTGTTCCTCGAGGTTGCGGCGGATAATGCAGCGGCACACGCCCTCTATGCCAAGGCCGGATTCGCCGAGGTCGGCCGGCGCAAGAAATACTACCAGCGCCCGGACGGCATCGCAGTCGACGCACTGCAGCTTTCAAGACCGCTGTGAGGTCCACCGGCCAGCGGCAGTCTTGCCTCGGTGCTTGCTTCGACCCGTCAGGATGGCGAATATGGACGTCGTGCGGTTGATACTCTATATGAGCGCCGGACAAATCGACAGGATGAAAGCAACACCCGCATGCCCGTTCGTGCGGGGCGAAGGCTGTTATTTCATCAGGCACACCGATGCCGGTCTGACGCCGATGAGCCGTCGCCAGCGCTGGGACTACACTGCAGGACTGTGATCGGACACAGGTACATGTCGATAGAAGCTCCGCGCAACTGGATCGATGAAGGGCAGTCTGCCGGGCTCGGCAGCCGGATCCTGGCCGGTGCGGTGCTTGCCGGTTTCATGGGACTGACGCTCCCGCTGATGCCGGTGCAGTTGCTGCTGCTGAAGATCTCCCGACGTGGTGCCCGTGGCTTTCCGCATTGGTACCACAGGCAGGTGTGCCGCCTGCTTGGCATCCGCGTCCGCGTTGAAGGCGAGCTTGCGCACGGCGCTCCTGTTCTGCTGGTTGCAAACCACACCTCGTGGCTCGACATTCCGGTGATTTCGGCGGCTGCACCCGTATCGTTCGTCGCCAAGCGGGAGGTTGCGGGCTGGCCGTTCGTGTCCTGGCTCGCCAAACTCCAGCGCACGGTGTTCGTGGATCGCACGCGCCGCACCAGCATCGGCGACACCGCGAATGAGATGATCGCGCGCCTCAACACCGGCGACACGCTCGTGCTGTTTGCCGAGGGCACCTCGAGCGATGGCAACCGCGTCCTGCCGTTCAAGACCTCATTGCTGGCAGCCGCCAAACCCACGCACGCGATCAGCAATGGCAGCTCGCCGGCCGTCGTTCAGACTCTGGCTATCGTCTACACCCACCTGCACGGCCTGCCCCTCGGTCGGGCCGACCGTCCTTTCGTCGGCTGGTACGGCGATATGGAGATGGGCAGCCACGCCTGGGAGCTGCTGAAGGCCGGACCTCTCGATGTCACCGTCAGGCTGGGCAAGCCGGTTCCGCTCGATAGCTTCGCCGACCGCAAGGCTTTGGCCCGCCACAGCGAGGAGGAGGTCAAGGCCGGCGTGGTTGAGCTTCTCCGCGGACGCCGTCCGGCGGGACCTGCCCACGATCCCGACCCCGACGAGGATGTCGGTGACGCCACGACCTAGAGTGCTTCCGGAAAAGTGGGAACCGGTTTTTCCGATAAGAAGCACGACAAAACAAAGATTTAGGGCCTTTCT